>NZ_VFOO01000001.1:3737706-4049182 GCF_006716115.1 Subtercola boreus | reverse complement strand
CGCGGGATTGCGGTGACCGCAGCCTGGAAGTCTCTGATGGGTACGGGAACGTAGCGGATGGGCCTCCCGATCCCCTCACCGAGGGCAGCGGCTATCTGCTCGCCATTCATCACGGTGAGGCCGTTCAGGAAGTAGGTCTTTCCTGCGTGAGGTGACGGGTCGCTGAGGATCGCGGCGATCACCCTGCCCTGGTCGGCGGCGGCGAGCGGCGCGAACTGTCCATCGCCGAACGGGAGTGCCAGCACATCGTGATCGATGACTCCCTGTCGCGCGAAGTCGTAGAGGAGCCATTCCGCGAACAGTGTCGGCCGCAGATGCGTGACGGGCACACCCGACCAGTCGAAGACCCGCTCGGCGATCCAGTGGTCGCGGGCTGCGTGGCTGCCCGAATCCCGGCGGGCCGTTCTTTGCGAGAGGTTCACGATGGCCTGCACCCCTGTCTCGGTCGCAGCTTGGGCGAAGTAGGCTGTGGCGTCGATGAGGCCCGGCTGAACAGGGTAGACGAAGTATGCAGCGCTGACTCCGTCGAGGGCAGCGTGCACGCTGTCGATGTCGAGCAGATCCCCTTCGACGATCTGCGCACCGAGTTCTCTGAGCCTGTCTGCGCGTTCATCGTCGCGGTGTACGAGCGCACGGATGGTGTGTCCACCACCGCTCAGAGCTTGAACGGCGGCGAACCCGGTCGACCCGTTGGCCCCGGTGACAAGCAGAGTGGACACGCTCATGATTGATTCCTGATTCTGAGATGTTGTGGAGCACTGTGGGGGAATTCCGCGACCGCCAGCCGGAGAAAGAGAGACGTGGCGATCGAGTTCTCGCTGCGGTCACTCGCCAGTCCGATCGTGCGCGTGATCGGCTTGGGGGGCTCGATCACGCAGGCTCCGGCCGCCTGGGCGGCCAGAGCGACATTCCGCGGCACAACCGCCACTGCTCTACCGGCCAGCGCGATCGACACCAACAGCTCGGGATGATGCGTCTTTATGGTGGATGCCGGTTCGACGCCGACCATGTCGAACAATTGCTTTCCGGGTTGGTGCGGATGAAGCGATTCCGGGAGGTGCACGAGGGCTCGGCCTTCGACGATGGTCCTCGTCGCCATCTGGATTCCACCCGCCTTCTCGCCCCCACGGGGTGCATAGACTCCGAGGTAGTCGTCTTGGAACAGATTCGTCACGGTGAGGGTCTGCGACCTGACAGGTTGGTCGACGACCGCGAGATCGCACTTGCCTTCTTCGAGCGCAGACACTGCCGCTGCGGTGGATTCGGCCGAGGCGAATTCGACATCGACGAGGGGTCGGTCATCGTGGAAGCGGGCGATGAGCCGGCCGATCCGTTCCATTCCGGAGTTGGTGGCGGCGCTCAGTCGCAGGAGGGCAGGCGGCCTGTCTGGCACGGGGTGGAGCGCCCGGAGAACATCCTGTGCGTCGCGCAGCGCTCGTTCTGCCGGCTCGATCACGGCTTTTCCGGCCTCTGTCAGGAACACGCCTCGAGCCGTCCGGGTGAAGAGTTTGGCTTGGAGTTCTCGTTCGAGCAGTGCCACTCTTCTCGTCAGCGCCGGCTGGGAGATGAAGAGGGCCAGTGCTGCTGCTGAGAATGAACCGCAATCGTTGACTGCAACGACGGCTTCGAGGCCGCGGAGATCCATCAGGTATCGCCAGCTGAGGTTCGGATTCCAGTCACGTCTTCACCGTAGGGAGGCCGACGCCGCCCGCGCATGACACATTCACGTTATTTGTGAAGCGAGTAGCAACTGCCGTGAACTCGTGACGCGACCGCCCTGGCCCGGAGGTAGCACGTCCGTGCTAGGTACCCGCTGCCCAGCGGATCTGCGGGCAAGAGGGTACAGTCATTTTAATCATGTTGAACAACATCTAAAAGCTTTATCCGAACGAAGCCCAGGTCCGATTGAGCGAGTCAGCACAGGCGCACGGTGGTCGCGCACGAAGGGTTCTGCCCACCCGAGGTCGAGACGTGGAATTGGCGACGATCGGCCGGGCCATCGACACTGTCGTCGGCGGGCAAGGCGGCTGGCTCGTCATTTCAGGTCAGCCTGGCTCCGGAAAGACACGGTTGCTTGAAGACGCCAAGGGGCTGGCTCTGCAGTCGGGCGCCCGATACTTCTACGGATCGGGCGATCCAGAGGGCCACCTGACTCCCTTCGCACCGCTCCTGGTGGGAATGGAGGCAGCGGGGGTCGAGCTGCTCGCCGAAGATGAACTCGCAAGTCTTGAATCGAATCCGGAGAACAGATTCTGGATCCTTCAGGAGCTGCAGGATGGTCTGGACCGAGCGTCTCTGGACGGTCCGATGGTGATCGTCATCGACGATCTGCAATGGTGCGACGACGCCACGCTCCTCGCCCTGAAGACATTGCCTCTGCGCCTCTCGGCTTCGCCCATCCTGTGGGTCGTCGCGGTTCGCCAGAGCGCCATGAAGGCCAGCAGGATCACCAGCGTCTTCGAGCGGTACGGCGATATCGGAGAGAACCTCCTGACGCTCGGGTCCCTGTCGGACAGCGCGGTCGCGAGCATGGTGCACGACGTCGTCGGAGCCACACCGGATGCACGCATGCTCCGATCGGTCCTTCAATCTGAAGGCCTGCCGCTGTACGTCCTCGAACTCCTCGGTGGCCTTGTGGACGAAGGCCTCATTGCGTCTGACGGCGGGGTTGCCCGGCTCATCGGCTCTGCCGTGCCGCAGCGATTTCGAGAGTCGGTGAAAAGCCGGGTCAGCGCCCTGTCCGCCCGGTGTCGGCAGACGTTGGAGGTCGCATCCGTCATCGGGCGAACCTTCGAGTTGGAAGTGTTGGCCGAGATGCTCGACGTCAGCGTCGGGGATCTCATCGGCCCGGTGCGTGAAGCTGTCGATGCAGGACTTCTCCTCGACATCGGCGACCTGCGCTTCTCCCACGACCTGTTCCGGGAGATCATCGAAGAGGAAGTCCCGGCAACCGCACACCGGATTCTTCGGCGGAAGGTCATCGACGTTCAGCTGGCCCGTGGGGGCAACGTGATCGAAGTCGCCACGATGCTTGCCGAAAGCGCCCAGCCCGGCGACTCGGACGCCGTCTCTGTGCTTCGGAGCGCGGCTCGCCAGCTGAGTTCCCTGACGCCCTCCACGGCAGCCGATCTGGCCGTCCGAGCGCTGGAGCTCTCTCCCGGCCGAGATCCGGACCGCGCGGAAATCGTGTCGGAGGCAGCAACGTACCTCTGGCAGGCCGGCCAGGCCACGCACGCTCGCAGACTCATCGACAAAGAATTGTCGGGTGTCGCATCCGGCGAGGAAGAAGCACTGCTCCGGTTGAGCGTCACCAGGATGTCGAGCCAATTCTCCTTCTCGGAGGCGGTCAAGCAGGCAACCATCGCTTTGGCCCTACCCGGCATCTCCGAAGCGACCAGGCAGAACCTCGAGGCGCAACTCGCCTTGAACACGCTGATGACCGCCGAGGTGCAGCGCCCCGTGGACCTGACGACGGCCGCGCCGGAGAACCTCGCCGTTCTGGCTACCTTTGCCACGGCCCGCGCGTCGCGACAGTTCTACGGCGGAAAATGGGAACTGGCGTTCGCGTCGATTCACGAAGCCATGATCATCGCGGATCTTGCGCAGACCAGGTACCGTACTGCGGCCAACGAAGCGATCTTCATCAGCTTCATGTATGTCAGTGCCGGCGACATCAGCAGCGCTCTCCGGGAAGCCGATCGCGGCATCCAGGAGACCACGCGGCTACGGCAGGGTGGCGGACTCAGGCTGTGGATCATGACGAGGGCACGCGTTCTTCTTGACGCGGGCCGGCTTGCGGACGCTGGCGTCGAAGCCCAGGCGCTGCTGGAGATGGTCGACGAGTTGGGTCCCGGCAATTTCGCCGACATCACTGCGATCTACACTCTCGTTCGCGTTGCCCTCTACGAAGGCGACGTCGAGGCCATCAACACCCACCGGGTGTCCGCTGAACGGATGTCCCGCGACGAGGCAGCGCGCATTCGGAACACCGGTTCCTGGCTCGCATCGCTCATCGCTGGATGGTACGGCGAATGGGAAACGGCAATCGAGTTGGCCCTCCCCGTGCTCGATCGCCTCGGCCTTCCCGGGCCGTACTTCTCCGGCTCGACTGATGCTGCAGATGACGTCGTGTTCGTGAGGATGGCCCTTCGAACAGGTCACCGCCGAGCGGCGACGACCATGGTCGCGTTCGCGGAGGCTCGCGCCGCAGAGAACCGACCGTTCCCCATTCTCCGTGCAACGGCAATGCATGCCCGAGCCCTCCTCTCAGACGACAGGGGGTTGATGCTCAAGGCCGTCGTGTTGCTGGAGTCGATCGATCGGCCGATTGTCTTGGCCTCAGCCCTGGAGGACCTCGGACGGATGAATGTGGGCCACGATTCGACGACGGCAATCGATCACTTCAAGACGGCGCTGAAGCTCTACGCCGAAGCCGGAGCCTTCCACGAGGAGAAGCGCATCACCAAGAGACTGGCCAACCTGGGCGCGCCGCCCGAGACCGAGGTGCCGTCCGGCACCGATGCCTGGTCGACGTTGTCCACGGCTCAACGGGCCGTGGCCTCTCTGATCGTTCAGGGCCTCACCAACCGCCAGGTCGCCGAGCAGCTGAAACTCTCACCCCATACCGTGAACGCTCACCTGCGTTTCGCTTTCATCAAGTTGGGGGTGCATTCCCGAGTCGAACTCGCCGGTCTCTACCATCAGACGGTCGACCCCTCCTGAACGCGCAGCCCTGAACACCGCTAGCAGAGGTCAGCACTTTCTGTCATGCATTCTGTGACCGGTTCCCGCACATAACTGATGCCTCCGAAGAGCCTTCGGAGACCATACTCGTGCACATGAAACGCACCCAGAAAAATGCCCGTCTCAGATGGGCCGGTCTGTTCGCCGCGGCGATTGCAGTTGTTGCAGTCGTCATCCCCGGTCAGCTCTCAGTCGCAAGCGCCGCACCCTTGGACTCGCAGGCGGGCGTCTCTGCCTCGGTGAGCCCGAAACCCACGATCGTGCTCGTGCACGGTGCCTGGGCCGACGGTTCCAGTTTCGCGCCGGTGACCACCGCCCTGCAGCTCGCGGGGTACACCGTGCTGGTCGCGCCGAACCCTCTGCGCGGCGTGGTCGAAGACACCAAGGCGGTGTCGGACTTCATCAACCAGAGAACGTCTGGCCCCGTCATCCTGGTCGGCCATTCGTACGGCGGTGTCGTCATCACGGGCGCGGGCCTCAACGACCCTGACGTCAAGGCTCTCGTCTACATCGACGGGTACGCACCCGACAACGGTGAATCGGCGCAGCAACTGACGAATGTGTTGCCGGGTTCGCTCCTGAACGTCGCCAATCCGACCACGGTGTTCGATTTCGTCCTGCCCGCGCCCGACGCGCCCCAGGCCCTCTACGACAGCTACATCAAGACGGACCAGTACAAGGCGATCTTCGCCGCGAGTCTTCCTTCGACCGTGACGAAGACTCTGGCTGCAGGCCAGAGCCCGATCACGCTCGGTGCGCTCGGTACCCCGTTCTCAGGCACACCGGCGTGGAAGACCATCCCCAGCTGGTTCTTCATCGGCACCGCTGACAAGGTACTGCCCCCCGCCGAGCAGCAGGTCATGGCCGCGCGAGCCCATGGAAAGGTCACGGAGGCGAATTCACCTCACCTCGCAATGATCGCGAAGCCCCTCCAGGTCACCGGGGTCATCATCGACGCAGCACTTCACTACAGCCGGTAACCGACTCACCGTAACGCCACCTTCACCGCGGCGAGAATCTCATCCGCAATGGGATGGCCATCCGCAGCCCGCGCGATGATTATCGCGCCGACTGCGGTGGCCATCGTCACGAGAGTGTCCGCCCGCTGACTCGGCGACGGGACCACACCTTCCGGCTCGGCAAGACCGGTCAGATGACTCAGATTCTCGGTCAGCCCGGCCGCGTAGGCAGTGCGCGCAGGAGAATCATCGGGCTCCCGAGCCACGTCGGCGCTGAGTGCCGCGATCGGGCAACTGCGGTCGAGCTGGCGACGATGGACGTCGGAGAGATAGAAATCGACGATCTCGCCGAGGGCCGCGTCGTGATCGCCCGGGTGATGTCGAGCGACCGTGGCGAAGGTGCGCGACTGCACGTCGAAAGCTCGTTCCACAGCGCGCGCTTCAAGGTCGGCTTTCGACGAGAAGTGTCCGTAGAAGCCCCCCCGTGTGAGTCCAACCGCAGACATCACACCCGGAATGGTCACCCCGTCGAGGCCGAGCTCTTTGACCTGCCGAGCCGCCGCGTCGAGGATCTCCTCCCGGTGGCGCTCCTGCTCGGCCTTCGAGACTCGTCCCATGAGAAACGCCTTTCCACCACCACGCCGAACAAAGATCGTATCCCGTCGGGATGCAAACTTCCGATGCCGGTATTCGAGTTCCGAATACGGAAGGGGTTTTCCGGGCGGCGGAGGCGTGAGGCGTCGCGCAGGCCATGCCGCATGCACTTGACTTGCCTCATGGCCGAGAAGATGACCACCGCGCAGCGATTCGTTCTCGCTGTGGCAATTCTGTCGGCGTTCGTCTCGTTTCTCGACGCGACCGTCATCAACGTGGCACTCCCCGCGATCAGCCGTGAGCTCGGCGGGGAACTGTCGTCCCAGCAATGGGTGGTCGACGCCTATCTCATCACGCTCGGCTCTGTCATCCTGCTCGCCGGCTCCCTGTCGGACGTCTTCGGCCACAAGAAGATCCTCCGGGCCGGCCTGCTCGGCTTCGGCGTCACTTCGCTGTTGTGCGCATTCGCGCCGACGATCGAATTCCTGATCGTGTCGCGGGCTCTTCAGGGCATCGCCGGCGCCCTACTTGTTCCGTCATCGCTGGCCATCATCCTTGCGAGCTTCTCCGGCGCATCACAGGGTCGCGCGATCGGCACCTGGACCGCGTTCACAAGCGTCGCCAACATTGCTGGCCCGATTCTCGGCGGGGTCCTTGTGGACCAGCTCTCGTGGCGTTTCGTGTTCGGCATCAACGTGCTCCCGATCGCCATAACCGTCATTCTGCTCGCCAAGCTCGAGCCCGACCACCACCGCCGGCCCGGCGTGAAGGTCGACGTGCGAGGGGCGGCACTGGGCGTCGTCGCCCTGGGACTGCCGGTGTTCGCGCTGATCGAACAGGCGAACTTCGGCTGGAGCTCTCCGATAGTGTTCGTGCCCCTTGTCATCGGTCTGGTCGCGCTCGGCGGCTTCCTCTTTCACGAGCGGAGGGCCGCGCAACCGATGTTGCCGTTGGAACTCTTCCGCTCACGGAACTTCTCCGTAGGGAACCTTGCGACCTTCCTCATCTACGGGGCGCTCTCTCTCGGATTCTTCAGCATCGCCGTCTTCCTCCAGCAGGTTGCCGGGTACAGCGCGACGGAGGCAGGGTTCGCGATGATCCCGACGAGCCTGCTTCTCATCGGGTTGTCGACACTTTTCGGGAGGCTCTCGAGCCGATTCGGACCGCGGCTGTTCATGACCGTCGGGCCTCTGCTCGCGGCCGCCGGATTCCTGTTGATGCTGCGCTTCGATGAAAGCGCGAACTATCTCAGCCAGGTTCTCCCAGCAATCGTGGTCTTCGGTCTCGGCATGGCTGTCACGGTTGCACCCTTGACCTCCGCCATCCTCGGCGCCATCGACCCCTCACGATCGGGGATCGCTTCGGCGACCAACAACGCGGTCTCGCGCGTCGCGGGGCTCATCGCTGTCGCCCTTGCCAGCCTCATTGCCGGCAGCGCCGTGCTTGATCTCGCGGGCTTCCACCGGGTCTCGTTCGTCGCCGCACTCCTCTTCGGCGCCGGAGGTATCGTCTCCCTCATCGGCATTCAGAACCCGAATCGCGACGAGGAACCGGGAACTGTCTGAGACTGTCGTTGTCGGCGCATCCACACTGCGAGCGGAACGCGCCCCCTACCGCCCTGCGGCGTAGTGGTTCGAAATCGTCGCCGGGCTCAGCACCACTGTGTAGACCGCCGCGTACCGCATCGACCCCGTGAAGAAACCGGTCGCGCCCGGGGTGGGCCAACCGCTGAGGTTGCCGCCGCCGAAACGCCACCAGCCAGCGTGCGCCTCTGCCGTCGTATAGGTCGCGTTGGCCGCGACGTTCTTACCGTCGACCCACAGGTTCATGCCGGTCGACGCCGAGAATGTGGCGATGACGTGGTGCCACAGGTTGTCGTCGTAGTCGAGCGGGCTCGTGATGGTCTGGAGTCCGTTGTTGTAGGTGCCGAAGATGAGCTGGCCCGTGGGGTTCAGGTAGACGTGCCGGTCGTAGACGCTGGATGTGCCGGTCTGGTTGGCCTCGAAGCCGACGAGTTTGCCTCCTCCGACGGTGGTCTTGAACCACGTCTCAAGGGTGAACGTCGCCGGCGTCGTGACCTGGGTGGGCGTCGAGAGGTAGCTTGTGGTGCCGTTCAGCACATAGGCGCTGTTCGTGTCGCGCGAGCAGGAGATGGGGGTGGTGGTGCTTCTCGTCATCGACCCCTGGTAGTTTCCGTTCGCCGTCCGGCCCGACACGTCGAGCGCCGTCGTCGCACCCGTCGCCTCAGTCAACGGGTACTGGAACAGTGCGTTCGACTTGTCGGCCGCGTAGGCCGCCGCGCAGGTGAAGTACGGTGCTGTCGCCGCAGTGTCGACCGAGTTGGTGATCCGTGCGACGTAGGCCGAGTTCGTGCCGGGCGTCAGCGCCGTCAGCACGCAGGTCGTGGCGAGGAGGGCGGCGAGCAGGCCGCCCCCGACGATTCCGCGCCAGCCCCGGCGCCCGAACGACCGCGACGATGGTGCCGCGTGCGCCCCGGGGATGCCCGAGTGGCGCGTCACGCGGGGAACTCCTCGTTCTCGGCCGGAAGCCCGACGATGATGCTCCAGAGCAGGGGAAGCGCGCAGATCGCTCCGAGTACGATCCAGCCGACCAGTGACATGTTGAGCGCCGAAGACAGGTGGTACTGGCTCGAGTCGACGAGGCTCGGAATGTCCAGGCTGCCGACCTGCCCGGTGACGAGGTCGGCGCTGGTGCCCCCGACGGCCTGCACCCGGATCGGCAGGATGCCCGTCGAGACGACGGTGGCATGCGCCCCCGTCTCGTCCGCGTTGGTGCTGAGCACGACGACGCCGATCAGCGGGCGGAGGATGTAGGCCGCCGCCGCGACGACGAACGAGAAGCCGGCGATCCTCACAGCCGATCGCCGGGCCGCCGTCCGGAACATCGACGAGACGAGCCAGACCAGTGCGGCACCGATCGCCACGAGGGGCAACGCCTTCACGAACCACCCGGCCGCAGGGAGGATCACCGCGGCTTCACCGATGATGTCGGTTGGTGCGAGCATCCATGGATCGATCGCACCGTTGATGTCACCCTGCGTCGAGATGCCCTGGTCGGTGATCGCGATGACCCGGTGGGTGAAGGTCTCGTTCGGCGCGGTCGGCGGGTGGAAGGTGATGATGTCCCCGACGGCAGTGTGGAGCGACGGCGTCGTGAGCATCAGTGTGCCGACTGGCGCGGTCTCGCCCATCGACGGCGTCTGCACGATGAACCAGCGCCCGCCGGCCAGAAAGAAGAGCAGAGCAGCGATCAGGATGCTCGACAGCAGTGTCGCGACTGCTGCGAGGCCGATGCGCACCGGCAGAGAAAGGGGTGCGCGACGCCCGGTCCAGCGACGGGGGCCGGAGTGGGCGCCTCTCGGCCTGACGGAGGTGAGTGTCATGCGACTCTCCCTTCTTCAGACTGTTGCGATCGGTTCGGTTCACATGGTGGAGCGCGGTGGTGACATGCGTGTCGCGGACGGCCCTGATGCTTTCGGGCTGCCCGCGACACGGTTCGGACGGTGACTAGCTGCTGAAGCTCCAGGTCATCGGAACCGAGGCCTGCAGGCCCTGGTACGTGTTGCCCGCGGTCGAAGCGAGGGTGACAGCGAAGGAGAAGGGAATGCTGGCACCGGCGGCCGGGGCGGCAGGCATGGTGAAGGAAGCGGCGGTTGCTCCGGCGAGGGTTGCAGCGGTGCCGCTGAACACGGTGGTCGCGCCGGAGGTGATGACGACGTTGAGCTTCGAGCAGAGGTCGGTGGCGGTGCCGTTCAGCGTGCCCGAGTTGCTCTGGGTGCAGGTGGCTCCCGGGGTGAGCGTGAAGGTGGTCGCCGCGACGGTGCCGATGTTCTTGATGGTGATCGGGGTGGTGACGGTGTTGCCCGGCGTCATGGTGGTGCTGCCGCCGAACTTGTTGATCGTGGCGCAGGTGGCCGCGTTGGTCGAGACCGAGCCGCCGTCGGTGCTGAGGCAGGTCACGGTGACACCGGAGTTCTGCTCCTGCATGACAAGCGCGCCGGTGGCGGCCGTGTTCGCGGAGTTGGTGATGCTGGCGACGAAGCCCGACATGGTGCCGGTGAGGCTCAGCGAGAGCAGAACTGCGCCGGCGACACCCGCGATCACGGCGATGGGTGCGAAGCGGAGGCGTTTGGCCTTGGAAACCGAAGCGTGTGAAGACATGTGGATGACCCCTAGGTGAGAAATGATTGGAGTGTTGCCCCATAGAACACCCGATGGGATCTACTTGATTGGCAAGCACCTTTATTGTGAAGTAACTTGGCTATAGATTCAATACCCTCTTTTGGGGGGACGCGAGCCAGCCGGGCTGCGGCCTAAAATCGAAGCTTCCCTTCTGTTCCTAGCGGAAGGCCCAGGACTGAGGTAAAATCATGGCTCTTCTCAGAGGAGATGAAAAAATTTCTGAAACAAGCCCCCGCAAACTCGCCGTGCGCGAGACTGCGGTGCGGCAGTTTCTCACGGCTCTGCACCAGCTCGACACAGAGCACCGCCATCTGAAATCGAGTTTCGCCCGGCACCTCGGTCTGGCCCAGACCGACTACTACGCGCTCATGTTCATCGCCGACGCGCAGACTGTGACGCCGAAGCAACTCGCAGCGAGCCTCAACTTCACCACCGGTGCGACCACGGCGATGATCGACCGCATCGAGAAGCTCGGCCTCGTGCACCGCATCCCGAATCCGGATGACCGGCGGAGCCTCCACCTCGAGCTGACCGCCGCGGGCATCGAGGCCTCATCGTGGGTGACCGATCGTTACCTCGAGACGGCCCGGGCCGCCCTCACCCTCGAACACAGTTCCACCCCCGAGCACAAGATCGACGTGCTGACGCATGCCACGGAGGCGATGACGGCCACGGTGGCGTCGCTGCGTGGCGACGACACCCCGGGCGACTGAAGCCGACACTCACCGAGCCGGCTGGGTCGCCGCCACGAACAGCACCGCACCCCGCCCGGTGGTGTCTAGGCTGTAGGCATGGCCACAGTCCTCCTCGTGCGGCACGGCCGCACCACCGCGAACGCCACCGGAGTGCTGGCGGGCCGCACCGCCGGAGTCAGACTCGACCGGGTCGGGATCGAACAGGCAGCCCGGGCAGCTGCCCGGATCGCCGCGGTTCCCGTGGTCGCCGTCGTGTCGAGTCCGCTCGAACGCTGCCGGCAGACCGCCCGCGCCCTCCTCTCGGCTCAGCAGGGCGAGCCGCCCACGCAGATCGAGAAGGCCCTCTCCGAGTGCGACTATGGCGACTGGCAGGGCCGGAAACTCAGCGACCTGGCGAAGGAGCCGCTCTGGTCGGTCGTTCAGTCGCAGCCCTCGGCTGCGGTATTCCCGGGCGGCGAGTCGCTGGCACAGATGCAGGCGCGCTCGGTGTCGGCGATCCGCCGGCTCGACGCGGAATTCGAGGCCGAGCACGGCCCGAAAGCAGTGTGGGTCGCGGTGAGCCACGGCGACATCATCAAGTCGGTGCTGGCGGATGCTCTCGGAATGCACCTCGACCTGTTCCAACGGATCAACGTGGGTCCAGCATCCATTTCGATCGTGCGCTACGGGGCGAACCGGCCCGACGTCGTCTCGACGAACACCGACTCGGGCGACCTCTCCTGGCTCGCCGCGAGCGCTCCCCCCACCGAGGCGGCGGTCGGCGGCGGAGCGGGCACCGAGTAGGCCCGCACTGCGACCCGGGCAGGGCGGAAGCGCCGCCCGGCCGCGCTTAGAATGGCTGCATGCCCACCATCGTCCATGGCTTCGACTGGCCCGACAGGGTCGTCGTCGGCACCGTCGGCCAACCCGGTGCCCGATCCTTCTACCTGCAGGCGCGCACCGGATCCCGCATCGTGACCGTCTCGCTCGAGAAGGAGCAGTCCGCGGTGCTCGCGGAGAAGATCGAGGAGATCCTCGACGAACTGATGTCGGCCGACGGCAATCCGCTCAGCATCCCCGACGCCACCCCCGTCGAACTCGTCGACAACGATCCGCTCGAGCAGCCGGTCGATACGCAGTTCCGCACCGGCACGATGAGCCTCGGCTGGGACCCGACGACGCTGCAGGTCGTCATCGAGGCGTTCCCGATGATCGACGGCGATGACGATGACGACTCCCTCGGCCTCGGCGACCCGACAGAACCGGGCGTCTTCGAACCCGAGGAGATGATGGTCGTCCGCATCCCCGTGGGCACAGCCCGGGCCTTCGCGAAACGCACCCTCGAGATCGTCGGCGCCGGCCGCCCGCTCTGCCCGCTCTGCGGCACACCGATCGACCCCGAGGGTCACACCTGCGTGCTGCCCGGCAGCTTCTGACCGTGAGCGGGGCCCTTCCGTCGGATGGCGAGCTGGAGCTCACCGGTCGGATCACGACGGCCTCGAACGCGACGTTCCTCGCCCAGCTGGGCGACCTCACCGTCGTCTACAAGCCCATCTCGGGCGAGAAGCCGCTCTGGGACTTCCCCGACGGCAACCTCGCGCACCGGGAGGTCGCCGCGCACCTCGTCTCCGAGTCGTTCGGCTGGAATGTGGTCCCGCGCACCTGGCTCGGCGATGGTCCGCTCGGCCCCGGAATGCTGCAGCTCTGGCAGGACGTCGACGAGGCGCAGGATGCCGTCGACCTCGTCTCCTGGGGCACCATGCCGGAGACGGGCTGGCGTCACGTGTTCGACGGGCGTGACGAGCACGATCATCCGGTGTCCCTCATCCACGAGGACTCAGCCGAACTGCGCCGGATGGCGGTGTTCGACGTGGTCACGAACAACGCCGACCGGAAGGGCAACCACATCCTGCCGATGCCGGGCGGGCACCGGTACGGAGTCGACCACGGCCTCACGTTCCATGAGGAGCACAAGCTGCGTACCGTGCTCTGGGGGTTCATCGGCGACGAGCTGCTGCCCGCAGAACTCGAAGGAGTCCAGCGCGTGCGCGACGACCTCGACTGGACGCTCGGCGAGGCGCTTGTGGAGCTGATCACCGACCGGGAACGGCGGGCACTCCGCAAACGCTGCGACCGGCTGCTCCAGACCGGGAAGTTCCCCGGCCCCCGCGGGCAGATGCCTGCGGTGCCGTGGCCCCTGTTCTGACGGGCATCCAGACCCGGCCGTTCACGGGCATCCGGCCCCGACCGTTCACGGGCATCCGGTCGCCGCGGTACGCCTGTCAGCCGACGTGCAGAGCCTCCGGGTCGGCGGCGAACCCGCTCCGCGGCACCTTCACCATGAACCAGCTGATCGGAGCGGCGATGAGTACCCCGACCCCCGCCGCCAGGAACACGGTCGAGTAGCCGTCGACGAACCCGGCGAACGGGCTGGAACCCGGAGCTGCTGAGGCGACCACTGCGGCGTAGAGCGCCGTGAAGACGGCCGTTCCGATGGATCCGCCGATCTGCTGGGTGGCGGTGAGCGCGGCTCCGGCAACTCCGGCATCACGTGGCTCGATGCCCGACAGGGCCACGTTCTGCATGGGTACGAAGACCAGGGCGAGCCCGAGACCGAGCAGGATCTGGCCGGGGAGCACCTGCGCCGCGTAGTTTCCGTCGACGGTGATTCCCGACAGCCAGAACAGGCCGGCCGCGGCGAACAGGGGGCCGACGGTCATCAGCAGACGCGGCCCGACCTGCGGCAGCAGCTTCGTCACGATCGGTGCGCCCAGGATGATCGACCCGGCCATCGGCAACGACGCCAGCCCCGACTGCAGCGCCGTCATGCCGAGCACGAGCTGGAAGTAGATCGTCAGGTAGAGCAGCGCCCCGAGGAGGGCCGCCCCGACGAGCATGCTGGTGAGGTACGCCCCGCCGCGCACCCGATTCAGGATGACCCGCAGCGGCAGCAGCGGATTCTTCGACCGTCCCTCCCACCAGATGAATGCGGCGACGAGGAGAACACCCAGCGCCAGGAATCCGATCGTGTCGACGCGCACCCAGCCGAGTTCGGCACGGGAGAAGCCGTAGACGATCGACGCGAGACCCGCGGTGATCAGGGCCGCTCCCGGAATGTCGTACTTCGTGTCACCGTCGGCGCGGCTCTCCCTGATGAGCGGAACAGCGGCGATGATCGCGACGAGCGCGATGGGCACGTTCACGAGGAGGCACCAGTGCCAGCTCAGGTACTCGGTGAGCACCCCGCCGAGCAGCAGGCCGACTGCAGCGCCCGATCCGGCGACCGTGCCGTACACCGCGAACGCTCGCGTGCGCTCACGACCCTTCGGGAACGTCACCGAGAGCAGCGCCAGCGCCGCAGGGGCGAGCAGGGCGGCGAAGACCCCCTGCAGCCCCCGCGCCACGAGGAGCATCTCGCCCGACACGGCGAAACCGCCGAGCGCTGACGCGGCCGCGAAGCCGATCATCCCGACGATGAAGGAGCGCTTGCGGCCCCAGTAGTCGGCGATGCGCCCGCCGAGCAGCAGCAGCGAACCGAAGGCGAGGGCGTACAGCGTGACGACCCAGCTGCGGTCGCTGTCGCTCATCCCCAGGTCGATCTGGGCGGCCGGCAGCGCGATGTTCACGATGGTCCCGTCGAGCACGACCATCAACTGGGCCAGAGCGACGACGGCCAGCATGACCCAACGGCGATTCGGATGCCCCGGGTCGACGGCCGACTCGGAGGGTTCGGTGGATGCGTTCGGTGCGTCTGCCGACCGGTTGAGGGGCGGTGCCGTGTCAGACATCAGTACTCCTGGAAATCATTCGGGCTCCTGGAATGGGAAAAGCCGCCTTCGGGAGGCGGCGTCGCGGGTGGGGAAGTGCTGTCGAGTCTAGATTCGCGAATTCCGAAAGTCAAACGAACCGGTTCGTTCGGTGTAGAATGGAGTCATGCGTTCGACGTCAGAATCTGTGAAGGCCCGTGTTCTCGATGCCGCCCGGGTCGAATTCGCCACCTACGGCCTCGCCGGCGCGCGCATCGACCGCATCGCGAAGGAGGCGAGCGCCAGCAAAGAGCGCCTCTACGCGTACTTCGCCGACAAGCAGGCCCTGTTCGAATCCGTGCTGAACCTCGACACGGCAGAGTTCTTCGAATCCGCCACGATCGATCCGGCCGACCCGTCCGCCTTCGTCGGCGCGGTCTTCGACCACGCCCTCAGCACCCCCGCGCATCACCGCATGATCACCTGGGCGCGGCTCGACGGCTTCGTCCTGAACCCGCCGCAGGGCCTCTCCGGGCCAGACGGCAAACTCGCCGCCCTCCGCGAGGCCCAGCGCATCGGGACCGTCGATCCGGACTGGCAGCCGGAGATGCTCATGCAGATCCTCTTCTCGCTCGGCCTCGCCTGGGCGCAGTCGCCGGTGCGGCATCCGGATGAGGCACAGTCGCTCACCGCGCAGACCGCCCGGGCATCCGCCATCGAAGCCGCCCGCCGGGTGATCGCACCCCGCACCCCCTGAGCGGCGCGTCGCCGCAGCCCCTCCCGCCCGCGCCGGCCCCTCAGTGGTCATGGCCGAGTGCAGTAGTCTGCACCGTTGTTGGCACGATCATAGGACGCGCGATTCCGCCCCCGTACCCAGACGGACAGTGGTGGGGCCAGTTCGTCGTATCGGCCGGATTCGGCGGCAGCCTGGCGGTCATGGGTGCAGGAGTGGCGGCATGGATCGCGTTTCACAATTCCCGACTCGATCGAGACCAGAAACAGTTTGCAGACGATCGTTCGCAATGGTGGGGCCGATTCACCTGGGCATGCGAAAAGTCGGTGAGCACCGCTCAGGGCGACTCAGAGATGGGACTCTCCGTGCTCCGGGCACTCATCGACGCGCCATGGTCACGGGATGAAGACAACGAGATGGCAATCGGAGTCGCGAACGTTATTCTTGACTCGAAGGTGCCGGTCCAGAAGCGGAGGAGACGGTGGCGGACATGAGCAGGTACAGCGAAAGAGCGCACGAGCTCGCTGAAGAGTTGGCCGAGAGGGCCGCCGCAAACCTCCGTCGATCTGGAAAGACGGTTGTACGGAACCCGGCGACAGGGCGCTACGTCGTCATGGAAAACAGTGTGCCGG
The DNA here is from genome assembly GCF_006716115.1 of Subtercola boreus. NCBI lineage: Bacteria > Bacillati > Actinomycetota > Actinomycetes > Micrococcales > Microbacteriaceae > Subtercola > Subtercola boreus. The sequence continues at coordinate 4,032,899 of NZ_VFOO01000001.1, read as the reverse complement.
CCCCGGAGAACCGGATCCGCCGCGTCGCCTGAACACGCGTCGGCAGACCGGGTCGTCAGCCCGCAAAGCCTGTCCCAGGGTTGAGGTGGTCGGAGTCCGACATGAGGCTGTCGGACTCACGGAGTTCGAGCGCCTCGATGGCGGGGAGCGCCAGGAGGGCGTCGATGAGGACGCGGGGACCTGCGACGATCGTGGAGTCCCAGTCGATCTCGGAGGCGACCAGCCAGGTGTGGTCGTCTGGCCAGATGAGCTGGGGCATGGGGCCCTCGAACGGTTCCCGCCAGGCGATCCCGGCATGCCAGGGCCAGTCCGGGTCTGCCAGTTCGTGGAGGGATCCGGCTCTCAGCACGTAGTCCCTGCCCGGCAATGCGAGCTGCTCGCCGACGTCGAGGCCGGGGATGCCCCAGCCGTTCCACACGGCGACCGTGATCCCGTCGGCCGTCGTCGCCGCGGCGAGCGCCGGCACGAGAGCGGCAAGCAGGTGGGGCGCGAGGCGCCCGGTCGGCGGAGCTGACACGCGTACGGATCCGTCCGGGCCGGGGAAGGCGAGCCCGCCGGAGCCGTCGGAGGCACGGTCTGTGAGGGCGTTCCACTGCACCAGCGGGTGGATCGTTCCCCCGCTGCGGGCGGCGACCTGCCGCCAGGACCACTCGGCCGCATGCGGTACCGTCAGTCCGCCCGCGCCGAAACTGTCACCGTCGATGTCATGGATCCCGACGCCCACGCTGTCGATGTCCACGGGAACCGGATGCAGCACCCGCAGGTACGCCTCGAACCCTGTGCCGGCAACCCCGCCCACGGTCCCCCACCGGCCGAGCCGCGCCCGCAGCCAGTCCCCGCGTTCCGTCTCATCGGTCGGTGTCATGCACCCATTGTGCACGCAAGGGGTCGCTGGCCGCCCCCGCAACGATTGGTGGAGGATTCAGAAAATCGAACCTGGCAGGGCACCCCGATAGCACTGTTCCCCCGCTGGACACCTGAACGTCGACGCGGTTCCGTATACTCTCGCACCGTGACCATCCCAGAAGGCCCCGACACCCGCTACGCCACCGCGCCCGACCTCGACGACGTGTTCGGCTTCACCGTGCTCGACACCGACGACGACGACCCGGTGCTGCTCGGACGCGACGGCATCGCCGTCGACACCTGGCGTGAGGGCTACCCCTACGACGAACGCATGGACCGGGCCGAGTACGAGTCCCGCAAGCGCCTGCTGCAGATCGAACTGCTGAAGCTGCAGAACTGGATCAAAGCGGAGGGTCGCCGGCTCGTCATCGTCTTCGAGGGGCGGGATGCCGCGGGCAAGGGTGGCACGATCAAGCGTTTCACCGAACACCTGAACCCCCGCGGCGCCCGAACCGTTGCACTCGAGAAGCCGAGCGAGCGTGAGCAGACCCAGTGGTACTTCCAGCGCTATGTGAAGCACCTGCCGGCCGCCGGCGAGATGGTGCTGTTCGACCGCTCCTGGTACAACCGGGCGGGCGTCGAACGCGTCATGGGCTTCTGCTCCGACGCGCAGTACGAGGAGTTCATGCGCCAGGCCCCGGCCTTCGAGCGGATGCTCGTGGGCGACGGCATCGACCTGGTGAAGTTCTGGTTCTCGGTGTCGGCCGACGAGCAGCGCACCCGCTTCGCCATCCGGCAGGTCGATCCCGTGCGGCAGTGGAAACTCTCGCCGATGGACATCGCCTCCCTCGACAAGTGGGGCACCTACACCGAGGCGAAGGAGGCCATGTTCGAGCAGACCGATACGGCCGACGCCCCGTGGACCGTCGTGAAGAGCAACGACAAGAAGCGCGCCCGCCTGGAGGCGATGCGTCACGTACTGAACCTCTTCGACTATGCCAACAAGGACGTCGAGCTCGTGGGAGCCCCCGATGCGAAGATCGTCGGTCCGGCATCCGAGGTCTACGAGCGCGGCGAGAACGCCCGCCCCCGCGCCTGACCGGCCCCCGCGCCGCGCCCCGGGCTCGCGGCGCGCCCCCGCATGTATCGGTCAGGGGGTGGTGACGTGCAGTCGTGAGACGGCGTCGACCGTGGAGGGCTGCAGGTCATCCAGAACCGTCAGTGCTTCGGCGGGGGTGAGCGAACCGGTCACGGTCACCGCGCCGCGCGGCAGTTCGATGAGGTAGTCGCCGGATGATTCGCTACGGCGTACGGGCGCGCCGAGCGCTGTGCCGACCTCGGTGCACGAGCTGTAGGTCGGGGTCGACGGGCACGCGTCGGGGTTGTGCGTCGCGCTGAAACCAAGGTCGTAGTAGCGGTCGCCCGAGGCATCGGATCCCGGCCCGGGGCTCACGTACGAGAGCGAGACCAGCACCGCGCCGTCGTAGGTCGCGTAGCCGTTCGGCAGCTCGACACCGCGCAGGTGGAAGCCGGCGAGCGGGGACGAGGGCGAGGTCGAGGGCGCGTAGACCGGCCCGTCGTAGGCCGAGTTCAGAGCGGACTGCTGCTGTTGGCCGGCGAAAGCGCTGACCGACCCGATGACCAGCGCGGCGGCGAGGCCCGCAGCACTGACGACGAGCAACCACCGCGGCCGCACGAGCCTGGTCGCGGCCGCGGGCAGCACCCAGAGCTGCGGCGCCAGCGCGACGGCTACGAGGTTCAGCGGCGACGCATCGGGCAGGGCCGCGAGAAAGAGGCTGCCGATCCCCTGGCTGAACACGAAGACGGCGAGGATGACCGTGAGCACCCCCGCGAACACCAGCGTGAACCGGCCGCCGCCCACCCGGCCGACGGTGCCGAGCAGAACGCCCACGATCGCGAGCAGATACCCGGCGAACAATCCGATCGCCCCGGCGAGGAGGAGGTAGCCGAGGCCCGCGAACGGGGTCGAGTCCGACGACTCGACGCCCCGGGCCAGCGACGACCCGACTGCCGTGCAGCCGACGGATGCCGCGACCCCCGCGGTCAGCGCGACGACCACGGAGACGAGCGAACGTCTCCACGTGAGCGGGCGGGTGGTCATGCGCTCGACGCTACCCGCCCGGCGAGCGCGCTGTCAGTCCGCCGAACGAAGGACAGTGGGCAGTGAGTCCGCAGAACGGCGGGCCGTCGCCGCCACCCACGCGAAGGCGACGGCTGCGAGCAGGAGGGCTCCGCCGTGGAGGTAGCCGGTGCCGATGGGTGAGTCGTGGGAGCTCGAGAACGGGATGAGCAGCAGGAACTCGACGATGGGAGCCCCGAGCACCGCGCCCACGGCGAGGATCAGCCACGGCAGCCGCGCGATCCCCCGCGATGCGCCGGCCAGCACGAGGGCCGCCACGAGCGGCGCTGCGGCGGCGACGAACGCGAGAACGAGGCCGTCACGGTAGGGCAGCACACCCCACAGCGAATCCGTGACCGTCGCGACCAGCTGCTGCCAACCCACGAGCAGCGACACGGCTCCTGCCAGTCCTGCGAACACGCGGACCCGCGGGAGCCCTCCGCGCCGGGCCGTCGCCCGGAGCGCCTGCTGAAGCCAGAAGATGCCAGTGAGCCCCGACGCGATCGACGCCACGACCACACTGAGAGTGATCGCCTCGAATGGCTCCGAGATGATCGCATAGTCGTGCAGGTGGTCTTCGGCGGCAGCGCAGGCGGCGTCGTCGTCGTAGGCCACGGTGCAGGGCCGCCACCGGTTCCAGGCGGCCGCGACTTCGGCGAGGCCAGACACGAGGAGCAGTGCGGCCGACAGCCAGAGTCCACGAGCGGTTTGGACGACGTTCGGTTGTGCGGCAGCAACGACCATGCGGCCATCCTCCCGGCCGCAGGTGGACGGGAGGTGAACCGCCGCTACACCGCGTACGGGTCGGCGATTCCCACGTAGCGCGTCTCGAGGTACTCCTCGATGCCCTCGATGCCACCCTCCCGCCCGGTTCCCGACTGCTTCACGCCGCCGAACGGAGCCGCGGGGTTCGAGACGATGCCGGTGTTGAGTCCGAACATCCCCACCTCGAGCTCTTCGGCGAGCCGCAGTCCACGGTTGAGGTCGCGTGTGAAGGCGTAGGCGACCAGCCCGTATTCGGTGGCGTTCGCCAACCGGATGCCCTGCTCCTCCGTCTCGAACGTCACGATGGGGGCGACCGGCCCGAAGATCTCCTCATTCAGGATGCGCGAACCACCGGGCACGTCGGTGAGCACGGTCGGCTCGTAGAAGTAGCCGGCACCCGGCACCGCGCGACCGCCGAGCGCCAGGGTCGCACCCGCCTCGACGGCCGACGTCACGAGTTCGTGGACCTTGTCCCGCGTGCCCTCGTCGACGAGCGGGCCGGTCTTCGACGCCGGATCCGTTCCGCGCGCCACGGTGTGGGCGGCCATCCGTTCGACGAGCCGGCGGGAGAACTCGGCCGCGACGCCCTGCTGCACCAGGATGCGGTTGGCCGCCGTGCAGGCCTCGCCGCCGTTCCGCATCTTGGCGAGCATCGCGCCGTCGACCGCTTTGTCGAGGTCGGCGTCGTCGAAGACCAGCAGCGGGGCGTTGCCGCCGAGCTCCATCGAGACGCGCAGCACCTGGTGCGCTGCATCCGCGATGAGCCGCCGGCCGACCTCGGTCGAGCCGGTGAACGAGAGCTTCCGGAGCCGCGGATCCTGGATCAGCGGACCGGTCACTGCGCCGGCGGAAGTCGTCTGGATGACGTTCAGCACGCCGGCGGGCAGCCCGGCCTCGGCGAGCGCCTGGGTGAACAGCAGTGCGGTGAGCGGGGTGAGTGCCGCCGGCTTCAGCACCATGGTGCAGCCCGCTGCGATGGCCGGGGCGATCTTGCGGGTGGCCATCGCGAGCGGGAAGTTCCACGGTGTGATGAACAGGCTCGGCCCGACCGGCCGCTTCATGACGAGCAGCCGACTGTTGCCGTCGGGGGCCATGGCGAACCGGCCCGCGATGCGCGCGGTCTCCTCGGAGAACCAGCGCAGGAACTCGGCTCCGTAGGCGACCTCGCCGCGAGCTTCGGCGAGGGGCTTGCCCATCTCGAGTGTCATCAGAAGGGCGAAGTCGTCAGCACGTTCGGTCACGGCTTCGAAGGCACGCCGGAGGATCTCGGCACGCTCGCGCGGTGCCGTGCGGCCCCAGGATCGCTGGGCGTCGGCCGCGGCATCCAGAGCGGCTGCACCGTCGGCGGGTGTCGCACTCGCGATCGACGTGAGCACGAGCCCGGTCGACGGGTCGAGAACGTCGAACGTGCCGCCGTCGCTCGCGGCGCGCCATTCGCCCCCGATGAACAGCCCGGTGGGCAGGGAGTCGATCAGCCGCTGTTCATCCTCGGGGGTGGGTGTGGATGTGACGAGTGCGCGGCTCACAGCGAGGCCTCCAGAATGGCGACGATGTCAGAGACACCGGGTTGTTGCGGATTGTTGATGGTGACGGCGTCGGCCAGTGTGTCGGCGGCGAGCGACGGGAGGTCTGCGGCGGTGACGCCGAACGACGACAGGGTGGCGGTCATGCCGACACGGCGGGCGAGCGCGGCGACGGCGGTGATCGCCGCTTCGGCGTTGTCTGCTTCGGATGCCCGGCTGTCGCCGACCCCGAGCGCGAACGCCACTCGCGCGAGGCGTTCGCCCCGCACGCTGAGGTTGTAGCGCAGCACCCGCTCGATCACGATGCAGAGCGCGAGCCCGTGCGGGATGTCGAATCGGCCGCCGAGCGGATGCGCGATGCCGTGCACGAGCCCGAGGCCGGTGTGCGAGAAGCCGACGCCCGCGATGTGCGACGCCAGCAGCAGCTGGGAGCGCGCCTCGATGTCGCTGCCGTCGTCCACGGCGCGGGGCAAGTGGTCGGCGACGGTCGAGATCACCTGGAGGGCGATGCCGTCGCTGTAGGGGTTCGGGCGGAGCGACAGGTACGACTCGAGGGCGTGGGTGAGAGCATCCATCCCCGTGGCCGCCGTGGCCTTCGGGGGCAGCCCGACGGTGAGGTCGGGGTCGAGCACCGCCGCACGGGCGAGGGCGCTGTTCGAGCCGACGTAGAACTTGCGGTGCTCGGTGACGTCGGTGACGACTCCGAAGGCGTTCACCTCGGCGCCGGTTCCGGCGGTGGTGGGCACGGCGATGATCGGCAGGGCGTCACTGGCGAATTCATTGCGGTAGTCGAGCTCCATGCCCCGATTGGCATTGACCGCGCCGAGCGATATTCCCTTGGCGGCATCCATCGATGAACCACCGCCGACGGCGACGAGAGCCTCGATGCCGGCATCCCGGGCCACGTCGCTTCCCTCATCGACGCAGGTCGTCGTGGGGTTCGGCGTGACTCCTCCATACACGGTCACGGCGATGCCCGCCGCTTCGAGCGATGCACGCACGGCGGCCACGACGGGCGAGGCCGCGAGGAAGGCGTCGGTGACGATCAGGGCGCTGGTCGCGCCGGTCGCTGCGGTGACCGCGCCGACCTCGGCGACCCGGCCGCGCCCGAAACGCGCGAACGGCTTGGGGTCGAGGTCGAGTTCCATGTCGCTGAGCGCGACGTTCTGGGCAGGCAGGATGCTCATGCGGGCACCGACACTTCTCGCCGCAGCTCGGTTCCGGCGAGGTCTTCGTAGAGCTTGAAGGGCGTCATCTCGCCCGCAAGGTCGCCATACTGCGCCTTCGCCCGGCGGTAGATCTGTTCCACTAGTCCGGAGAGCTCGGCCGACACACCGACCGAGCGTGCGAGGTCGATTGAGAGCCCCAGGTCTTTGCAGGCGAGCGCGATGGCGAAGCCCTCGTCGTAGTCCCCGTGGTCGAGGATGCCCAGCACATCGTTCTCGACGAAGTTGCTGTTCGCGGGGCTCGCCACCAGGGACTTCCGCAGCACTTCGAGGTCGACGCCGGCCTTCACACCGATCGCCAGCACCTCGGCGGTGGCGACGAGGTGGGAGAACCAGAGCTGGTTGATCATCAGCTTGACGGCGTACCCCGTTCCGGCAGCCCCCACATGAAGGATGCGCTCGGGGTCGCCCATCGCCTCGAAGACCGGGCGCAGGCGCTCGACATCGGCTGCTTCGCCGCCCACGAAGATCTGCAGCATCCCGGTCGCGGCCCCCACCGACATGCCCGACACGGGTGCGTCGAGAATGTGGAGGCCCCGGTGGGCGTTGTCGACCCGCACCCGGTTCGCGACGTCGGGCACCGAGGTCGACATGTCGATCCAGGTTCCGCCGTCGGCGATGCCGGCGAGGATGCCCGCGGGCCCGTTCACGACGGCGTCGACGTGCCGCGGGGTGGGCAGCATCGTGATCACGACGTCGCTGGCTGCAGCAACCTCCGCGGGCGTCGCGGCCCAGGTCGCCCCGCCCGCGATCAGCTCGGCCGCCGCTTCCCGCCGGATGTCGTTCACCACGAGCGGGAAGCCCGCTGCCTGCAGGTTGCGGGTCATCCCCGAACCCATGTTGCCGAGGCCGATGAAGCCGACGGTGGTCGGCTGGGTGTTCGTCATTTCAGTCACTTTCTCAAGAGTGGTCAGTAGTTCGAACCCGGAGCGATGTCGATCCAGGTGGTCTTCAGCGACGTGTAGCTGTCGAAGGCGTGCAGCGAGCGGTCGCGGCCCGCGCCGGACTGCTTCACACCGCCGAACGGGGTGATGACGTCGGCGACGTCGAAGGTGTTGACCCACACGGTTCCGGCACGCAGATCGCGGGCGACCCGGTGCGCGGTGCGGAGGTCGCTCGTCCAGACGCTCGCGGCCAGGCCGTAGGCGCTCTCGTTGGCCACCCGCACCCCCTCAGCCGCGCCATCCACGACCGAGACCGAGAGCGCGGGCCCGAAGATCTCCTCCTGCCCGATGCGCGAGGAGTTGTCGACGTGGTCGAACACCGTGGGCTCGACGTAGTAGCCGTCGCCCAGCCCCTCCGGGCGGAGACGCCCACCGCCGTGCACGGTCGCGCCCTCTGCGCGGGCGACCTCCGTGTACGCGAGAACCCGATCCAGCTGCACACTGCTCGCGATCGTGCCGAGCTGGGTGCCCTCGTCGAGCGGGTCGCCCTGCACGAGCGATGACCCCACGGCGATCACCTTCTCGACCAGCTCGTCGTGCACCCGGGCATCCGCCACCAGCCGACTGCCCCCGTGGCAGGTCTGGCCGGCGTTGTAGAAGATGCCCCAGGCGACGGCCGACGCGCAGGCATCGAGGTCCTCGACGTCAGCGAGCACGAGCTGGGCCGACTTGCCGCCGAGTTCGAGCGAGACCTGCTTGCCGTTCGACTCCCCCGCATACGTGAGGAAGCCGCGGCCGACGGCGGGCGACCCCGTGAAGGCGATCTTGTCGACCTGTGGATGTCTCCCCAGCGCCTGTCCGGCCTGCCGGCCGAGCCCGGGCACGACCTGAAGCACGCCCGCGGGAAGCCCCGCCTGGGCGGCCAGCTCGGCGAGCTTCAAGGCCGACAGGCTCGTGAGCTCGGCGGGCTTCAGCACGACCGAGTTGCCGGCCGCGAGCGCCGGCGCGATCTTCCACGCCGTGATGATCAGCGGGTAGTTCCACGGCACGACCGCCCCGACCACACCGAGCGGTTCGCGGCTCACCAGGGCGAGCGCGTTCTCCGGGGTCGGAGCGATCTCGTCGTAGACCTTGTCGAGCGCCTCGGCGTACCAGCGCACGGTGCGGGCGGCGTTCGGCACGTCGACGTTCAGCGCGTCGCCGATCGGATGCCCGGAGTCGAGGGACTCGAGCAGTGCCAGCTCCTCGCGGTTCTCGAGCATGAGGTCTGCGAGCCGAAGCAGCACGGCCTGGCGGGTACGCCGGTCGGCGCGGGACCACACGCCGCTCTCGAAGGCGGCGGCAGCGCCGCGCACGGCGCGGTCGACGTCCTCTTCGTTCGCAGAGCTGACGGAGGCGAAGACCATCCCGTCGCGCGGCGCGATCGTGTCGAAGGTCCCCCCGTTGCTCGACGGGCGGAACTCCCCGTCGACGAAGAGCCGGGTCTCCGGGCGCAGTGCGGCGGCGGCCGCGATCCAGTCGGTCATGAGTGCTTTCTGTAGAGGAGAAGGGCGGGAGTGGGCGGGTGCGGGTCAGACGGTGTAGCAGGCCACGGCCTCGCGGTCGATCGTGACGCCGAGGCCCGGTGCCGACGGCACGACGAGGTCGCCCTGCGCGTCGATCATGAGCGGCTCCATGAAGAAGTCGCGCCGCTCCGGGGTCCAGCCCGGCGGGTCGAAAGGGAACTCGAGGTACGGCCCGGCATCCACACCCGCCGCGACATGCAGGTTCGCCAGCAGGCCGAGCCCGTTGCTCCAGGTGTGCGGGGTGAAGGCGCGGTGACGGAGGTTCGCCGACTCGGCGACCTGGCGGGCGCGGTGCATGCCCACCGCGAGGGCGACGTCGGGCTGGTAGATGTCGAAGGCATCCTGCTCGATGAGGGCCATGATCTCGGGGAGCGACCGCACCATCTCCCCGCCGGCGATCTGGATGCCCGTCTGGGCCCGCACGCGCTGCGCGCCGGCGACATCGACCTGGGGCAGCGGCTCTTCGAGCCACAGCACGCCGAGGTCGACGAGTTCGGCGGCGACCTGCTGCACGCGGGCGAGCGGGAGCGCTGCGTCGATGTCTCCCGACATCCGCCACATCTGGTTGAGGTCGACCATCAGGTCGAAGTCGGGCCCGACGGCCTCACGGGTGCAGCGCACCGCCTCCACGCCCTCGGCGAGCGCATTCCGGGCGATGCGGATCTTCATTGCGCGGAAGCCGAGCTCGCGGGCGGCGAGCGCCGATTCGGCGCGCGCTTCGGGGCTCTTCAGCTCCCCCGACGAGGCGTAGGCCGGCAGCCGGTCGCGCGCCCCGCCGAAGAGCACGCTGACCGGGAGTCCCGCGACCTTGCCGATGATGTCCCAGAGCGCGGCCTCGAGCGGCCAGTAGCGGCCGCCGTGGAAGTTGATCGTCTCGATGCGGCGCACCTGGTTCAGGATCTGCAGCGGGTCGGTTCCGATGAAGAGGTCCCGGTAGGCGTCGAAGCCGTCCATCGTGTCACCCGATCCGACTCCGGTGACGCCCTCGTCGGTGAAGACCTCGACCAGCGTCGCGGGAAACTGGCGACGGGGTTCGGGATCCCAGGCGGCGTTGAACGGCGGATCCAACGGCAGCACCATCCGCGTGAGGCGGATCTCGGTGATCTTCATGTGGCTCTGGCCTTCGGTGTGTAGAACGGGTTGGTGGCGGAGTCGCGGGCAGCGATCACATCGTCGGTCGACGGCAGCAGCCGCGCGCCGTTCTCGAGGGCGGTGCGCACCGAGAGCCGGTTGTTCTCGTAGACCTGCTCCGCATCGTCGGCGCCGGGGTTCACCCAGACCGCCGCGATGATGGCGTGGCTGTCTGCCTGCTCCCGGGAGACGATGCCGTCGGCCAGGGCATCCGCGACACCGGCGGCGATGCCGGCCTGGGCCGGGCCCCAGATGAGCAGACCGTGCTCATCCGAGGCCGGGGCCGACTTGGTGACGAAGAGCGTCAGCGGCTTCACCGGGAGGGAGGGCCGCAGCACCGTCACGAACGGCACGTGGCCGGCGCTCGGCGTCGCGAGGGCCGTGGCCCAGGCGACACCGGCGGGGCCTTCGCGGTCGCCGAAGACCGTGTTGACGTGGGCCGCATTCACGCCATCGCCGATGAAGCTCTCGCCCAGTTGGAGGCCCGTCATCAGATGAGGCCCTGCTCGGTCAGCCATTCCTCCGCGATGTCGGCGGGGTCGTCACCGTCGACATCGGCCTTGGCGTTCAGCTTCTGCATCTCCTCGGTGGTGAGCTTGCTCGAGACGAGCGCGATCACGTCGGCCATGCCGGGGTACTTGTCGAGCGTGGTCTGCTTCACAGTGAACGCACCCTGGTAGACCGGGAAGAACGACTTGTCGTCCTGCATCACGGTCAGCCCGAGAGCCGGGATCCGGCCGTCCGTCTGGAAGACCTCACCGAAGTTGCAGGTGTCGCCCTTCGCCGTGGTCGTGTAGATCACTCCGGTGTCGAGCAGCGCGACGTTCGAGTCGGGTACGGCATCCAGACCATAGGCCTTCTTGACGCCGGGCCAGCCGTCGTCGCGGGTCGAGAATTCGCTCTCGATGCAGAACGTCTGCTCAGCGACAGGGAGCTTTGCGATGTCGCTGAGCTTTGTGACGCCGAGCTCCTTCGCCTTGTCGGAGAGGATCGCGAAGGCATAGGTGTTGTTCAGCGGTGCCGGATCGAGCCACGCGATGCCGTTGGCGGCGTCAGCCTTCTTGGTGGCGTCGAACTGGGCCTGCTCGCCCTGCACCGGGGTCGTGTTGTTGTTGTAGGTGATCCATGACGTGCCGGTGTACTCCCAGTAGCCGAGGAACTGGTCGCTGACGAGAGCGGCCCGCACGTTGGCGGACCCGACGACGCTCGTGTTGGCCTTGGTGTCGGCGCCGTGGGCGTTGAAGAGCTGGCTGGTGATGTTCGCGAGGATGTACTGCTCGGAGAAGTCCTTCGCTCCGATGTCACCGGAGAGCCCGGCGAGTTCGTCATCCTTGCCCGAGGAGGAAGCGGCACTGCTTCCCCCCGCGCAGGCGGTGAGGGCGAGTGCGCCGACGGCCAGGACGGCCAGGAGCCCTGTGGTTCGTTTGGTGTTCATGGTGCTCTTTCTGTGTGGGAGAGGTGGTGAGGGGTGGTGAGGGAGAGGGTCAGACGCCCTTCGGGCGCAACAGGTCTTCGGCGATGCTGGCGAGCCAGTCGATCAGCAGGGCGATGCAGGAGACGAGCACGGCTCCGGTGATCAGCACGGGGAAGCGCTGCAGCTTCAGCCCGTTGACGATCATGTCGCCGAGACCGCCGGCGTCGATGAAGGTGGCGACCGTGGCGACCCCGACGCAGAACACGAGAGACGTTCGGAGACCGGCGAGGATCACCGGAACCGCGAGCGGCAGCTCGATGCGCATCAGAACCTGGCCGGGAGTCATGCCCATCCCGCGCGCCGACTCCGTGACACTGGCGTCGATCTGCGAGAGACCGACCATCGTGTTCCGGAGCACCGGCAGGAACGAGTACGCCACGAGCGCGATGAGCGCGGTCTGGAAGCCGATCTGCCAGATGATCGCGAGCAGGATGATGAAGCCGATGGCCGGCGTCGCCTGTCCGATGTTCGCGATCGTCAGGATCGTGCCGCGCAGGATCCGCGACCTCGTGCGACTGGCCACGATGCCCGCGGGGATCGCCAGCACGGCCACCAGCGCCGAAGCGATGAACGTCAGCTCGAGGTGCTCCCTCGTGCGCAGCAGGATGTAGTCGACGTTCAGCGTGCGCGCCATGATCGAGTCGATCTCGAGGGTCTGGATCCAGACGAACAGGGCCAGCAGCACCAGCAGGATCACGATCGGGGTGGCGATGCGCCGGAGCGTCCAGAACCGGGCCCGGCGCACCCCGAGCTCGGCGGGGGCGACACTCACGTCGCGCTCGATCACCGCCTCGAACGTCATGAGCGCGCCCCCGGCATCCCGTCGGGCACGTCGTCGCCGAGTTCGGCCGAGATCTGGTCGACGGTGACGGATGCCACGACCTTCCCGCCGGCGTCGGTGACCCCGATGGCCGGCAGTCCGGTGAGCACGAGCAGGTCGAGGGCGTCCCGCAGCGAATCGGTCTCCGGCAGTGTCGCGCTCCCCCGGGCATCCGGTGCCCGACCGAGCAGGGCGTCGTAGAGCGGAATCAGCGCGAGACGTTTGAGCGCAGCCCCGTGCCCGATGAACGAGGCGACATAGTCGTTGGCCGGCGCCCGCAGGATGTTCGCGGGGGTGTCGAACTGCTCGATCTTCGACCGGTCGCTGAGCACCGCGATGCGGTCGCCGAGCCGGACCGCCTCGTCGAAGTCGTGCGTCACGAAGATGATCGTCTTGCCGATCGACTCCTGGAGGCGCAGGAACTCCACCTGCAGCTTCTCGCGGGTGATCGGGTCGGTCGCGCCGAACGGCTCGTCCATCAGCATCACGGGCGGGTCGGCGGCGAGCGCCCGTGCCACTCCGACGCGCTGCTGCTGCCCGCCGGAGAGCTGCTTCGGGTAGCGGTCCGCGAACGTCTTCGGGTCGAGCTGCACCACGGAGAGCAACTCATCCACCCGGTTCCGGGTCTTCTCCTTCGACCAGCCGAGCAGCTTCGGCACGACCGAGATGTTCTCGGCGATCGTCATGTGCGGGAAGAGGCCGATCTGCTGGATGACGTAGCCGATGTGCCGGCGCAGCTCGTTCGGGTTCAGCGACAGCACATCGCGCCCGTCGACCGTGATCGACCCGGAGGTGGGCTCGATGATGCGGTTGATCATCTTCATCGTGGTGGTCTTGCCGCAGCCGGACGGGCCGACGAACATGATCAGCTCGCCCGGTTCGACGTCCATCGAGAAGTTCTCGACCGCGGGCACGGTCTGCTCGCCGTAGACCTTGTTCACGTTCTTCAGCTCGATGTGCGCACCGCTGGTGTTCTTCACGGTGGTGATGGTGGTCGTGGTGCGGATGGTCGCCTCGGTGGCGCGTCCGCCCAGAATGCGGGAACCGCCGGTGTCCGTTGTGGGGTCGGTCATGTCAGGCCCTCAATCCCTTCGAGGTGGTCGTTTTCGTGATGAGTGTGAACAGGCCGTCGACGATGAGGGCCAGAACGATGACACCGAGGGTGCCGGTGAGTGCGTAGTTGAGGGCGTTCTTCGATCCGAGCGAGCTGAGGCCCTGGAAGATCATCTGGCCGAGGCCCGGCCCGCCGACGTAGGCGCCGATCGCCGCGATACCGATCGTGAGCTGGGCCGCGACCCGCACGCCGGTGACGATCACCGGCCACGCCATGGGGAGCTGGATGCGCAGCAGCACCGCCCCGGGCGAGAGCCCCATCCCTGTGGCCGACTCCATGATCGCGGGGCTCACCTCGCGGAGGCCGACGACCGTGTTCCGGATGATCGGCAGCAGTGAATACAGGGTCAGACCGATCAGCGTGGGCACCCAGCCGAGCCCGAAGAGGGGGATCATCGCCGCCAGGAGGGCGAGCGAGGGGATCGTCAGGATCACGGCGGCACTGGTGACGGCCAGCGAACGGCCGACGGGGCTGTTCCAGACGAGCAGCCCGATCCCAACACCGAGGATGGTGGCGAGCAGGAGGGCCACCGCGACCACCAGCAGGTGTTCGCCGATCAGCCCCAGAATGTCGTCGTAACGCTTTCCCCAGAAGGCCAGGAGGCCCGGAAAGTCGAATCCGGTCATGAACGCACAGCTCCTTTGCTCTTCGTTGAGTGGTGACCGCCACGAGGTCGTGGAGGTCGGTGCGACACGTCGACACTACGGGCGCGGTGTTCTTTTGCGCAACAGCTGTTGTGCATATGCCAACCACGGGTCTACGGTGGGCGAATGGATGCCGCACCCACCCCTCGCCGGAACTCCGCCGGCCTCCGCCGCGACCTCGAACTGCTCGAGGTGCTCGGATCCCCCGAGGCCGAGGAATCCAGCGGGCTGGGGGTCGTGCGCCTGGCCGAACTCGTCGGCCGCGACAAGGGCCAGGTGTCCCGCACCCTCGCGACCCTCGCCGACGCGGGCCTCGTCGCCCGCGACCCCGCCACCCTCACCTACCGGCTCGGCTACCAGCTCTACGCGCTGGCTGCCCGCACCCTCGAGTCCCGGCTCGTGCGGGAGGCCGTGCCCTTCCTCCGCCGCGTGGTCTCGGCCACCCACGAGACAGCCCACCTCTGCGTGCTGCGCGGCGACAGTGTGCTCACGCTCAGCAGCCAGCTCAGCGAACACGCCTTCCGCGGCATCGCCTGGGAGGGCGTCAGCGTGGCCGCCTGGATGACGTCGGCCGGCCGGGTGCTGATCAGCGACTGGAACGATGCCGACATCCGGGGCTGGTACGACCGACACGGCAACGACCGCGCTGTGACGGGGCCTGTCGCCCCCGTGGTCGCACCCTCCGCGGGGCTTCCTCCTGCACCAGCTGCCCAGGGCGGCAACCCGCTGATCACGGATTTCGAGAGCCTTCTGGCGGAGATCGGCCGCATCCGTCGCCGCGGATTCGCGAGCGTCGATGAAGAGTTCGAAATGGGGGTCGTCGGCGTCTCGGCACCGGTCTTCGATTTCCGGGGCAACATCGTCGCCGCGATCAATGTGAGCGCGCCGAAAGCACGCCTCGGCCGACACCTGGATGCCGCGGGGCGACTGGTCTCCGAGATCGCCGAGCAGCTCTCGGCCGAGCTCGGCGCCGGGTCGACTCGCGGGTGAGTGCGCGGCGTCTGCAGGCGGTCAGGAGGTCGGCCTGGGGCCGCTGCGGGCTCGCTCCGCTGGGATGTCGCAGTAGTACAGTTTTCAGGTGGTCAAATCGCTGTTCGAAGAACTGGTTCGCCTGTCGGATGAAAGGTTTGCTCCCGAAATCTCCCATGCGGAGGCCCTCTTCGGTCGAGCGGCCGACCCCGACGTTCCGTACAGCGCAGAGGCGCTCCGCCGACTGGGCAGAACGCGCCCCGCACTCACTGTCGCGCCCGGCGAAGGACTGCCCCCCTCGGGAATGCGCGCCACATTCGGCCCCGGCAGCCCGGTTCGGCTCGAAGTCTTCTACGCGGGCGCGCGGATGCATGGTCGGCGACCATCCTCGGCGTCCATCCGCACGGGCCGTGTGCCGAGCGTCGGTGTCTCGGATGCCCGCCTCGACGGTGCCCGGTCCGACCTCACCGAGCACGCGGTGTCCTACCTCGTGCGGAACGATCGGCTGCGCGTGCCGGTACCGCAACGCGGTGGCGCCACTTCCCCGTGGGAGGAGCAACTGCTGCGAACGACGCACTGGGTGTCGGACATGCGTCGCCGACACGACCGCATCTTCGTCGACGGCGGCACCGTTCCGGTGCTCCGCATCGACGACCCCCACCGGGCCTGGGCGGCGGCGGCCCTCGACCTCGGTACCGACCGGGTGACGATCGCGGGCACGGCAGACTTTCTCGACCGCCTCTTCATCACCCGACCGACCGCAGATGTAACAGATCGGTAACAGCTCTGACAGGTGGTCCCCAGCTTCCGTTCACCTGCGCGCCACCTGCCACCGGCAGAGTCGGACCATGCTGGCCATGACAGGAACACTCCGCACCCCGGAGTCCGTTCGCGCACTGCCCCTGCTCGCGCAGAACCTCCGCAGGCACCACGAACACCTGCTGCTTTCGGGAAGCCAGATGCTCGTGGTGATCACCGGCGTCGGCACCGTGCTCGTCACGAGCGAACCGCGGTTGATGCGATTCGATGTCGTCGCTGACAGCAGGAACGATTTCGAGGTGCGCTGCGCGAGCCTCGAGGCGAACATCCAGAACCGTCTTCCCGGCGTGCGGACGGTGACAACCTGGGCGTCGTCGTCGAGCATCCCGGTGCCGTTCCGCTGAGACATCCGCCGGTGTTCACACCGCGTTAACCGAGGGCTCCTACCGTCGTCTCAGGGAAGACGTCGCCGCCCAGCAGCCCGCCTCCCGGTCACGACAGGAGGTTCATCCATGGACGTACTGGTCACAGTCGCCCTCGTCATCGTCATCGCACTCGTCTTCGACTTCACGAACGGGTTCCACGACACCGCGAACGCCATGGCCACCTCGGTCGCGACGGGAGCCCTGAAACCGAAGGTGGCCGTTCTCATCTCGGCCGTGCTCAACCTGGTCGGCGCGTTCCTCTCGACCGAGGTCGCGAAGACCATCTCGCAGGGCATCATCAAGGAAGGTCAGGGCGGCATCCAGGTGACGCCGACCATGATCTTCGCCGGCCTCGTCGGCGCCGTGCTCTGGAACCTCGGCACCTGGTACCTCGGGCTGCCGTCGAGCTCCACCCACGCGCTCTTCGGCGGCCTGATCGGGGCCGCGATCATCGGGGCGGGCGTCAACTCCGTCGACTTCGGGGTGGTGCTCTCGAAGGTCGTGCTGCCGGCCCTGTTCTCCCCCTTCGTCGCCGGCCTCGTCGCGCTCGTCGCGACGTTCGCCGCCTACCGCATCACCCGGCAGGCGCGGGTGCGCGGATCGGATCGCGGCTTCCGGCACGGCCAGACCGTCTCGGCCTCACTCGTCTCGCTCGCGCACGGCACGAACGACGCGCAGAAGACGATGGGTGTCATCACCCTGACCCTCATCGCAGCCGGCTACCAGGATTCGAACACCGGCCCGCAGCTCTGGGTGATCGGCGCCTGCGGGCTCGCGATCGCCCTCGGCACCTACCTCGGCGGCTGGCGCATCATGCGCACCGTCGGAAAGCGCATCACCGACGTGCAGCCCGCCCAGGGCTTCGCGGCCGAGACGAGTTCGGCGGCGACCATCCTGATCTCGTCGCACCTCGGCTTCGCCCTCTCGACCACGCAGGTCACCTCCGGTGCGGTGGTCGGATCGGGTCTCGGCAAGCGGCTCGCCCGCGTGCACTGGAACGTCGTCGGCAAGATCGCGCTCGGCTGGGTCTTCACCTTGCCGGCCGCGGCGATCGTCGGCGGTCTCGCGGCCTGGGCGGCATCCACCAGCACCGTCGGTCTCGTGATCGTGGCGGTGCTGGCCCTCGTCATCGGAGGCGGGATCTTCGTTCTCGCGCGCCGCCACCCGGTGACGCACGAGAACGTGAACGAGGTCGACGAGAGCGACTCGTCGGGTGCTCAGGATGCGGGCGGCCGACCGCTCGCGGATCGGAAGGCGTAGCTCATGATCAGTATCGACTGGGGCGCCTTCGCGCTCGTGTTCGGAATCTCCTTCGCTGCGGCCGTGGGGATCGTGGTGTTCTATGCCCTCGGACTCCGCCTGCTCTCCGCCGGTTCGCCCGACGACACCGGCGACGATGGGGCCGTCGTGAGCGGCACCCGTGGGGCGCGCCCGCTCGCCGCCACCGTCGGCGGCTACGCCTGCCTCGCGATCGGCGTCGCAGCTGTGCTCTACAGCCTCTACCTGATCATCCCGCAGTTCCACTGACCCCGCCCCACGGCTGCGTCGAATCGATTCGATGGGACGCCAACTGCTCGCAAGAGCCGTCGCCGCAGCAGTTAGGGACCCATCGAATCGATTCGACGCGGGGCAGGGCGTGCGCGGGTCAGCCGAAGACGCCGTTGACGTAGTCGTAGGTGCGGGAGTCGATCGGGTCGCCGAACATCGCCTCGGTGTCGCCGTGCTCCACGATGCCGCCGGGCTGGCCCTGCGAGGCGAGGAAGAACGCGCACTGCGTCGAGACCCGCTGCGCCTGCTGCATGTTGTGCGTCACGATCACGATGGTGACGTCGTTGACGAGTTCGAGCATGGTCTCCTCGATCACCCGGGTGGAGGTGGGGTCGAGGGCGGAGCACGGTTCGTCCATCAGCAGCACCTGCGGCGTCACGGCGAGGGAGCGTGCGATGCAGAGCCGCTGCTGCTGGCCGCCCGAGAGGCCGCCGCCCGGGGAACGGAGGCGATCCCGCACCTCGTTCCAGAGCCCCGCCTTGATGAGGCAGCTCTCGACGAGCTGGTCGCGCTCGTCACGCCCCACCTTCGTGCCGGTGAGCTTCAGCCCCGCGACCACATTGTCGTAGATCGACATCGCCGGGAACGGGTTCGGCTTCTGGAAGACCATGCCGATGCTCTTCCGGGCATCCACCAGCTTCCGCGCCGGGTCGTAGATGTCGGTGCCCTCGATCAGCACCTCACCGGCGAGGCTCGCGCTCGGCACGAGTTCGTGCATCCGGTTCAGAATGCGCAGGAACGTCGACTTGCCGCAGCCCGACGGCCCGATCAGCGACGTGATGACGCCGGCGGGCATGTCGAGCGAGACTCGGTCCAGAACCTGGTGGTCGCCGAACCAGGCGGAGATGTTGCGCGCCTCGAGGCCTGCCAGGGGCGCCCGTTCGAGCAGGCCTGTCTGCTCGCGCCGGGCGCGCCGGGAGACGGGGAGGACCTGCGTGGTCTCGTCGGAGGGCTGGGCGTCGGGCATGGCGAGTCGTTTCTGTGAGGGGCGGGTGGATGACCGGCGGGCCGGTCCCGGTCAGAGCAGGTTGGGCAGCAGCAGGGCGAGCTGGTTGGCCACGAAGAGGGCGGAGAGGATCGAGAGCGGCGCGAACACGACCCACGTCTTCTGCGCTCCGATGCGGCGGAAAGCCCACACGGCGGCGAGTTCGACGACGAGCAAAAACTGCAGGGCGAAGACGAGCGCCCACGCGGTGCTGGTGTCGGTGGCCATCGCCTGGTCGACCGTCGGCAGCGCGAGGTAGGTGGTCTGCCGCTTGCCAGCGGGCTGCACGTCGCTGGTGAGCTGGGCATCCACATAGGCGATGCCGGTCGGGATGAACGCGGGGCCCCGCGCCGTGATGAGGGTCAGCCGGCTCGTTCCGCCCTTGAAGGTCGGCACGGGGTCGCCCGCGTAGCGCACGCCGACGACCTCGAACTGCTGTTCGCCCTGCCCGGTGGTCACGGAGAGCTTGTCGCCGGGTGCGAGTTCCTGGATGCGCGAGAACGGTCCGCCGTAGGCCGCTGACCGCGCCATCACGGTGCTGATGCCGGCCTGCCCGGGCAGCACAGAGTCACGGCGGTGGCCCGGCCCGTTCTTCAGGATGTCGGCCGAACTGCCCTCGGAGATGACCTCGCGCACGCCGATCGAGGGGATGTCGATGACGCCCACCGGTGCCCCGTCCGCGACGAGCGACTCGTCGAAGGTGGCCTCGCTCACCGGGGCGGTGCCCGCCGTGAGCTGCACGCGGTACTCGTTCATCAGCTGCTGCTGGGCCACGAAGTGCTGCACGTGGCTGAGCACCATGAGATTCGCGGCGAACGCGAAGAGCATGGCGGCGATGAGCAGCAGCACGCCGCGCAGCACGATCTGCACCGGGCTGGGCGGCGGGGGCGGGCCGAGGGTCGAGGGCGGCGGGCGCCGGGGGACGCGCGGCGGCTTCGGCGGCTTCGGGGCCTTCGCCGTTCGCGGAACCCGGGGCACCTTTCCCCGGGTGGGAGCGTCGACGGGCGCGGCCGGCTCCTCGATGACCGCGGTCACACCACTCCCCCGCTGCCCTCTGTCGCGAGTGCCGCGGAGGGCGCTGCGGCCGCGGCTGCGGCTGCGCCTGCCGGCGGGGTGCGGATGATCGTGACCACCCTGACCGCCCCGGCCGCCACGATCAGCAGCACGAGCAGGAACCACGGCAGCACGAACAGGAACCCGTCGCGCGTGATCGACGACAGCGCGGTTCCGCCGACATTCTCCGGCGGGGTGAACGTCGCGTGCGTGGTGAAGAACGTCCACTGCCCGAGGCCCGTCAGCGTCGCCTCGATGACCCGCGACTCGTCGGGCTTCAGCTGGTCGATGCGGATGCCGTCGACACGCGCGATCTCGTTCCCGAACGGGCCCACCAGCTGGAAGCCGGCCGTGCCGTCGAAGGTGAACTGCGACACATTGTGAACGGTGAACTCCGCGTGCGAGTCACCGCCGAGCGGGTTGATGCTCCAGCCGTAGCCCGACGTCACCCCGCTGACGAAGACGATGCCGCCGAGGTCGAACTCGTCGGCGGCAGGCACGGGAGCCGACGCCTTCGCTCCGCCGGTGACGACCGTGTTGCCCGTGACGCCCGTGACGCCGACGCCCGGGAGGGACGGGTTCGAGACCGTTCCTGTGCCGGTTCCGGATGATGCGGAGCCGGGTACCGCGGGCGAGCCGACCGCGCCCGGAGCGGTGGGCGCGGGCGAGACCGTCACGGTGATGCCGACCCCGCCGGTGTCGTCGGTGAACGCGGTGTCGGCGAACGCAGCATTCGAGCCCAGCAGGGCTGCGCCGGCGAACGCGACGAGCACCAGCGCGCTGAGCGTGGCTGCGAGACGGGATCCGGAACCGCTCACCCTGCAGCCACCGGTTGCTCAGCGGCCTTGCGGCGGGCCTCAGCCTCGCTGTACTCGGCCCACGCGACAGCGTTCTTCGCGTCGCGGGCACGCCGCCAGCGCAGGAAGAAGAAGACCAGGGCGGCGATCACGAGCAGGATGACCAACCACCACGGCATCGCCACGGTCACGGTGTCGCGGTCGACGGTGGCGAGCGGCCCCGGATCCTGCGCGTCGGCGTCGATGGTCGGAGCGAGACTGATGTAGGGGTTCAGGTAGCCGAGCTGGCCGACTCCCGGAACCTGCACCGAGAGGGTGCGCGTGCTGCCCGGCAGCATCTCCGCGAGCTCCGCGCGCTGAAGCGTGCCCGCTGCGATGCCGAGGTAGGTGTTCACTCCGATGACCGCATTCGCACCGAGCGCGATGTTGCCGTTGTTGCGCACCGTGTAGGTGACGGTGGTCGTTCCGTCGAAGGGGTTCAGCTGGGCGTCGTAGGAGGCCGAGATGCTGCTGACGGTGAGTGCGGCCTGCAGTGCTCCGGCGACGCGGGCGTAGAGGCGGGTTGCGACTCGGCGGTCGACCAGCACCTGGCCGTCGGTGGAGAGCACCGAGATGACGATCCCGGCCGCGTGGTCGCCGGGCGAGGCATCCGCCGGAACGGTCATCGTGAAGGGCACGACCTGGCTCGCTCCCGGGGCGAGCGGAATCTCGAGCTGCTTGGCACCGTCGGCGAACGACACCCAGCTGCCCGCGTCGGTGGGGGCAGCGTCGGTGTCGAGCAGGCCGTAGGAGCCGTCATCGGTGTTGTAGGCGTCGGTGGCGAAGACCTTCATGGTCTGCGGGATGGTCCCGGTGTTCTTGACCAGATAGTCGTCGCTGATCTGCTGGCCGGGAGAGAGCTTGTAGCTGAACCGCGAGCGGTCGTCGGTGCTCGATCCGTCGGAGGGTGCACCGGAGATGCCGGACTCGTCATCGGCCCGTGCGGCCTGGGCGGTCGTGGCACTGACCATCGCCAGCGCGAGGAAGAGCGCGGCGAGAACAAGGGAGACGAGGCGCTTCATCGTCAGGGGGAGAGCGGTCTTTTCGGGCACAGTACATTCATCCAAAGAAGGTTTGCGGGCAGCAGGTCAAGGCGTGAACCGGACGTGAACAGGAGGGGCCGTCTGCACGGCCCCTCCTGCACGTCGTTCTGTGGTGCGGAGTGCTACTTCGAGGCGAGGGTGATGGTCATCTTCGCCGTGTAGGTGCCGGCCGGCTTGTCGCCGGGAGCGACGAACTTCAGGCCTGCATCCAAGTCGGTCGACGCGATCGCCGCGGTGTTGCCGGCCGCTGCGAACGCCGTCAGGGTGGATCCACCCGCGAACGGAGCGGACAGGGTCACACCGGTGGGCAGCGTGGCGCCGGTGGCGACCTTCGGCGTGACCGTGAGCTGCGAAGCCGGGATCGTCACCGTGGCGTCGGACGCGTTGGCGAAATCGGTGACCTGCGTGGTGACGGTCCAGCCCTTGTGCGTGACGACGCGGCCATCCTGCACGGTGAACTTGCCGAGGTCGCCGGTCGAGGTCGACTGGCCGCCGACGAGCGTGGCCGCACCGAGGGTGGTGGTGGCCGACGCGGGTGCGACGAGGTTCAGGGTTCCGTCGACACCGGCGATGGTGGTCGCCTGGATGGTCTGGTCGAACGAACCGCTCGCCGGAGCAGGCGGTGCGACGGTGTCGGAGAGCTGGTAGGTCCAGTCACCCGAACCGGCGGTCACCGAGATCGGAGCGAACCAGATACCGGCCGACGCGAAGGCAACGTTGTTGAACTTCTCGCAGGCGAAACCGACGCTGTAGTTGCCGCCGGCAGCCTTGACCGAACCGGCGCCGGGCGAACCCAGCACCTGGGCACCGAGGTTGGCGCCGGGCTCGAGGATCTGCTTGGTCCCGGGCTTGAAGCCACCATCTGCGTAGGTGACCCACGCGGAGCGCACCTTCTCCTGGCCGACCGGCGAGATGAAGGTCTGCACCGACTCCGCGTCGTCGGGGCAGCTGAACAGCGAACGGGCGTCGGTGGCGCTGGGGGAGCCGACGAGGTCGTCGTCCCACAGGTTGACGTGGCCGGGAGCGATGAGCGCCTCAGTACCCGAGTCGTACAGGTAGTAGATGGCGTCTGAGCCGTTCGAGGTGGCAGCGGCGGCCGAGAAGGCCGAGGTGCCGACGAGCGACGCGGCGGCAACGCCGATGGCGGCGATGCGGAGTGCGTTCTTACGCAACATTTCTGGTGTGCCTTTCAGATTCTCTGTGTGGGGTGCGCGACTAGGAGGCGTTCGCGCGGATCGAAACGGTGGTCGACGGAGCGAGGAAACCGAACTTGGTCTTCACAGCACCCGACGTGGAGGGGCCCGAACCGAAGTTCGTGAGGCTCTTCGACTTGGTGGGGTCGACGAGAGCCGCGAGAGCCGGGTCGTACTTCGGGCTCGACGGGTTCACGCGGGCAGCCTCGACGACGACGTAGGTGTCGCGACCGAAGGTGGTGTCTGCGTAGTAGGTCGGGTTCGGAACGTAGCTGCCGTCGGCTCCGGTGAACGGCACGGTGGTGCCTTCAGCGCTGCCGAGACGGGCGGTGCCGGTGCGGTCCTGCGCGGCACCATTGCTCTGGGCGACCCAGCTGGCGACCGAGAAGGGGATGAGCTCGCCGGTGTTGACGAGAACAGTTCCATCGTTCTCAGCATCGCCGCGCTGAACGACGCACGCACCGGGCGTGGTGATACCGATGGCCGACAGGAAGAACTTGCGGGTTCCCGAAGCGGACTGCGGGAGCACGGGGGTGACGTCGACACCGTTCACGCTGGTGAGCGAGCAGTTGTAGATCGCGGTCAGCTGGGCCTTGGTGAGCTGGTCGATGCCGGTTCCACTGTAGGCGTACGACACGGCGTCGCGACCGAACTGGAAGTACTGCAGCACACCGCTGGTGTTGGCCGCAGCGCCGGGGCCGCTCGACGAACGGGCGATGTCGACCTGGGCCGTGATGGCCTTGGCGGGAGTCGGGTTGCCCGAGACCGAGAACGGTGCACCGTCGATCGAACGGCTGAGGGCCTTGACGCCGTCACCCGAGCCCGCGGGGCGGGCGAAGTAGGTTCCCGAGTTCTTGGTCTGGATCGAGTTCGAGCCGAAGGCGTCGAACGAGCCGATGGTGTTGCCGGAGGCGGTCACGCGAACGGCGGAACCGGTGACGGTGGTTCCGTTCGCGAGAGCGTTGGCCGCGTCCTGGAGGGTGTCGGAGCCGACCAGCGTGTAGCTGTTCGACACGGGGTCCGCGTACGCGGGGGCTGCGAATGCGATGCCGGCAACGGCGACGCCAACTGCTGCGCAGACGGCAACAACTTTGGTGATTCTCACGGGGTGCGATTCCTTTTTTCGGGAGTGATTACCGAGCATCCGCAGTCACGGCGTCTCGACTTGGTGTGCGGCCGGCAGTCGTCGCCGGTCGTCACGGGTTCCAAGAATGTGGGCATCAGGTGCGCCTCCTGATGCGGGAGAGGAACGGCACCGCACCAGCGGCGCCGAGTCCGGCGAGCACGCTCGCGGGCACGGCGGCGGAGATGGGGCCGCCCGCGGGGTCGGCGGGCGTCGCCGGTCCCAGCAGGGGTGCGGCCACCGCACCCGTCGGGTCGACGGTCGTCTCGGGCGCCGAGATGATCGCCGCAGCGGGAACGGCGCCGGAGACAGCGCCGACCGGGCGGGACACGGTCACACCGGCCTGCACCTGCGCCGGGGTGAGGGCCGTCGTGCCCGCCGCGGGGGCAGGGGTCGCGGCGGGAGTGGAGGTGTCCGGCAGCCTTCCCGACTCGATGATGTCGGCGGCGGCCAGGGCCTGGGCCTCCCAGCCCGACGGGATCGGCGCATACCCCCTCGGCAGTTCGCCGAGGGTGTCGCCGGGGCTCTGGCCGTCGGTTGCGGCGTAGCGGATGAACGCGGCGAAGTCCTTGCGGAGGTCGGCGTCGTCCATGGTGCGGTTCACCGCCGCATACACGGGCATGGCCAGCGGGTAGGCGGTCGGGGCCGCCTTCGCCGCCTCGCTCTTCGGGTCGAAGGTGTAGACCTGCGACTGCGACGCGTTCGCCGTCATGGCAGCGGCGGCCGCCGTCAGAGAATCGACCGTCGGCGCCACGAACGATCCGGCCGGGTTCTGGAGCTCCGCCGAGACCACCTGGTATCGGGCGGCCGAGGAGGTGTCGGTCAGCCCGAGCACGCTCTGCTGGCCGGGGAGACTCCGCACCGCTTTGTCGTACTTGGGCGTGGCCGCTGTGGGGTTCCAGAAGCCGAGAGTCTGGCCGTCACCGCGGAGGGTCAGGTAGGCCGAACTGTCGAGGTCGTTGACGTAGGGCCGCCAGGTGACGAGGTTGACCTCCCCGCCGTTGTCGGTCGCCGCCTGGTCGATCGGATCGGTCTTCGGGAAGCTGTCGCGCGGCAGGACCAGGCCCTTCCCGTCCTTGTTGACGGTCTGGACGACCTCGTCGCTCGTGCTGCTCCACGGGTTGACGATCATCCCCCACTCGTCGGGCTCGCCGTTCAGGAAGGCGACGGCGGAGGGATCGGAGAGCACGTAGTTCCAGAGCTGGGTCGCGGCATCCGACCGCCCCTGCGGCTCCAGCAGGTCGGCCACCGACGGGCTGATCACGTTCATGTACTTCCACTCGGGATCGTTGATCGCCAGGAAGTCGGGATCCAGCGTCACATTGCGCGCGTTCTTGCCGGGATCCGCAGGGCTCTTGTAGCCGACGTGCGAACGGTCGGCGCCGGTCGGCAGCGAATCGATGTACGAGTTGGTCAGGAGCTTCGCCACGAGCCGCGGGGTGAGTTTCAGGGAGGAGAACGGCAGGCCCGCCGAATCGATGACCTTCTGCGGGGTGCCTTCGACGGTGGAGGGCACCCGGTCGACGGCGAAGCCGATCGACAGTCCTCCCAACGCGACGGGTGCGTAGGTGAGGTTGTCGACCCCGCCACTGGCCTCGGCCGGCAGGGGCAAGGAGGTGAGGGCGAGCGGAGCCACGGCCGTTCCGTTGGCGGCGAGCGCGGCGTCGGTGTCTGCCCCCGTGCTGATCGAGTAGACCGCGCCTCCGTCGGCGTTGCAGAGGGCCGGCTGCCAGGAGGCGACAGCCGCCGCCGCAAGCTCGCTGCCGGCGATCGGGCGCTCAGCGGCACCGATCGGGCAGTTCACGCCGAGGGGGTTGAAGGTCAGCTTGACCGCGATCCGGTGCTTCCAGGTGTCGTAGAACAACCCCGACTGGTCGATGCCGGCGCTTCCCGGGTCTTTCTCACCGCGCGGGATGATCACCAGCCAGCAGCCACGACCCGATTTCGTGCCGTCGGCCGCCGTGATCGGGGCACCACAGCCGAGGCCGGGCGCCTGAAGCGCGGTCTGCACCTCGAACTTGGCGCTGCCCGTGCCTTCGTCGCTCGACCCGATCCACTTGACCTCATTCGTCGTGTACTTCGTGAAGAACGGGTTCTGATTGACGTCGACGCTCTCGTTGTGCTGCCCGTCCTTCACCGACGCGACGGTCTCGCCGGTCACCGCGCGGAACGGGATCGACGTGTACGTCGGCACCGCGAAGTTGGTCGACGGCACGGTGTAGTCCATGTCCTCAGGCGCGACGTCGTCGATGCTGCTCAGGTAGCTGTCGCGCGAGGCGCCGGGGCTCGAGAATCCGCCGTACTGGCAGGTCGTGCGGTCGGGCGACGGCGTGCTCGACGCGGGGTCGTCGCCCCAGCACTGGGCGATCTGCAGAAAGTCCGCCCCGCCCGTGATCGTGGAGGGGAGTTCGGACTTCTTCCCGCCCGTCCACGAGATCGTGAGTCCCTGAGAGACCAGGCCGCGGGTCTGCGAGACCGTCACGGCGAGGTCGGGTGCCGGAGCGTCAGCGATGTCCACATCCTGGTCGGAGGCCTTCACGGTCACGGCCGACGAATCGTCGGCGTGCGCAGTCCCGCTCGGCAGCACCACGCCAGACAGGGCGACGATCGCACCGACCGAGAGTCCGACGACGACGCCGGTGACTCCGGAGAGCAGCCAGGTGCGCCGGGGCGAACTGTAGCTGCTGCGGTGACGAGGGGAAGAGGGCACAGGGAACTCCATGCTGGAAGCCAGCGGTTTGAAAGGGGAACGTGGAAAAAATATGGGCGGATGGTGGCCCCCAGATGAACGCGCGGGGAACGAGTGCTCCCACCGACATTTCGCATTGGGGCTGGCCCGGGCGGCGTTGCCGCGCGCAGCCGAAAACCCCCGGGATCCGCATGATTCCGGGGGTTCCAGGCCCCCTCTTCAGGGGCCAACAGGGGTGTGGGGCGGTCGTCTAGCGGCTGCGCTTCAGACGGCGCGACACGAACGGCGGTAGGGCGATCGCGAGCAGCAGCAGCACTCCGGCGGCAATCATCACGATCTGCTGCGGACCGAAGGGCTGGTCGGCGAGGGTCAACGGCTTCGAGACCGCGACGGAGGCGCCTGCCCCGGCGTTCCCGCTGACGATCGCGCCGTTCGCGTCGTAGACGGCGGTGTTGGATGCCGCTGCCCCAGCAGCGGCCGCGGCCGCCGGATCCGCAGCAGACACGGCAGCGGCAGCAGCCGCCGCGGCCTCCGCCGTGGGAGCGACCGCGGCCGCGCCACCACCGGCGCCCGGGGCCGCGGCCGCGCTGCCGCCCGAACCCGATCCGGTCACCGGAGTGTCGACGACCGCACCCGCTGTGCCCGTCGTGCACTGGTTGGCGCCCTGCTTGTCGCAGTCAGCGGGCTGCGGTGCCGTGTCGAGGATCTGCAGCGCCGGGTTGTTGCAACTGGCGAGGTCTACACCGCCCGCGGGCCCGCCCGGAATGCGTTTCACCTGGTCGGAGGCCGCCTGCACGAGGTTCAGGGGCAGGGGCGAATAGCCGAGCTGCTGCGCCTGCTGCTGCCCCTCGCAGAGCAGATAGCTCGTGAAGGCCCCGAGCGTCTTGCCCTTCTCGGCGGTGAAGATCTTGTTGGTCTCGGTGGGCAGGATCATGTACGAATAGCTCGACAGCGGATAGGTGCGCGGGTCGGCGTTGTTGTAGACCCCGTCGAGCACCTGCGTCAGGTCGCTGTTGATCTGGGCACCAACGAGGGCCACGGCCACCGATGGCGCCGTCGGCTCGATGAAGTACCCGGCGTTGTTCAGCACCTTCGCGACAGGAAAGCCCGACTTCAGCGCATACGAGTACTCGACGTAGGTGATAGCGCCCTCTCCGTAGTCCTGGCTGACGTAGCCGGCCACGCCGAGCGATCCGCTCTGCAGCTTCGCGTTGCCGAAGCCGGGGTACTGAGAAGTGAGACCGCAGGGGGCATCCCGGCCGACGGAGGTGCAGAAGGCGTTCCAGAGATCGGGGTGCTGCTTCGACATCCAGAGCGTGAACTGCGCGGTCGAGCCCGATCCGTCGGAGCGGAGCACGGGCACGATCGGCTTGTCGGGCATCGCGAGACCGGGGTTGTCTGCGGCGATGGCGGGGTCGTTCCAGTTGACGATGACGCCGGTGAAGATCTTGGAGATGACGTCGCCGTCGAGGCGCAGGTTCGTGACCCGCTTGCCGCCGATCTTCAGGTTGTACATGAACGACGTGCCTCCAGCCACGATGGGCATGTAGGCGTAGCCGCTCGTCGGCACCTCGGGCGCGGACTGGTCCTCCGGCTTCGCCTGGAACGGGATCTCGCTCACCGCGAAGTCGACCGACTGGCTGATGAAGTCCTGCCGCCCGGCCGACGAGCCGTTGCCGGAGTAGTTGACCGTCATGCCGTAGTTCGCGGCGACGTTCTTCCGCCACTGGTCGAGGGCGTTCTGCGACCAGGTCGACCCGCTGCCGGTGATGGGCAGGTAGATCTCGGCCGAGGCGCTCGGCACGGTGACACCGCCGCCGATCCCGATCACGAGAACGACGAAGGCGAGGGCGGCACCGAGGGTGCGGAGGAAACGGATGCGCGGGGTCACGGTGACGACTCCTGGGTCGTGGGGGCGGGGGAAGGGGTGAGCAGGTGATTGCGGGCGGCGATGCGCTGCAGGTCATCCACCGACTGCTGGGCGACGCGGCGGCGCTGGCGGTCGCTGAGCTGCCCGGGGCCCTTGCCGCCGATCAGCCGCGCGATCACGAACAGCAGCAGTACGAGCAGGATCAGCACCGCGGCCGTGCCGAACCCGCGCGCAATGATGTTCGGCTCGGGCGACTTCACGAAGTCGAACACCTGGAGTGGCAGCGAGATCATCGGGCCCGAGAACGGGTTCAGGTTCATGACCGCGGTGATGCCCGACGTCAGCAGCACGGGCGAGGTCTCGCCGATGCCGCGGGCCGTGCCGAGGATGACCGCGGTCACGAGACCCGAGCGGGCGGTCGGCAGCACGACGCTCCACACCGTGCGCCAGCGCGTCGAACCGAGCGCGTACGACGCCTCGCGCAGGTTGCCGGGCACCAGCCGCAGCACCACATCGGAGGCCCGGATGATGATCGGCAGCATCATCACGCTGATCGCGAGCGAGGCCGCGAACCCCGAGCGCTGGTGCGTGATGAGCTGGATGATCGCCGCGTACACGAACAGCCCGGCGACGATCGAGGGCAGCGCGGTCATCGCGTCGGAGATCGTTCGCACGAACCGGGCGAACTTCCCGCCGATCTCGTTCAGGAAGACGGCCGTCGTGATGCCGAGCGGGATCGTGATGGCGAGCGCGATCGAGATCTGGATGAGCGTGCCGACGATCGCGTGCGAGATCCCGCCGACGTCGAGCCCGTCGAGGGGACCCGCGAGCTCCATCGTCTGGGTGAAGAAGTTGAGGTGCGGCAGGGCCACGGATCCGCGCCCCACCGCGTAGACCACGACGAACGCGAGCGCACCGAACAGGATCGTGCCCGCGCTGATCAGCAGTACCGTCAGCACCCGGTCCTTGACCTCCTCGCGGTCGGATCGGAGCGAGACGAGCAGGATGTAGAACCCGATGAAGGCGAGGAACGCGACCACGACCCAGCCGATCGGACCGGTCAGCGGTGTGAACCAGCCGAAGAGCAGGGTGGCGACGGTGGGGCCGGCGACCAGTGCGCCGAGGATGTTGAAACGTTCATCCAGAGTCGACTCGCGGAGCCGGCGGCGCGGGCCGACCTCGACACCCTCCTTCGACGGGATGCGGGTGGGTGCGGCGGGTGCTTCGCCGCCGGCGACGGTCGCGCGGGCGGCATCGGTGCCGACGCCGGAGCCGGTGCCGTCGTCTCCGTCGCCGTCGTTCTCGGCCGCGGGACGTTCGAGGGTCGTGATCGACATGGCCGGGCTCAGCTCGTCTCGGCGCCGGAGCGCGACCGGGCGACGATCGACGACGCCGTGAAATTGATGACCAGAGTGATCAGGAAGAGCACCAGTCCGGCAGCCATCAGCGCCGAGAGCCCGAACTGGCTGGCCTCGCCGTACCGCAGCGCGATGAGGGCGCTGACCGAGTTCGTGCCGGTCTTCAGCACCTCCCAGTTGATCGTGAAGATCGGCGAAATGATGAGGTACACCGCGATCGTCTCGCCGAGCGCGCGCCCGAGGCCGAGCATGATGCCCCCGATCATCCCGCCCCGCCCGAACGGCAGAACGACCGTGCGGATCATGCCCCACCGGGTGGAGCCGAGGGCGAACGCCGCCTCGCGCTCCCCCATCGGCGCCTGCGAGAACGCCTCCCGCATCACCGAGGTCTGGGTGGGCACGACCATCAGGCCGACCACGATCCCCGCGATGAACGCGCTCGACGTGAAGGCGCTGGCCTCGGTCAGGCGGGCACCCGATGCGTCTTCGACCGCGAAGATCGGGATGAAGGAGAAGTACGTCGAGATCCAGGCCGAGACCGGGATGACGGCGGCCTGCAGGAAGAACAGCCCCCAGAGGCCGAACACGACGCTCGGTACCGCCGCCATCAGGTCGACCAGCGAGACCAGGAAGGAGCGGAGCGGTCCGCGCACCACCTCGGAGAGCAGCAGGGCCGTCCCGACAGCCAGCGGCACCCCCACGAACATCGCGATGATCGCGATCGTGAACGTGCCGAAGATGACGGAGGCGATGCCGAACTGCTGCGTCTCCGGCGACCACTGCTGTTCGAGCAGGAAGTTGATGCCCGAGACCTGCAACGCGTCGCTGGCACGCAGCGAGAGGAAGAGGCCGACAGCGAGCATGATGCTGACGGTGGTGATGCCGGCCGTGAGCGAGACGCCCTTGAAGACTGAGTCTGAGCGGGACGGCTTGGAGCGCAGCGACCGTTTCTCGACGTCGCGGTGGTTCGCGGGCTCGGGCTGGTCGGTCTGGGTGCTCCGGTCGGTCCGGGTGGCGGCGGCCGGATGTCGCGGGCCCCTGCTCTTCGTCGCCTCGAAGATCTCGCCGCCCACCTCGGGCGCGAACACCCGCTCGACGGGAACCTTCACACTGGTGGGCCGGTTCAGCGCATCGTGCAGGTCGGTGAGCGACTCGAAGGCTCTGTCGTCAGCCACGTCACACCACCTCCGCCCGAGCACGCCCCGGGCGGGCGGATCACAACAGATCGATGTTCATGCGGCCACGTGAACGGCCGGGGCCGCCCGCCTGAAGAAGGGGTGGACGCGGAATGATCAGCGCGCCCCGCCCGCGCCCCCGCGCCCCCGCCCCCGCTCTGCCCCGCACCCCGCCGGACGGCGCCCCAGGGGGCCCATACCGTTCCGCTGGAATGCGTTTGGCGCGATTCGGGTCCCTTCGGCGGCCCGAGCGACCGTTCCCTAGGGCTGGCGCGGGATCGGGGTGGCCGAGGTCGTCGGCGGGACGGTCGAGCCCGGGGCGGTGGGAACAGGGGTGCTTGTCGACTGGGGGGCCACCGCCACGGTGAGGGTCACGACGATGCCGAGGGTGAGCACGGTGGACTCGGGCGGGTCGCTCGAGAGCGCCAGGCCGGCCGGCGCGCCCTGCTGGGTGCGCGTCGTCACTGCGACGGCGAAGCCTGCGGCCTGGAGGCGGGACACCGCATCCTGCTGGGTGAGCCCTGCGACGGGAGGCACGGCGTTGGAGCCTGAGGCGACCACGAGGTCGACACGGGTGCCCGCCTGGACGGCGGTGGAGACATCCGGTGCGCTTGACAGCACGGTACCGCGCGGCAAGGGCGAATCGCGCGGAGAGATGGTGCCCACGGCCAGGCCCGCCGAGGTGATCAGACCCTGCGCGATCGAGACGTCCACACCTGCGACCGGGGGGACCGCCACGGTCACGGGGGCGACCGCCACGGGCGGTGGCGACAGAGCGGCGCTCGGAGTGGGGGAAGGGGCCGCGGATGTCTCAGGCCCCGGCGATGCGGAGGTGAGCGCAGCGGCGGGGTCGACGCTCGAGGTCGAGGCGGGCTGCGGTGCGGCGTTGGTCGAGCTGGGGGCGGCTCCGAGGGAGAGCGTCCAGGCGACGGCCACCACGGTGGCGGTGAGGACGACGGCCGCGACGACGATTCCGCGCACGGAGGTGCCGCCTGCGGGGGGAAGGGGCGACAGCGCGACCGGGGTGGGCGGGGCGCCGGTCGCGGCGGGCAGGGCGGTCGGGGTAGGCGGGGCGCCGGCCGCGGCGGGCAGGGCGGTCGGGGCGGCGGCACCGACCACCGTGGCCGCAGCGCCGGCAGCGGCACCGACCGGGCTGGCAGCCGCCGGACGGGCCGCGCGGCTGGGGGCGGCCACAGTCACCGCAGCGACGCGCCCTGAGCTGTCTCCCGACGGAGCAGCCGCCACCGGACTCGCCGGGCCAGCGACCGGGCTCCGGCGGGCGGCGAGCGCCACCACCTCCGCGCGCATCGCCCCGGCCGACGCGAAACGTTGGGCCGGATCCTTCAGCAGCGCCTTCACGACGAGCCGGTCGACACCGCGAGGGACGCCGGAGCGGAGCACCGAGGGCACGGCGGGCGGCGCGGAGACGTGCGCTCGCATGACGCCGGTCACCGTCGGGCGCACGAACGGCGGCTGGGCGGTCAGCGCGAAGTGCAGCAGGGCCCCCACCTGGTAGAGGTCGCCGCGCTCATCGACTGGCAGGCCCTGCGCCTGCTCCGGGGACATGTAGTTCGCGCTGCCGAGCACGCCGAGAACCGGCGCCGGAGCACCGCGGACGGGCGCCGAGCGTCGCTCCGCACCCTCCGCATCCGCGGCGTCCGCGCCATCCGCCGACGCGACAGGCAGCACGTTCGTCGGCGGCTCGGGCACGGTCCGCAGGATGTCCGACGCGAGCGTCGGCCGGCCGGCCGCGTCCGCCAGCCCGAAGTCGACCAGCCGGATGTCGCCGCCCGGCCCGAGGATCACGTTCGCCGGCGACACGTCACGGTGCACCACCCCTGCAGCGTGCGCCGCTTCGAGCGCGCGCAGCACCCGGTCCGCCATCGCGAGTGCGTCGCGCCAGGGCAGCGCCCCGAATCGCTCCACGTGCTCCGCGAGGGTCAGGCCCGGGGCCAGTTCCAGCGCGATCCAGGCCAGCGGTTCGCCTGCACCCTCGTGCACCCCGAAGTCGAGCACGCCGACGATGTTCGGGTGCCGGAGCGCAACGACTGCCCGGGCTTCGACGAAGAAGGCCTCCCGCGCGGCGACGGAGCCGGAGAGGTGCGGGTGCAGCACCTTCAACGCGATCCTGTCGCCGGTCGCCGTGTCGAGTGCGACGAACACCGACGCCGAGCCGCCGCTGCCGAGCAGGTCGGCCAGCTCGAAACGGTCGGAGACGAGACCGGTGGGGCGGGCATCCATCGCTCAGCCCGCCTGCGCGGAATACGTGTTGGCGGTGCGTGCCACGGCGTCGACGTAGGTGTCGAGGTGGTTGTAGGCGAACACGGATGCCCGCCAGCCCGACACCGTCGACAGGTCGCCGTAGCTGCAGAGGTAGTGCCCGGCCGCGAGCGCCGCATCGTCGAGTTGCTGAGGGTCGGCCACGCCGTCACCGTTGCCGTCGGCACCCCAGCTCTGCCAGGTCGACGGGATGAACTGCAGCGGGCCCATCGCCCGGTCGCCGCCCGACGATCCGTCGAGCGCCCCGCCGTCGCTGTCGGGGATGTTCGCGTAGGAGTTCCCGTCGAGGTCGGGGCCGAAGATCGGCGGGCGGGCGGTGCCGCCTTCGTCGATCCCGGATGCTCCGTGGGTGCCGTGCGCGGACTCGATCTCGCCGAGCGCGGCGAGCGTGTTCCAGCCGAGGTGGCAGGAGGGCTGCTCGGCCCGGAGGCGGAGCGCCGCGCCGGCGTAGGCGACCGCGGCGCGCACCGGGATGCCCGTGCGGACGGCCACGGCAGACGCCCAGCCAGGATCGACCAGTGCCGCGTCGCCCGTCATCGGGGCGGTAGACCCGGCGGCGGGCGCGGGCTGGGCGGCGGGCTCGGCCTGCGGTGCGGTCGCGGGCAAAGTCGGCGTGGCCTGGGACTCCCCCGCGACCGGAACCACCGCCCCCGCGGGCTCCGGCTCCCCCGCGGCCGGGGCCCCGGCTGCCGCCCCGGCGGGCAGCTCCACGCTGTTCGCCGCGAACCGCGCTGGCGCACCGCGCGGCGGCTCCGCGACAGCACCGACCACGAGGCACGCCGCGAGCACCAGAGTGCCCCCGCCGATCAGCGCCCGGATCACGGCGTCCCCGCAAGAACGACAGGACGGCGCGGGAACGCCCGGCACAGCTGCCGGTCTCGCCCGCAGAGGCCGGTCCCGCCCCGCACCGTCACGCGTTCACCCCTCCGCGGCTCCGCGCACGCGCAGCAGCACGGTCGGCGGCCCGGGCGGCGAGCGTGCGCGCGGCGGTGGCCGCGACATCCGGAGTCACCCGCGCAGTGCGGAGCGCCGTCACGCTGTAGACCGCCGACTCGTGGCAGAGCCCCGCGGCCGGGTACCAGCGCCCGCACGACATGACGGCAACGCTGTCGAGGGTCGCATACCAGCCGTGCTGCATCGAGACCGGGCCCCGGATGAGGTGCACCTCGATGTCGTCGGAACTCCGCTGGAGCTTCCGCACGTGCTCGCTCGCGGCCGACGCGGACTCGTAGAGGAAGAGACTCCGCGCGATCTCCCGGTTGTTCAGCGCGAGGAGCCGCCAGATCCCCCCGGTGAACGGCGGGGAGACGGGTCCTGCGTTCTCCGCCAGAGGAGCGAGCCGCGGATCGAACGAGCGGGGCAGGGTCTCACCCGTCAGCGCGGCCATCGCCCGTGCACCGCTCCGCACGTGCTCGCGGAACCCCGACCATCCATTCAGGGCGCGGTCGGCACGGGAGAGGAACTCCGTGAACGCGATGTAGGGGGTGGATGGCACAGTTCCTCGATCGAAATGGGGATGGATCCGCACCCCAGCGACGACGGCAGTGAGGTTCAGTCAGCAGAGTGACCTGTCGACACGAACAGGGACCGTACGAAACATGAAGGAAACGTGGACGACAGGAAGACTCAGCGGATCTCCAGCTTCGAGCCGTCCCGGAGCTGCCAGCACCCGCGGGGCCCCATCCGTTAGCCCCGCATTCACCTCTCTGCAACGCCCCGGTCGCACAGCCTGCCTAGCGTCACACCATGAAACCCGGGGGCAACGCATGATCGACCACGTCGATCCGTTCATCGGCACCGAGCCGACCGCGCTCCCTCCCGTGACGGGCCTGGCCGCGGCCTGGTGGTGGCCGAAGCCGCAGATCGGCAACACACACCCGGGCGCCACGCATCCGCTCGGGATGGTGTCGGCCTGCGCCTACTCGGGCGGGTATCCGACAGGATACGGTCGCTTCGACCTCTCCCTCGAGGGTGTTCCGTCGACCATCCACGGCACCCAGCTCGCGTCGGGTTTCACGCACTTCCAGCAGTCAGGCACGGGGGCGATCCGCAAGTACTACAACTACTTCCGCGTGACGCCGATGGTCGAGCCGCTGGATGTGCTCGGCCGCACCTGGCAGCTGAGCGACGAGCAGGCGGAACCCGGCTGGTACTCCGCGACGCTCGATTCCGGGGTGACCGCCGAGCTCACCGTGGGGCCCAAGAGCGCCGTTCACCGCTACACCTTCCCGCGCGACCGGAACGCCCGCGTCGTAGTCGACTTCTCACAGGGCGGCCTCGGCATCCCGTACGGTTCGACCCTGCCGCTCCGCGCCCACCTCGAGTCGGTCGGCATCGGCCGGGCCGCCGGCCAGATCGTGGTCGAAGGCGCACCCCTCTCGGTCTACATCGAGTGCGACACCCCGCAGTGGCGGCAGATGCTCTGGTACGACCGCCGCCTGATGCCCGGCGGCACCCGCCTCGACTTCGACCACATCCGGCCGACCACCCTCCGCCCGTTCGGGTTGATGTGGGCCGGCCCGAGCGAGCCGGGCGACGTCATCGAGCTCCGGATCGGGTTCAGCCTGCGAGGTGTCGAGCAGGCCAGGCAGAACCTGCTCGATGATGTCGGCGGCGGGGGCGGCGGAGGCACCGGCGGCACCGGCGGCGGCGCCGAGTCGCGGTTCGACGCCCGCCGCGAGCGCACCCAGAAGACCTGGCGCAAGCACCTCAAGCTGATCACGGTCGAGACCCCCTCGAAGAAGCGCCGCGCCATTTTCTCGACCGCGCTCTACCACTCCCTCATCAAGCCGTGCCTCGCTCCGAACGAGAGCCCGTTCTGGCCGGCCGACGGAGCGTTCGCCTTCGACATCTCCACGATGTGGGACATCTACCGCACCCAGCTCCCCCTGCTCACGGCGTTGGTGCCCGAGCGCGCGGTCGAGCTCGCGAACGCGCTCATCACGATCTGCGAGGAGGAGGGCAACTTCCCGATCGGCTATCGGATGGCCCGCGGCAGCGACCGATTCTCCCGCCAGGCGAGCGCGCTCGCGCACACCTTCCTCGCCGACCTCTGCCAGCTCGGGCTGCCCGGCATCGACTGGGACGGCGCCCTGGTGCACATGTCCGATGACCTGCGGCGCACCTACGGCGAGGAGTTCCTGCAGCGCGGGGTGACCCATCCGATCACCCACACCCTCGACCTCGCGTTCGGCTACTGGTGCACGGCGAAGGTGGCGAAGCACGTGGGCGACACCGCGCTGGCCGGCCAGTTCGCCGAACTGGCGACACGCTGGCGGAACGCCTTCGAGGAGACATCCGGTCTGTTGAAGGAGAGCACCTACTACGAGGGAACGCTCTACAACTACTCGTTCCGGCTGACGCACGACATGGCGTCGCGCATCGCGCTGAGCGGGGGTGCGGGGGGTTTCGTGCGGCAGCTCGACGACTTCTTCGGGTTCGGGGCCCCGCCGGTCATCCAACCGGGGCTGCGGCCGCAGGCCGACGAACTGCTTGCCGGGTACGCCCTCGGCCGGTTCGAGGGACTCAACAATGAGCCCGACATGGATGCCCCGTGGGCGTACCACTACGCCGGCCGGCCCGATCGCACGGCCGAGGTGGTGCACAACGTGATCCACCAGATGTACGGCACCGGGCGGGGCGGCCTGCCGGGCAACGACGACTCGGGCGGCCTGAGCTCGTGGTACGTCTGGGCGTCGCTCGGGCTGTTCCCGGTCGCCGGGCAGAACCTCTTCCTGGTGAACGCGCCCTCCTTTCAGGCGGCGTCGATCCGGCTGGGTGCGAACACCTTCACCATCCGCACGGAAGGGTTCGTCGAACCGGCTCCGGATGATCAGGCCCCACCCGTGCAGTACGTGCAGTCGGCTCGTTTCAACGACGACCCCCTGTCGCGGTCGTGGATCCGCGCCACCGACCTGCACCGCGGCGGCGAACTCGTGCTCGTGCTCGGGCCGGAGCCCGGCGACTGGGGCGCCACCGACCTGCCGCCCTCCGACACCATCGGCTCCGCCCCCGATGTCCCCGCCTCGCCCGCCAACCGGCCCCTCCCCCTCGCAACCCTCCAGGAGTGAACATGGTCACCACCGAAAACCGTCTCGTCATCGTCGTACGGGCCGATCCTGTGATCTGCGGCCACTCGGTCGAGGCACGCAACATCGCCGAGACCGCCCTCGAACGCGGATTCGACGAGGTTCGCATCGTGACCTGGCCCATCGAGACGCTCGAACGCGCGGGCCTGCCGCTGAAGCCGCTCGACTCTGTGCTGCCCTACAGCCCGGGCATCTTCGTCGACCGTCCGGCTCCCGTCGGCGACTACAAGGTTCCGGATGGCCGGTTCCTGGCCGGTATCACCGGCCGGTTGATCGAACTCTTCACCGACGGCGTACCGACCGTCTGCCTGTCGCTCTACCTCAGCCCGCACACCCTGGCGGTCTCCGACGCGATGCGCGCCGCGTGGAGCACCGGCCTCCCGGTGAACGTGACCACGATCGCGGAGGCGGTCGGCTCCGACGTCACCAACGTCGTGCGCACCGCCGTCGAGGAGGGCCGGCTGGGCGCCGCCGCGCACATCCTCTCCAGCTACCTCAGCCAGGACCACTGCGTCGCCGTCTCCGACTACACCCGCGAGCTCATCATCAGCGAGGCGGAGCGGGTCGACGCCCAGTACGGCACCCGGTTCGGCGAGCAGTGCCGCCGCCGCATCACCGTCTCGTACCCGGCCATCGACGCCGACCGGTACTCGAACCTCGACGACCGGGTGATCGAGGACGTTCTCGAGGCGCGAGGACTCGACCGCGACAACTACGTGCTCTTCCTCTCCCGCCTCACCGAGGCCAAGGGTGTCGAAGACCTCATCGCGGGCTTCGAGCAGAGCAGGGCGCACGCCGGGCGGATGCTCGTGATCGCCGGCCGCGGACCGCAGGCCCCCGCGCTGATGACCCTCGCCGCGCAGTCGCCGCTGGCCGACCAGATCGTCTTCCTCGACGACGTGGGCGACGCCGAGAAGCCGTACCTGATGGCCGGCTGCGCCGCCTTCGTGCTGCCGTCCAAGCCCCGCCCGGAGTTCGTCGAGACGTTCGGCATCGCGCTGGCGGAGAAGATGCTCGCGGGCGGCGGCCCGGTGATCACCACCCTGACGGGCGGGATCGGCGAGGCCATCGGCGATCACGCGCTCATCGTGCCCGTGGAGGATCCGGCCGCGATCGCGCGGGCGCTCGACCGCGCCATCCTCGAGACGACACCCGACGAGCGCTCGGAGTGGGCCGGGCGGGCGCGCGAATACGCGCTGCAGTTCGACCGGCGCGTGGTCTTCGACCGCCTCTTCGCGGCGCTCCCGGCGCGCGTGCCCGCGTCCCGCTGACCCCGCGGCGCCGGTACCCGGACTCAGGCAGACCTGGTGAGGGTTCCTATGGTGTCGCCCTTCTCGTTGCGGACCGTCATCGTGTCGCCGGTGACCACAGCCGTGCTCACTGCGGAGAGCCATGAATCGACGCCGATGCAGGCCATCATGGTCGACGTCGTGCGGGAGAAGGTGACAGTGTCGCCGGAGAGTTCGTAGGTGGATCCGAGCGAATTGCACCCGTCGTTTCCCGCGACCGTCGAATCCTCGTCGAAGACCAGGTAGGGCTGGCGCGGTGACTGGTCACCCCAGGTTCCGACGATCGAGATCGACGTGCCGGAGGCCCCTCCGTCGGCCCCCGGCGACGATGCCGACGAGGAGCAACCGGCCAGCAGGGAGACGAGTGCGAGACCGGAGAGAGCGGCGAGAACGGGGCCGAAGAGGGAACGCGGCGTGTGTTTCGTCATGTTGCCGGGTCTATCGCACCTCTCTGTGGAAATCTTGTGAACTCTCACAGAAGCCGTTAGGGTCGGAGTCTGGCCTGCACTCGTTGCGGGCCTTTTCCACGGGGGGCCACTGGAGTTCCGCCGGATCCATCAGAACCACCAGCAGGGGGAATCAACTCAATATGCAGCACAGATCACACCGTCTCGGACGGCCGCTCGCAATCGTCGCGGCGGCGTCTCTCGGCCTCGGCGGCCTGCTCGCCGCTCCCGCCGCCTTCGCGAACACCGCCGCCACCCCGGCACCGGTCAGCGGAGACGCCTACCAGGAGCAGGCCGCGGCGCTGCTCTCAGATCCGGCCATCCAGGCCGTCGGGCGCGATGCCTCCGGCAACGTGGTTGTCGTGAAGGTCGCCGGCAGCGACTCCTCAGACGGACTCGACGCCTTCGACGCGCGGTTCGACAACGTCGTCGTCAAGTCGGTCGGCGCACCGCTCACCGACTATTCCACCGATGATGTCGTCGGTGGGGCGGGATACTTCGTGCCCGACGACCCCGATGCCCCGGCAGCAGGCTCGGCCTGCTCGATCGGCTTCTCCGCCTGGTCCCCGGCCGGCAAGCCCGCGGTCCTGAGTGCCGGCCACTGCACCTCCGACGGTGTGGCCACCGACACCTACCTCACGCTTCCGAGTGGCGACGAGGCCGGCGGCGGCGCATCGTCCGACTTCGCCATCGTCTCCGCTCTCGGCACGTTCGGTTTCTCCCAGTACGGCGGGATCGGCAACACGAAGGGCAAGAACAACAAGGACTCGATCGACATCTCGGTGATCGACCTGACGAACGAGGATCTGACCACGCTGCCCAAGGTGACCGACTGGACCACCGCTGCGTCGGAAGACCTTTCGAAGTCGACGAAGACCATCACCTCCGTTGGTGCGCCTGAGGTCGGCAAGGCTGTCGCCAAGTCGGGTCGCACCACCGGCTACACCGATGGAGCCACCGTCGACATCGTCGACGGCTGGGCCAACGTCGGTGGACGTATCGTCTACGGTTTCGGCAGCGCACTCGTCGCCGACCACGGCGACTCCGGCGGAGCGGTCTTCCAGGGCAGCAAGGCTGTCGGCATCCTGAGCGGCGGATCGCCGGCCAGTGGATCTGACCCGGCGTTCATGTGGGCATCAGACCTGCAGAACGACCTCGCCCACACCGACGGCTACACCGTGAAGCTCTCGATCTCCGCCCCGGCCCTCACCAACCCGGCCGACGGTGGCAACGTCGAGCGCGGCGCGAGCATCTCGGGCACGGCACCCGCCTCCTCGACGGTCACCATCGACCCGAAGGACGGCGACTCGTTCACCGTCGACGCAGACGCCGACGGAACCTTCTCATTCCCCGCGCCCAGCGCCCTCGGCACCTACGAGTTCACGGCG
Source organism: Subtercola boreus (assembly GCF_006716115.1). Taxonomy (NCBI): domain Bacteria; kingdom Bacillati; phylum Actinomycetota; class Actinomycetes; order Micrococcales; family Microbacteriaceae; genus Subtercola; species Subtercola boreus. The sequence continues at coordinate 3,992,250 of NZ_VFOO01000001.1, read as the reverse complement.
CAGGCGAAGTCGGGCTTCAACACCTCCTCGAAGGCCTCCTTCTCGGTCAAGGTCGTTCCCGTGCCCCTGAAGGCTCCGGTCATCACCAGCCCGGCAGACGGATCCTCCGTCGTCACCTCGCTGACCGAGGTCACCGGTACCGGCACCCCCGGAACGAAGATCACCGTCAAGGGTGATGTCCAGGGCACCGACACCGTCGACGGTTCGGGCAACTGGAGCGTCCCGGCCGACCTCAGCTACGGAACGGTCTACTCGATCGATGTGACCCAGTCGGCTGAAGGCCAGACCTCACCGGTCGCGACCTCGGTCTTCAGCGTTATCCCGGCCCAGGCCGGCATCACCTCGCCGACCAACAATTCGACAGTCGCGAACGCCGACAAGCCGACCAACGCGACAGGAACCGGCATCACTGGCGCCACGATCAGCGCGAAGATCAACGGCGTCCCCGTACAGGGAACCACGAAGGTCATCGACGGTGAGTGGAGCCTCGTGCTCGGCTCCGCCGTGCAGGTCGGTGCCAACGAGCTCGTCGTCACGCAGAGCATCGACGGCGCTTCGAGCGAAGCCCGTATCGCGTTCACGGTTCAGGCTGCGGCCGGCACTCCGACCGCCACACCGGCACCGACTCCGGGTAACGGCAGCGGTTCGGGCTCGGGTTCGGGTTCGGGTTCGGGTTCGGGCAGTGGTTCGGGCACGGGCGGCGGCCTCGCCCACACCGGCCTCGAAGTGACCGGCATCAGCGTCCTCGCTGCGATCATGCTGGCGCTCGGATCGGCGTTCCTCGTGACCCGCCGACGCGCCGCGCGGAACAACGCGCAGTAGTCCCAGCGCACCAGGAGAAGGGGCCGTCGAACGGAAGTTCGGCGGCCCCTTCGTCGTTCCTGTTCTTCGTTCCCGTTCGTCGTTCCCGCCTGGAGGGTCAGCGGCCTGCGCCGTCGAGTTGACGCGACCATGCCGCCTCCCGGGCTAGTTGCCCTGTCGAAGCGAACAGGCGCACCTGGTGCGTGTCGGGCAGCGCCGCCGCCAGTGCATCCCGGTCGGCCGGCTCGAAGCCGAGCTTCTGCCAGAACGGCCCCGACCGGCGGGAGAACAACCACGCGGTCGATGCTCCGGATGCCTCGGCCTCAGCCAGCGCGAACAGGGCCAGTCGCGTGCCTGCGCCGGTGTTCCGGATGCCGGGCCGCACCGCGACGCTCCTGATGAGGGCATGCGCTCCGTCGGCGCTCAGCTCGAAGCCTGTGCTCCCGACGATCACGCCGGACGCGTCGCGGTCGACCCACAGCCGCACGGTCGGGGCGTCGAGACCCGCGAGGGTGAGGTCGACCTCGGCGAGGAATCCGCGCAGCTCAGCCACATCGACAGGTCGGACACGAGTCACAGGCACTGTTCGATTATCCCCGGGCAGCACAACCACCGAAGGGCCCCCGTCAGGGCGCCCGCGCCACTGCGTGCGGCCGTTCATGCCGAGGGCGGCTCGCAGGCCGGTCGCGCTCAGCAGAACCGAACGCACTCGCCGGCGGGGCGGCGGGCAGGCGGGCGGGCGGGGCGACGGGGCGGGGGCGGGCGTCAGGAGCCCGCGCGCGCGAGGGCGCGAGGGCGGGCGTCAGGAGCCCGCGGCGGGCGGAGCGGCGAGGCGCATCGTGGCGCCGGCGCGGGCGGCGAAGGCCGTGGCCGTGGCCGCGATGGTGCGCTGCATGAGGGCGACCGCGGCGGTGGGGCGGGCGTCCGCGGGGCGGGCGAGGCTGATCGTGCGGCTGAGCGCGGGCGCGGTGAGCCGCACGGAACGGAGTCCGGGGCGATCGATGAGCACCATGGCCGGAACGATGGCGACGCCGAGCCCGCGTTCGACGAACCTCAGCACGGCATCCATCTGCGCCCCTTCGAGCACCACCTCGGGGCGGAGGCCGGCCGCGGCGAAGGCGGCGTCGGTCGTCGCCCGGAGGTCGTACGACGAACTGAAGACGATCTGCGGGAGGGCCGCGACATCCGTGAGCCGCAGACTGGCACGAGCGGTGAGCGGCGGGGCGGCGGCTGAGGAGATGACGACCAGCTCCTCGGCGAGCAGCGGGCTGACGGTGAACCGGTCGGCGGAAGCCGCGCCCGAGGTGGTGATGAGCGCGAGGTCGAGTTCGCCCGCGGCGAGTTCGTCGAGGAGGCGCCGGGAGCCGTGCTCCGAGAGGTGCAGTTCGATCCCCGGATGCGCGGCGTGGAAGGTGCTCAGCACCTCCGCGACGAGGCTGATGCAGAGGGTCGGGGTCGCGCCGAGGCGCACCCGCCCGCGCTGTAGGCCAGCGAGTTCGGCGAGCTCGCGACGCACCGAGTCGGCGTCGGCGAGCATCCGCCGGGCCAGCGGCAGCAGCGACTCGCCGGCGACGGTGAGGGTGCTGCCGCCGCGGGCCCGGGCGAAGAGTTCGGCACCGAGATCCTGCTCGAGGGTGGCGATCTGGCGACTCAGTGAGGGCTGGGCGAGGTGCAGGTGTTCGGCGGCGCGGGTGAAGTTGCCGCGTTGCGCCACTTCGACGAAACTGCGGAGCTGTTCGAGGTTCACATGCATAGCCTAGACGCATCATAGCGAGCGAGAATATGCATTGGAGTAATCGTTCACACCTGCATAGCGTGGAGTCATGAGTCCCACAGAACGACAGCTCTCCACCACCGTCCTCGTCATCGGAACCGGCGGCTCCGGCCTCCGCGCCGCCATCGAACTCGCCGAGGCGGGGGTCGACGTGCTCGCCCTCGGCAAACGCTCCAAGTCGGATGCCCACACCTCCCTCGCGGCCGGCGGCATCAATGCCGCCCTCTCGACGATGGATCCCGACGACACCTGGCAGCAGCACGCCGCCGACACCCTCAAGGAGTCGTACCTGCTCGCCAACCCGCACACCGTCGAGATCGTGACCTCGGGCGCAGCCCGGGGCATCCACGACCTCGAGCGCTACGGCATGCCGTTCGCGCGCGAGGACGACGGGCGCATCTCCCAGCGCTTCTTCGGGGCGCACACCTACCGGCGCACCGCCTTCGCGGGCGACTACACCGGTCTCGAGATCCAGCGCACCCTGGTCAATCGGGCGGCGCAGCTGAACGTGCCGATCCTCGACACGGTGTACGTCACCCGGATCCTCGTCAACGACGACGGCGCGGTGTTCGGCGCCTACGGCTTCGACGTCGAAGACGGCACGCGTTACCTGATCCATGCCGACGCCGTCATCCTCGCCGCCGGCGGGCACAACCGCATCTGGCGTCGCACCTCCTCCCGGCGCGACGAGAACACGGGTGACTCGTTCCGTCTGGCGGTCGAGGCCGGCGGGCGACTGCGTGACCCCGAGCTCGTGCAGTTCCATCCGTCGGGCATCATCGAGCCCGAGAACGCGGCCGGCACGCTCATCTCCGAGGCGGCGCGCGGCGAGGGCGGCATCCTGCGGAACGGCCTCGGCGAGCGCTTCATGGGTCGCTACGACCCCGAGCGCATGGAACTCTCGACCCGCGACCGCGTCGCGCTGGCCTGCTACACCGAGATCAAGGAAGGTCGTGGCACGCCGAACGGCGGCGTGTGGCTGGATGTCTCGCACCTCCCCCGCGAGACGATCATGACCCGGCTGCCCCGCGTCTACCAGACCATGCTCGAGCTGCAGATGCTCGACATCACGAAGGATCCCATCGAGATCGCGCCCACCGCGCACTACTCGATGGGCGGCGTCTGGGTGCGTCCCGAGGACCACTCGACCGACGTTCCCGGGCTCTACGCGATCGGCGAGGCTTCGTCGGGGCTGCACGGGGCGAACCGGCTCGGCGGCAACTCGCTGATCGAGCTGCTCGTGTTCGGGCGGATCGTCGGGCAGGCTGCGGCGTCGTACTCCGCTGCTCTGGATGCCCAGACCCGGTCGGCCGCGGCGGTCGCCGTCGCGCGGGGCGAGATCGACGCGTTGCTCGCGAGTGACGGTCCCGAGAATGTGCGCGCGCTGCAGCGCGCCATCCGGAACACGATGACCGAGTACGCGGGCGTCGTGCGTGACGAGGAAGGGCTGCTCGCGGGGCTCGCCGAACTCGACACGATCGAGGCGCGGATGGGCGACATCGGGGTGCACCCCGACATCGCTGGGTACCAGGACCTCGCCCACGCGTTCGACCTCCGGTCGGCCGCGCTGGCGGCCCGCGCCACCCTCGAGGCGGCGCTCGAACGGCGCGAGACGCGTGGTTGCCACAACCGGAGCGACTACCCCGAGCTCGACCCGGGGCTGCAGGTCAACCTCGTCTGGTCGCCAAGCGGTATCACTCGCGAGCCGATCCCAGCCATCCCCGAGGAGATCGCGGCGCTGATGCGCGAGGAGGTCACCGTGGGCGGCAAGCTGCTCGAGTAGGCGCGCGCCCCGCGCGCCCCAAGGGGCTGACCTCGGGCGGGCGCGGGCTGTGTACAAATGGGCGGAGGTGGGACAACGTGGCCTTGTTTGAGGCACCACGTCGTCCCTGCTCCGCCCATCCGCACAGCGTCCCCGCCCGCGAAAGTGTTGGGCCTCCCGCGACCACACCCCCGGCCACGGGGCGCAACGACCCCTCTCGCCCCTTCCGCCGAGCACAAACGGGCGAAGCTCAGACAACGTGGCCTGGCATGCAGAACCGTGTCGCCCCAGCTCCGTCCATCCGCACCGCGCGCCGGATCGTTAGCGGCTGACCGAGCGGCGGCCGGCGACCTGGGTGTAGATGACCAGCACGATGACGGCGCCGATGATCGAGCCGATGATGCCGGCGGGCTGGAAGAAGCCGTCCATCGGGTCGTGCTGGAAGATCAGGAAGCCGAGGAACCCGCCCACGAACGACCCGACGATACCGAGCACGATGGTCATGAGGATCGAGATGCTCTGGCGACCCGGAACGATGAGGCGGGCGAGCGCGCCAGCGATGAGGCCGACGACGATGAGGCTGATGATGAGACCGAGCATGATGTGCATCCTTTGATCGTGCGCAGTTCTGCGCTTCACACCGCTCGTCTGAACGGCTGGTATCAGCGAACCAGCCCCAGAGGTGGGGCGCGACACCCCTAGGGGTGGTCTTTTGCTGCCGGATGCGCGCTAGTCTCATCTCATGAGCGTGACAGCGGCGGCCAGACCCATCCGGGTGGCCCTCGTCGACGACTACGACGTCGTACTCACCGGGCTCGCCCACATGTTCGACCGCTACCGCGATCGCGTGCTCGTGTGCGAGATCGACGCCAACGCGGATCTCAGTGACGAAGTCGACATCGTGCTGTACGACTCGTTCGCCCAGCCCGAATCAGACCATCAGGAACTGCGCGGGCTGGTGAAGAATCCGCGGGCGAGCCGGGTCGTCGTCTACACCTGGAACTTCCAGCCCGAGCTCGTCGACAGCGCACGCGGGCAGGGCATCCACGGGTACCTCTCGAAAACCCTGCCGGCTCGGGACCTCGTCGCGGCGCTCGAATCGGTGCACGCGGGCGAAACGGTGATCAGCGACCCGCCGAAACGGGCGGGCAGCGCTCTCGGGCTCGACTGGCCCGGCCGGCACGAGGGGTTCACCGACCGCGAGTCGGAGATTCTCGCGCTCATCACCCAGGGCAAGAACAACGCCGACGTGGCCCGGCTCACCTATCTCAGCCCGAACACGGTCAAGTCGTACATCCGAAGCATCTACCGCAAGATCGACGTGTCCAGCCGGACTCAGGCCGTGCTCTGGGGCGTCGACCACGGCTTCGCGCCCGACCACCACCGCATCGACCACTGGCTCGGCGGCCCGTAGGTCTCGTTCCCGCTCAGCTCGGCACCACGCGGGGTAGGCACGGAGGCGCTACGGCCTTGACGCGATCAGGTGAGGGATTCGGGAGCGGGATTCGACCCAGTCCCTGAGGTCGACATCGAGAAAGCCGGCCACAACCAAAAGGTCCGCGTAGCGACCGGCGCTGTCGATCGACCAGATGCGGTGGTGATGACCGATGCGATTGCGGAAGGTCCTTAGGCGCGACACGGGGTCATGCACGAGCGCCTGACTGCGACGCGGACTGTTCGGGAACGCCGCGGCGAGGTCGGGCCAAAGGAACGACTGGCGCTTTGACACCATCTGGTGCCAGAAGCCAAAGGGAAGCTCAGAGATGACCTGCCCGGGACTGATTGGCATTCCGTTGGAACGATCCCGTCTGATCGCTGTCGAAACGTCGAGGTAGGGCTGTCTATGCCGGCTCGGCCCTCCTGCATCCCGGCCCAGCTCGAGCGCATCGTCGAAGATCCAGTGGCCACTGCGGCTCTTCCTGGCATGAATCGACGTCATCTCACGATCGATCGCATTGCGGAGGGCGACTTCCAGAAAGCTCAGCGACTCCCAGAACGCTGCTGACAATTCTGCATTCCACTCGTAGAGCCGCATCGCTGCCGACAGATCTCCACCACACTCAGCGAGGTAGTGCTCGAGTCGGGCTGGACTGAAGTGCCTACTGCAGAAGGACGAGGACACCGACTTGACCATTCCCTCGCCCTCTCCTAAGGTTGTTTGGAACACCCCGGAACCGTCCCTGTAGTCCTCTTCGGAGGGCCGATCACACGACCGGGGTTCTGCTTTTAAGCGACCTTGGCTGCGGGCGACCTTGTCTGCGGGCGCCCTTGTGGGCGCTTCTCCCAGCATCATACTCCGAGGATTCCTCGAGAAATGGACGGGAACGCGCGGCCGTTACCAGCGGCCCCAGCCGCGGCCGAACATGCCGCCGAAGTCGTCGGGTGAGGCGCTGCCGCCCGCGCCGGGCGTGCCGCCCCGCGATCCGAGGTACGACGAGACCACGGCCGCGCCGAGGTCGTCGGCCTCCGGCGCCACCACGGAGCCGCCGACGCGCCGTGCCATCGAGTCGATGAACCGCGCGAGGCCGGGGTCGTCGCCCAGCCGGAAGAAGGAGGTCTGCGCGCCGAGCCTCATCGAGGCATCCAGTTCCCGCACCGCGTACGCGACGGTCAGCGGGTCGGGCGGATAGCTGAAGTAGACCTCGCCGCCGGGTTCGAGGTGCGAGGTGGGTTCGCCGTCGGTGACGATCAGCAGCACCGGCTGGGCGTTCGGGTGCTTCCGGAAGTGCCGGTTAGCCAGCATCAGCGCGTGGTGCAGGTTCGTGCCCTTGTCCCACTTGGCGTCGAGACCGATGAGCTGTTCGATGTCCATCACCTCGGCGTGCCGGCCGAAGCCGATCAGCTGCAGGTCGTCACCGCGGAAACGGCTCGTGATGAGGGTGTGCAGCGCGAGGGCCGTGCGCTTCATGGGCACCCAGCGATCATCCATCGCCATCGAGAACGACGTGTCGACGAGCAGGGCGACGCAGGCCTGGCTGCGGGCCTCGGTCTCCTGCACTTCGACGTCGCCGATCTGGATGCTCACCCCGCGCAGAGCCGAACGGCCCTCGCCGGCCGTGCGGGTGATCGCGTTCGTGATGGTGCGGGTGACGTCCCACGGTTCAGTGTCGCCGAACGCCCACTCCCGGGTCGCCCCCGAGCGCTCCCCCGCAGCTCCCGCCTGTCCCACGTCACGGTTGCCGCCGCGCCCCGACAGCTTCTCGGCGACGTCCCGCAGCAGCGCCTTGCCGAGTTGCCGCATCGCCTTCGGCGTGAGTTTGAGGGTGCCGTCGGTTCCGCGCTTGAGTGCACCGTTGTCACGGAGGGCCTTCTCGAGCTGCTGGATGGTTCGGGCATCCACTGCCGCCGAGTCGCCGAGCTGCCGGGCGAGCGCGTCGAGGTCGAGGTCGTCGAGCTGCGAGCTGTTCTGCGACTGGGAGAGCTGTTCGGCCAGGCCGTCGAGGTCGGCGATGTCCTGGAAGACGCCGGTGCCGTCGCCGAGGCCGAGGCCGTCTTGTCCGTCCATCCGCTCGGAACCGTTCCAGTCCTCACCGGGGCGGAGGTCGCGCAGCTGACCGTCGAGCTCTGACAGCGCTTCCATCAGGTCGGGCGACCCGAACGCCTCGGCCGCGAGCGCGTCGAGTTCGTCGCGCTGCTCCTGGGTCATCGAGTTGCGCATGCGCTGGGCCGCGGCGGCGCGGGCGGCGAGCGCGTCGAGGAGCTCGTCGACGTTCTCCGGCTGCTCGGGGAAGAACTGCCCGTGCTTCGCCATGAACTCAGCGAACTGCTCGGGGGTGTCCTCACCCCGCTTGTGGGCGTCGAGCAGCTGGTTCAGATCGCCGAGCATCTCGGTGATGGCGGCGCGATCCTCGTCGGTCGCATTCTCTAGGGCATTCTTCATGCCAGCGAAACGCTGGTCGAGCATCTCCCGGCCCAGCAGGTCCTTGATCTTCTCGTAGTCGGCGCGCGCCTCGGCGCTCTGCCAGCGGTAGTCGTTCAGCTCGCTGACCGCCGCCGACGGGGACGACGGCAGGCTGTCGAGCTGGATCTCCGCAAGGGCCCTGTCGCCCTCATCCATCAATGCATCGCGGGCGAGCTGCTTGCGCTCCTCGAGCACGGCACGGTCGAGCAGTTCCTTGATCTCCTGAAGGGTGCCGTCGAGGTTGTGTTTCTGCGTCAGTTCGCGGCGCCGCTCGGCCACGCGCCGGGCGAGATCGTCGAGTCCGGCCTGGTCGCGGCCGCCGCGGCGGAGGAACTCGCGCATCGCATTCTCGGGCGAGTACCCGGCCATCACGTCTTTGCCGATGGCGTCGAGCGCCTCGGTCACGTCGACCGGCGGCGCGAGCGGATCCGGCCCGCCGTCGTATTTCGAGTACCGGGAGCCTCGCGTGAGGCGCCGGTTCGCTCTAGCCATAGATCGCCTCGCCGCCGCCCGACTCCTTGCTCACCCTGCGGGCGAGGTAGAGACCTTCGAGGGCGAGCTCGATCGCGCCAGCACGCTGGCCGTCATTGGTTGCTCCCAGGCGGTCGCAGATCTCGTCGTACAGTTCGCTCTCGCCGAGCGACGGCAGCCCCACGAGGAAGTCGCGCGCCGCGACCTGCTCCCCCGTCGTCACCATGATGCCGCTCTCGAGCGCGTCGACCAGAACCCCGAAGTCGATGCCGCGGAAGTGCGCCCGAACCGTCTCGGCCGTCGCCGTCCGCAGCAGGTGCTCGAGAATCTCATCCTCCCGCCCCTCCTCGCCCGACTCGAACTCGATCTTGCCGCCGAGCACGTCGACCGCCGTCTCGAGGTCGATCGGCCGGGCAACGGCCTCGGCCTCGCCCTGCCGCGCCTGGCGGTGGAGGGCCGCAGCCGCGATCGTCTCGGCTCCCGCGATGGCGAACCGGGCGCTGACGCCGCTCCGCTGGTCGACGGCGCTCGAACCGCGGAGGGCCCGGGTGAACCGCGCGAGGATCTCGACGAGGTAGTCGGGCACTTCGGCCGCCAGTTCGGCCTCCTGCCGGATCACCGCCACCTCATCCTCGAGCTCGGTCGGATAGTGCGTGCGGATCTCGGCCCCGAACCGGTCTTTCAACGGCGTGATGATGCGCCCGCGGTTCGTGTAGTCCTCGGGGTTGGCGCTGGCCATGACAAGCACGTCGAGCGGCAGTCGCAGCACGTACCCACGAATCTGGATGTCGCGCTCCTCCATCACGTTCAGCATCGCGACCTGGATCCGCTCTGCCAGGTCGGGCAGCTCGTTGATCGCGACGATGCCGCGGTGGCTGCGGGGAATCAGCCCGAAGTGGATGGTCTCGGGGTCGCCGAGACTCCGGCCCTCGGCGACCTTCATCGGGTCGACGTCGCCGATCAGGTCGGCCACACTCGTGTCGGGGGTCGCGAGCTTCTCGAAGTAGCGTTCGCTCCGATGGCGCCAGGTGACCGGCAGGTCGTCGCCCTCGTCGGCCGCTCTACGCTGGCTCTCGGTGGTGATCGGGTCGAACGGATGCTCGCCGAGCTCCGATCCGTCGATGACCGGCGACCACTCGTCGAGGAGCCCCGACATCGTGCGCAGCAGCCGCGTCTTGCCCTGGCCGCGCTCACCGAGCAGAACGATGTCGTGGCCGGCGATCAGCGCCCGCTCGACCTGCGGGATGACAGTGGACTCGAACCCGTGCAGCCCCGGCCACGGGTCCCGGCCCTCGCGGAGAGCTTCGAGCAGGTTGTCACGGATCTCGGCACGCAGCGATTTCAGCGCATGTCCGGATGCCCGGAGCTCGCCGACCGTTGCCACAGTAGGACGGTTCATCGTTCAAGCGTACGTCTGAGTTCTGGGCACTTCGCCCTCCCGCCCCACATTCGCGCCCACGACCCGCCTCACCCCGATCGAAACCCCGAAAGTGGTCGCTCTGCGACGCGGATACCGACAACTTTCGGGGTTTCGTTTGGGTGGGGGCGCGGTGGGGTGGGTTGGGGAGTGGGGTGGGGGTGGGGGTGGGGGTGGGGGTGGGTGGGTCAGGATCCGGTCGGGGCGTCGGTCGACGGCGCCTCGCTGGACGAGGTGGGGGCGCCCTCCGCGCCCGGTGTCGGCGGGGTCGGCGCGCCATCGGCGCCCGGGGTCGGCGGGGTCGGCGAGGTGGGGGCGCCCTCCGCGCCCGGGGTCGGCGGGGTCGGCGCGCCATCCGCGCCCGGTGTCGGCGGGGTCGGCGCACCCTCCGCGCCAGGGGCGGGCGGCGTGGCACCGGCCGGGCCGCAGGCTGCGGCGGGCCCGGCACGTCCTGCGGCGGGCGCGGGCGGGGTCGCCCCGTCTGAGGGCGCGGCGGGAGCCGTCGGAGCACCGGTGGCCGCGACATCTGGAGCTGCCGGAGCATCGGTCGCCGAGGGAGCGGCCGGCGCCGCGGTACCCGTCGCGGTCGGCAGCGCGGGCGCGGTGGATCCGCCCGCACCGCCGCTGGGCGCACTTGACGCGGTCGACGCGGCGGCCGACACGTTCTGCATCGGCGCCTGCCCGCCCTGCACGGCCACAGCGGCCGTCGCGCCGACCAGGCCGAGCCCGACCACGCCGCAGGCGACTCCGATCGCGACCCGCCGCCCGATCGACCGGCGCCGGGGCGGCTCGGGAGTGTTCGGGTCCTCGGGAATGAAGAAGGTGTTGAGATCTGACATGAGAGGGTTTCCTTTCGTTTGACCCCACTCTCCGAACCGAAACTGAAGCTTGCGTTAAGTACAGCCAACCTCCAGCCGACACCCAGAAAGCGGACGGTCGCCTGTCGTACCTTTCAGCAATGACCTCCCCCGCCCGCATCCTCTTCATCGAAGACGACGAGACCCTGCGCGTCTCCACCGCGGCCGCACTGACCCACGAAGGCTTCACCGTCACCGCCCGCGAGGACGGCGAAACGCTCGAGAATGACCTCGCCTCGTTCCTCCCCGACCTCCTTCTCGTCGACTGGATGCTGCCCGGCCGGTCGGGCCTGGCGCTCGCCTCCGCCGTGCGGTCCCGCAGCGACTGCGCCGTCATGATGCTCACCGCCCGCGACGAAGTGGATGACCGGCTCCGCGGTTTCTCAGCTGGAATCGACGACTACCTCTCCAAGCCCTTCGCCATGGCCGAGCTCATCGCCCGGGTCACGGCCGTGCTGCGGCGCCGGGGGCGCATCCCGGCCGTCATCCAGGTGGCGGACCTGGTGGTGGACGTCGACGGCGCCCGCGCCCTCCGCGCCGGCAGAGCCCTCGATCTCACGGCCACCGAGTTCCGGCTGCTGAGGTTCTTCGCCGAGAGCCGGGGACGCACGCTGTCGAAGACGCAGATCCTCACCCAGGTCTGGGGGTACGACGACATCGACGCGAATGTCGTGGAGGTGCACCTGAGCTCCCTCCGGCGCAAGATGGACGGCGACGGCCCGCGGCTCATCCACACCGTGCGCGGCATCGGCTACCGGTTGAGCGCATGAGCGGCGCGCATCCTTCAGGATCAGCGCGGCCCGCGGCCGGTGCGGGGAGAAGCGGCGGCGCGCCTCCCGCATCGGCCCTGGCCGGCGGCGCACAGGACAGTGGCGCGCCGCCGGCGTCGCCGTCTCCGTCGCCCGCGCTCCGCACCGGATCGCTCCGCACGCGCACCGTGCTCTCCGTGCTCGCGCTCCTCACCGTGCTGCTGGTCGCGCTCGGGTTCACCGTGCAACTCGTACTCGGCGACCGCCTGAGGTCCCAGCTCGAGGATCGCCTCCGCGACCGCGCCTCGGCCGCCGCCGCCCTGATCGGCACCGTGTCGAACGACGATCTCGCCAGCAGGCTCTCCGCCCAGGGGGTCTCGGTGCTGATCCGAAGCCCCGACGGCGGTTCGGTCGTCGCCGGGCCCTCCCCCGACGAGCTCCGACGGGGTCCGGATGCGGCGGGCCTCGGCCCGCTCGGAGCGCCGTCGCCGCTCGCCCCCGCCGCGGCAGGCGGCGCATCCGGAAGCACCGGCAACTCCAGCACCTCCGGCAGCACCGGCGGCTCGACGGCCGACCCCGGCGCCGCCGGCGGCTCGACGCCGAGCGCCGGAGGGACCACACCCGGCAGCGCCACCTCGCCCGGCACCGCGACCGGCGGCTCGGCATCGGGCGCCAGCCCGACCACACCCGGCACCGCGACCGGCGGCTCGGCATCGGACGCCGACCCGACCACGCCCGGCACCTCTGCAACACCCGGCACCGCGGCCACGACCGGCACCGCCGCCACGAGCATCACGGCGTCGAGCATCCTGACGTCCGATGCGCAGATCGTCACCCTCGAATCCGAGCTGAGCGACGGCAGCACCCTCACCCTGACAGCGGACGCCAGCGACGTCGAACAGACGGTCGAGCAGCTGCGGCTCATCCTCGTCGGCGCCTCGGCCGCCTTCCTTTTAGCCGCCGCTGCCGCGCTGGTGCTCGTGGTTCGCCGGTCGCTCAGCCCGCTGGAGTCGATGACAGCGCTGGCCCGGGACATCGCCCGCGGCGACCGGGGCCGGCGGCTCAGACCGACGCGGCCCGGCACGGAGATCGGCCGGGTGGCCGACGCTTTCGACGAGATGCTCGACGGTGTCGAGGGCGCGGAGGGTGCGGCCCGCGCTGCGGAAGCGCGGGTGCGGTCGTTCGTGAGCGATGCGGCGCACGAACTGCGCACACCGGTCGCCGGAATGCAGGCGGCGGCCGACACGCTGGTGCGGGCATCCGTCGACCGGAGCGAACGCGAACGCCTGGCCGCACACGTCGTGCGGGAGGCTGCCAGGGCGTCGCGGCTGATCGACGACATGCTGATGATGGCCCGGGTCGACCAGGGGCTCGTGCTCGAACGGATGCCCATCGACCTCGGCGCGCTGGTCGAGGCGGAGGTCGAACGGCAGCGGATCCGGCGGCCGCTGCTCGACCTCGGGGCCTCGATTCCGCCCACCTCCGTCACTGTCGAGGCCGACGCCGAACGCCTCAGCCAGGTCGTCGCGAACCTCGTCGACAACGCGGCACGGATGACCGGGGGCGTCGGGCCCGTGCGCATCACTGTCTCGGCGGGTCACGGTTCGGCCCGCATCTGGGTCACCGATCAGGGGCCGGGGGTTCCGGCAGCCGACCGGGAACGCATCTTCGACCGGCTCGTGCGCCTCGACTCCGCCCGCAACGCATCGGGCGGCGGGGCCGGCCTCGGGCTGCCGATCGCGCGGGGGATCCTGCGATCCCACGGCGGCAACCTCATCTGCGCCGACCCCGTGCCGGGGCTGGGCGGCGCGGTGTTCGTCTGCAGCCTCCCGCTCGCGGCGCCGGGGGGCGGTGGGGCGGATGTCGCGGGTTCCGCCGTCGGCGGCGGGCTGGCTGTCGGCCGGCCGGCTCCCGGCGGGCCGGCTCCCGGTCTGCCGGCTCCCGGTCGGCCGGCTGCCGGTGGAGTGGATGTCGCGGGTTCCGCCACCGGCTGGCCGGATGTCGACCGGCCGGCTGTCGGTGGTCCGGCGCAGGATGGTGGCACCGGGTCACGGTGACCCGGCAGAAGGGATCACCATGGATTTCGCCTCCATCCGGATCATCACCGACGACGTCGACCGCCTCGCGGCCTTCTACGAGCGGGTCACAGGGGTGACGGCCGTGCGACCGGCCCCCGTCTTCGCCGAGTTCCGCACCGCGACGGGCGTGCTCGCGATCGGCAGCACGGCGACGGTCGCGATGCTCGGCGACGCGGCTCCTCGCCCCGGCCAGAACAACTCCGTGATCATCGAGTTCCTGGTCTCCGACGTCGACGCCGAGTTCGCGCGGCTGCGTTCTTCGCTCGACGACGTCGTGCTCGAGCCGTCGACCATGCCGTGGGGGAACCGGTCGGCGCTCTTCCGCGACCCCGACGGCAACGTCGTGAACCTCTTCTCGCGGCCCGCCGGCTGAGGCGCGGCGCGCTCCCACCCTCAGCGCTGCGGGTCGCTCGGCCCGCCGCGCGTGCCCTTGTGCGCTTCCTCGATGATCCGCAGGTTGCTCACCACCGCGGATTCCGTCATGAGCAGGTCGAGCGACGTCACGAACAGCCGCCCCACCTCGTCGGCGCTGACATCCGGGCCGGGCACGTCGACACGAAAACCTGGGCCTGCAGCCCACCCTCGTTCGAGAACGTGATCACCGCATCGAAGACGGCCCGGTAGGCGGTGTCTCCCGGGCGGCTGGGCTTGTGCTCGTTCTGCATGGTCCCAGTGTGGCGCTACGCGCCGGTGGAGACATCCAGAACCGGAAAGTTGTCGGTATGCGGCCCGCAGAGCGACAATTTTTCCGGAGTCGATGGCGAACGTCGACTGCTGCACACCGCGATAATCGGAGGATGACCGCCGATCCCACCCGCGAGACCGTGAAGCCGCGCGCCGCCAGCGTCTTCGACGTCGCCAAGGTCGCGGGTGTCTCACACCAGACGGTCTCGCGGGTGCTGAACGATCATCCGAGCCTCCGGGCGGAGACCCGCCAGCGCGTGCTCGACGCGATGCGCGAGCTGGACTACCGCCCGAACGCCGCCGCCCGCGCGCTGTCGTCGAGCAGGTCCCGGATGATCGGGGTGCTGTCCACGTCGAGCGGCGAGTACGGGCCGGCCTCCATCGTCGCGGCCGTCGAGGCCGCCGCGCGGAGCCGCGGCTACAGCGTCACCATCGCGAACGCCGACGGCCTCGACCCGCGTTCGGTCGACGAGGCTGTGCGGCACCTCGCCGACCTCTCCGCAGAGGGGCTCGTGGTGGTCGCCCCGCAGACGCAGGTGCTCGAGGCGCTGGCGGGGCTCGCGATCACTCTTCCGTACGTGACCCTGCAGGCGCTGGGCGCCGACGGCGGCGGCACGCTCGACCAGGTGATCGGCGCCCGGCTCGCCACCGCCCACCTCGTGCTACTCGGGCACCGCCGCATCGGGCACATCGCGGGGCCGGCCGACTGGGTCGACGCCGCGCAGCGGCTGAGCGGGTTCCGCGCTGAACTGGCCGAGCACGGCATCGACGCGAACGACATCGAGATCGGCGACTGGAGTGCGGCATCCGGTCACCTCGCCGCCAGCCGGCTGATCGCGCGAGGCGTGACCGCGATCTTCGCGGGCAACGACCAGATGGCGCTGGGTGCGCTGAGCGCCGCCGCGGGCGCCGGCGTCGCCGTTCCGAGCCAGCTGAGTGTGGTCGGGTTCGACGACGTTCCGGAGGCCGCGTACTACCAGCCCGCGCTCACCACAGTGCGCCAGGACCTCGCCGAAGCCGGGCGCCGTGCGGTCGCCCTGCTGCTCGGGGAGAGCGAGGCGCTGCCGTCCGTGCATCCGGAACTGATTGTGCGGGCATCCACCGCCCCGATGACGTACACTCTCATGTGATCGATCACATCGGAGCCGAAGGAGTCTTTGCGACATGACCGAGCCCAGCCCAGCCCCCACACCGAGCGCCGCCGACACCACGGCCGCCGACGCCATTCGGAGTGGCCGGGCCACCCTCGGCATCGAACTCGGTTCGACCCGCATCAAGGCCTGCCTGGTCGGCGACGACCCCTCCGATGTGCTCGCTGTCGGCAGCTTCGAATGGGACAACGAGTTCACAGACCGCCGCTGGACATACTCTCTGGAGAACGTCTGGGCGGGCATCCAGTCGGCGTACGCCGGCCTCGTGAGTGACGTGCAGGCGCGCCACGGCGTGCTGCCGACCAGCTTCGGCGCGATCGGTATCTCGGCGATGATGCACGGCTACCTCGCGTTCGACGAAGCCGGCGACCTGCTGGTGCCGTTCCGCACCTGGCGCAACACGACCACCGGGCCCGCAGCCGCGGAGCTCACCGAGTCGTTCGGGGTGAACATCCCGCTGCGCTGGTCGATCGCGCACCTGCACCAGGCGGTTCTGGATGCGGAACCGCACATTCCCGACGTGCGGCACATCACAACCCTCGCCGGCTACGTGCACTGGCGTCTCACCGGCCGGACCGTGCTCGGGGTGGGCGACGCGTCGGGCATGTTCCCGATCGACTCCCGCACGAACGACTACGACGCCGCTCTGATCGAACGCTACGACGCGCTGGCCGACGGCCGGGTGCCCGGTGCGTCTGTCGCCGGACTGCTGCCGGAGGTTCTGGTCGCGGGTGAACCGGCCGGCGAACTGACTTCCGACGGCGCGCGGCTGCTCGACCCGACGGGGGCACTCCGGCCCGGCATCGTGCTCTGCCCGCCGGAGGGCGACGCCGGCACGGGCATGGTCGCGACGCGATCGGTCGCCCCGCGCACCGGAAACGTCAGCGCCGGAACATCGATCTTCGCGATGGTCGTTCTCGAGCATCCTCTCGCCGAGGTGCACCACGAACTCGACCTCGTCACCACGCCGGCCGGCGACCCGGTGGCGATGGTGCACTGCAACAACGGGGCCAGCGAGCTCGCCGCCTGGGCGGCCATGTTCGGTCGCTTCGCCGCCGCCGCGGGCACCCCGCTCGACAACGACGCGGTCTTCGACACGCTGTTCCGCGAGGCCCTCACGGGCGAGGCGGATGCCGGCGGGCTCCTGGCGTACAACCATCTCGCCGGGGAACCCATCGCCGGGCTCGAGGAGGGTCGACCGCTCATCGTGCGTACGCCCGACAGCCGCCTCACCCTGGCCAACTTCATCCGCGCCGAGCTCTACGGGGTCTTCGGCACCCTCAGCCTCGGCATGCGCGTGCTCGCCGCGGAGGGCGTCGCGATCGACGAACTGTTCGCCCACGGCGGCATGTTCCGCACGGCCGGGGTCGCACAGCGGTTCCTGGCGGGGGCGCTGGATGCTCCGGTGACGGTCACCGAGACCGCCTCCGAGGGCGGGGCGTGGGGGATCGCGGTTCTGGCGGCGTACGTGTCGGCGCGGGCCGCCGTCGGCGGCGGCGGCGCGGGCGCGGGAGCCGGCGCTTCGGCAGGCGACGGCTCGGCCGTGGGCACCGGCGTCGGCGCGGGAGCGGGCGCTTCGGCAGGCGACGGCTCGGCCGCGGGCACCGGCGTTGCAACAGACGGAACCTCGGACCCCACCTCCGCACGCGGCACGGGGCTCGACCTCGACGCCTACCTCCGCGACCACGTCTTCGCCGGCACCGACTTCACGACGGCAGAACCCGATCCACTCGACGTCGCTGGCTTCGCCAGCTACCTCGAGCGCTACCGCGCCGGCCTCGCCGTCGAGCAGGTCGCCGTCGAGCGCCTCCGCTGACGCCAGCCGCGGGCGGGGGCCGCTCGGCGCCGGCGATTGCGTCGGCCCCGAACATCCACCCACCGCCCCGGCTTCACCCCCGAACATCCACCCACCGCCCCGGCTTCACCCCCGAACACCCACCCACCGCCCCGGCTTCACCCCCGAACATCCACCGCCCCCGGCCATCCCACCTCCCTCCACCCGAAGGAAGCCCATGACAGATCCCGCGACCCCCTCAGCACCCGCCACCCCGGCCACTCACGCCACCCCCGCCGACCTCGAGGCGCACGCCGCCGAGATCACGCGCGTGCGCGAGCAGGTCTCCGCTCTGCACTCCCAGCTCGTGCGCTGGGGCCTCGTGATGTGGACGGGCGGCAACGTGTCCGGCCGTGTGCCCGGCGCCGACCTGTTCGTAATCAAGCCCTCCGGCGTCGACTACGACGAGCTCACGCCCGACAACATGATCCTCTGCACCCTCGACGGCGACGTCGTTCCGGGTACGCCGGGCTCCGACCGCTCCCCCTCGAGCGACACTGCTGCACACGCATACGTCTACCGGCATATGCCCGAGGTCGGGGGTGTGGTGCACACCCACTCGCCCTACGCTGTGGCTTGGGCCGCGCGCGGCGAGTCGATCCCCTGCGTCACGACCGCGATGGCCGACGAGTTCGGCGGCGAGGTTCCGATCGGCCCGTTCGCGATCATCGGCGACGACTCCATCGGGCGCGGCATCGTCGAGACCCTGTCCGGGCACCGCTCGCGAGCCGTGCTGATGAAGAACCACGGACCGTTCACGATCGGCAAGGATGCCCGCGACGCCGTCAAGGCGGCCGTCATGGTCGAAGACGTTGCACGCACGGTGCTCTTCACCCGCCTGCTCGGCGAACCGCAGCCCATCGAGCCGGCATCCATCGACTCCCTCTTCAACCGCTACCAGAACGTCTACGGACAAGAACCGACAGGATCACTGAATTGAGCACCCTCGAAACAACCCTCGACCCCTTCGAAATCTGGTTCTTCACCGGCAGCCAGAACCTGTACGGCGAGGAGACCCTCCGCCAGGTCGCCGAGCAGTCCCAGCAGATCGTCGACACGCTCCATGCCTCTGCAGGCATACCCGTGAAGATCGTGTGGAAGCCGGTGCTGAAGGACAGCGAATCAATCCGCCGCTCCGCCCTCGACGTCAACGCCGACGACAGCGTGATCGGCGTCATCGCCTGGATGCACACCTTCAGCCCCGCGAAGATGTGGATCTCCGGCCTCGAGGCCCTGCAGAAGCCGCTGCTGCACTTCCACACCCAGGCGAACGTCGAGCTGCCCTACGCGGACATCGACTTCGACTTCATGAACCTCAACCAGGCCGCGCACGGCGACCGGGAGTTCGGCTACATCCAGACCCGCCTGGGCGTCGCCCGCAAGACCGTCGTCGGCCACGCGACCAACACGCTGGTGCAGTCCCAGATCGCCGACTGGTCGCGCGCCGCCGCCGGCTGGCAGGCCGTCAAGACGCTGAAACTCGCGCGTTTCGGCGACAACATGCGCTACGTCGCCGTCACCGAGGGCGACAAGACCGAGGCCGAGATCCGCTTCGGTGTGCAGGTCAACACCTGGGGCGTGAACGATCTCGCCGACGCCGTCGCGGCAGTTCCGGATGACCGGATCGACGCCCTCGTCGCCGAATACGAAGAGCTCTACGATGTTGCTCCCGAACTGCGGGCGGGCGCCGAGCGCCACCAGTCCCTGCGCGACGGCGCAGCCATCGAACTCGGTCTGCGGTCGTTCCTCGAGGAGGGCGGCTTCGGCGCCTTCACCACGAGCTTCGAAGACCTGGGAGCCCTCAAGCAGCTGCCCGGTCTCGCTGTGCAGCGCCTGATGGCCGACGGCTACGGATTCGGCGCAGAGGGCGACTGGAAGACGGCCATCCTCGTGCGCGCGGCGAACGTGATGGGCGCGGGCCTTCCCGGCGGCGCCTCCCTCATGGAGGACTACACCTACGACCTGGTCGAAGGGCAGGAGACCATCCTCGGCGCCCACATGCTCGAGGTCAGCCCCTCGCTCACCACGGCCAAGCCGACGCTCGAGATCCACCCGCTCGGCATCGGCGGAAAAGAGGACCCGGTGCGACTGGTCTTCACGGCCGACCCCGGCCCCGCCGTCGTAGTCGCGCTGAGCGACATGCGCGACCGCTTCCGCCTTGTGGCGAATGTGGTCGAGGTCGTGGAGCCGCGCGCCCCGCTGCCGAACCTGCCCGTCGGCCGCGCTGTCTGGCGCCCCGCGCCCTCGTTCCAGGTCTCGGCTGCGGCCTGGCTCACGGCGGGCGCAGCCCACCACACCGTGATGTCGACGGCCGTGGGCATCGAGGTCTTCGAGGACTTCGCCGCCATCGCGAAGACCGAACTCCTCACGATCGACGCCGACACCACCCTCAAGGGTTTCGCGAACGAGGTGCGCTGGAACCAGGCGTACTACCGCCTCGCGCAGGGCCTCTAGCCCGCCCCCGCCCCCCGCTCCCCGGCCAGCACCGGGGAGCCACGTCCGGACTTCCGCGCACGTTTGTCGCCTCCGCGCATGCGCGCGCACGCGCCGAAGCGACAAACTGCAGCGCATTCTGAGCCACGCCGCGACCGCGCGGCGGCGGGAGGGAAGTGGGGACGGCGGGGCGGCGGGTGGCGCGGGGCGTCAGGCGAAGGGGCCGCCGGGGGCGAACGCGTAGTCGGCGAAACGGGAGCCGATGAGGCGGTGCGCCTCCGGGCCCGGGTGCAGCGCATCCGCGAGGGGCAGACTCTCGGCGTCGGCCTCCCCGTAGAGATCGGTGCCCTCCAGGAAGTAGAGGTTCGGGTCGGCGGCGCGCCGCGAGGCCAGCGACCGCAGCTCCCGGCGGATCACCGACAGCGTGAGCCGCCCCTCGGCCTCATCGCCCGGCACGCCCTTCGCGAGGAAGCGCACCTGGTCGGTTCCGAGGCTCGACGGGTCGATCGCCCCCGGCCCGGCGGTGTGCTCGTGGATGCCGCAGAAGATCGGCGAGACCAGCACCAGGGGCGTCGTCGGGTGCCCGTCGCGGATCGTGTCGAGGAACCCGTGCACGGCCGGCACGAACGCCCGCAGGCGCATCGCGTCGAAGTTCACCACGTTGATTCCGAGCTTCACGCTGATGACGTCGGCTGGGGTGTCGCGCATGACCCGCGCCATGAACGGGTCGACGAGGGCGCTGCCGCCGAATCCGAGGTTCAGCAGGTCGACACCGCCCCGGCGCGCAGCGACGGCCGGCCAGATCTCGCTCGGGGCGGTGGCGTTCGAGCCGTGGCTGATCGAGCTGCCGTGGTGCATCCAGACGGGTGGATGATCGGGGTTCGGCGCCAGCGGTCCGTCAGACTCGAGGCTGAGGAGCTCGAGGGACTCGTTGTGGGGCAGCCAGAGCTCGACGAGCTTGTCCCGGGCGGGCATCCGGTCGACGACAGTCGTGTGCGCCGCGCCGCTGAGCTGCGTGGTGGAGCCGGCCAGCAGGTCGACGACCGTGGCGTCACCGCCGCCGAGTTCGTCGCGCGCCCAGAACGCTCCGTCGACGTAGCTGTCGATGGATCCGCGGGCCCGGTCGGCCCCCGCGAAGGCGGTGCGGGTGGAGTGGGAGCGGAGCTCGATCCGCGCGGCGGCCGTGCGGAAGACGATCCGCACACCCGAGGGCTGGATCTCGCGGGAGAGCAGCTGCGGGTCGGGGAACTGATCGCGCACCCACGCGGGCAGGCGGTGGGGGCGCACCCCGCGCGGGGTGGTTTCGAGTTCGGCGGCGCCACGGACGATGTCCATCGCGAAGGGGGTGGTGATCATGACTGAGGCTCCTCAGAGGTGGCGGGTGTGCTGGTGCGGGCGGTGGATGTCGCGGGGCCGCCGCTCGCGGGAATGGTCGCGGCGGCGCGCAGAGGCACCCCGGGCGCGGGTGCGGGTGGCGCATCGGCGGCGGCGGCGGTGGGCACCGGCACCGGCCACGCCGCGAGCGCGGCGTCGAGCACGTCGACGGCGCGCGCCCAGGAGACCTCGGTGTCGGGTGCGCGATGGCCGAAGGAGCCGACGCGTTCGAGCGACAGGAAGCCGTTGATGGTCGCGCCGACGAGCCGGGTCGCGTGCACGAGTTCGGCGTCGGGCAGCGCGTAGCCGCGAAGCACGGCCCAGGTCAGCTCCACGAGGCGGGCGGCCTCCCCCGACTGCACCGTCTCGGCGTTGGCGGGCCGCTGCAGCGCATCCCACCGTCCGGGTCTGTCGCGGGCGAAGCCACGGTAGGCACCGATCATGCCGACGAGCGCGTCGCGCCGGGAGCGGCCGGCGATCTCCGCCGCGATCCGGTCGGCGAGTTCTCCTAGAGCGAGGGTGTGCACGCCATCCAGAACCGCGGCGCGGTCGCGCACGTGGGAGTAGAGGCTCGCGGGTTGCACTCCGAGGGTGCGGGCGAGAAGCGAGACCGAGATCGCGTCGAAGCCATCGCGATCGGCGAGGTCGGCGGCGGCCTCGAGCACCGAGCGGCGGGTGAGATTCTGGCGGGCCATGAAGCCAGCCTACAGTCAGTAGTCGTAAACCTACATATCGTAGGTTTACGACCGGGCCGGCTCCGCGTACCGTTGAATGCCAGAGCGCAGACCGCGAGGGGTGGCAGAGGTGAGCAGACGGGGCCGGGTCGTCGGGGTCGTCGCCTGCGCCGGCGTGCTCGGGATTCTGCTGGTCGCCCTGCCCGTTGCGGGCCACGGGTCGACTTCGTCGTACGAACCGGGCGCGCTCACCCAGGCGATCCTGGCCCCCTCCCCTTCACCCTCACCCCCGGCAGGGCCGGCGGGCACGGCGGGCACGGCGGAGGGGACCGCCGGCGCGAGCGCGCCCGCCTCCGACGGACAGGATGCCGGCGGAACATCGGCCGGCACAGTGCCCGGGGCGGGAGCACCGTCATCGGTCCCCACGCCGAACCCAGCCCCGATGACGACGAGAGACGTGACACCGTTCGCCCCCCTGGCCCCGGAACAGCTGGCCCCCGCGGGCATCTCCCCCGGCCTGGGCGAAGGCACAGCCACCCAGGCGGGCGCTCCGCCCGAAGCCCCCGCTCCCGTGGTGGTGGCGATCGGCGACTCGATCATGTCCGGCCACGGGCTCGACGACCCGAGTCAGTCCTGGCCGGAACGGCTCGCCAGCCGGAATGGGTGGCAGCTGACAGATCTCGCCGACGATGGAACGGGCTTCGTGCAGCCCGGCGATGCGGATGACACGTTCCAGACGCAGGCCGATCTCGCCGTGCAACTCGATCCGTCGATCGTCATCATCGCGGCGAGCAACAACGACCTCGGTGTCGACAGCGGGGACCTCGAAGCGCAGACGATGTCGACCGTCCAGTCCCTGAGGGCTGCGCTCCCGAATGCGCAGATCATCGCGCTGAGCGCGTTCTGGGGCGACGAGTCGCCGCCCGATGAGTTGCAGGAGGCGACGGACGACATCCACAGCGCTGCGGACGCCATCGGAGCGACCTTCGTCGACATCGGCCAGCCGCTGGCCGGCCGGCCGGACCTGATGCAGGACGACGACGTGCACCCGACAGCGGCTGGGCAGGAGCTCCTCGCCCAGTCGATCGAGGCGGACATCGCGGCGGCCTTCGCCGGCGGCTGAGCCCCGCCGGGCCGACGGGCCGACGGGCCATTGGGCCGACCCGCCGGTCTGGCCCGATGGCCGGGTGGACCGACCGGTCTCAGTCGGCGAGGATGAGGTACAGCGCGCGACGCGCCTCGTCGAGCTTCTCGGAAGCGGCCTGGCGCTGTGCCGCAGTGGCTCCGTGACGGAACTGCTGCACGACACCGACGAGCTTCGCGACGCTCTCGTGGAAGGCCGCGTCTTCGGCCGAGCGACCGGGAGTCGCCTCCCAGGCCTTCTTGAGTTCCTCAGCGTGCTCTTCGAGATAGGCGCGGCCCGCGTCGGTGAGTTCGAACTCGGTGCGCCGACCGTCACCCTTGGAGGCGATCAGTTCCTCGTCGACGAGCTGCTGGAGGGTGGGGTAGACCGAGCCGGGGCTCGGGCGCCAGGTGCCGCCGGTGCGTTCGGCGATGGCCTTGATCAGGCCGTACCCGTTCGAGGGGCCGTCTGCGAGAAGCGACAGGATGACCGAGCGAACGTCGCCCTTGCCGGCGCGACGCGGGCCGCGGGGACCGAAGCCCGGTCCGAAGCCGCCGAAGCCGGCACCAGGACCGAAGCCGGCACCGAAGCCTGCGCCGGGGCCGAAGCCGTCGCCTCGACCGAAGCCTCGGCCGCCGAAGGGCTGGCCGCGGAATTCGCTGTTGTCGGACGGATGATCGTGATGATGTTGATTGTGGGTGCGCATGAGTGCGTCCACCTTTCTGGTTCTAGAGAGTGTCACCGTTATTCGGCGATGTGTTAAAGATATATCGCTGAATAACGGTGTGTCAAGACCAGATGGTGAAATCAGTCGCCGATGCGCCCCAGCCTGGCCATCAGGATCTCGAAGACCTCTTCGCTCGCATCGTCCCCCGAACCGGGCGGCCGGGCCAGGCGGTAGAGGATCGTGCCGTGCACCAGCTGGGCGAGCGCCTGGCCCGAGATGCCGCCGCCACCCCCACCCTCGCCATCGGCCAGCCCGCCCACCCACTCCCGGAGGGCCGCCGCGATCGGTTCGGCGAGGTGCGTCTCGAGTTGCTGGGACATGGCCGCATCCTCGTAGGCGGCCGCCACGAGCCCGCGGAGCAGCGGCGCGTTGTCATCGATGTAGACGAGCACGGCGCGGAACCACACGATCGCGTCGTACCGCGCCCCAGTGGGCGAGTCCGTCGCCACCGGCGTCGGCAGCACGTCACCACTCAGCACGCACTCGGCGAGGATGGCGTTCTTCGACTGCCACCAGCGGTAGATGGTCGGCTTGCCGACGTGGGCACGCTCCGCGATCCCCTCAATCGTCACTCTGGCGTACCCCTGCTCGGCGACGAGTTCCCTCATCGCCTGCAGCACGGCCAATCGTGCATCTTCACTTCGTCTGCGTCCGGCTCTCTCCACGCCCCGAGGCTACCTTCCCAGTCAATCCACAATTACGTTACGTTGCGTTTTGGTAGGGTCTCCTCAGACATCGTGGTCCGCCAGCAGTGTGGGCCGGTCAGAAGCGCCCTGCGGTTCGCGGATGCCCGGCAGAACTCCATCCGCACACAGCGAGAGGCACCCTCCTCATGGCCACACTCCTCCAACGACTCGGGCTCGCCGCAGCACGACGGGCCTGGATCGTCATCGCCATCTGGCTCGTGGTCGTCGCCGGTGCGGGCGGTGCGTTCGCCGTCGCGGGCGGTTCCCTCGCCAGCACGTTCGCCATCTCCGGCACTCCAGCCCAGAACGTCGCCGACCAGCTGCAGGCGTCGCTGCCCGAGGCCGACAGTGGCACCGGCCAGGTGGTCTTCACGACCTCCGACGGCTCGGCCTTCACGGCCGAACAGCAGGCCGGAATCACCGCGGCCCTCACCGCGGCCGACGGCACGGCGGGCGTCAGCTCCAGCATCAACCCGTTCCAGACCGAGGCCGACCGGCAGGCACAGGCAGCCCAACTCGCGGATGCCGCCACCCAGCTCAGCGCCGGGAGCACGCAGCTCGAGCAGAGCCAAGAGCAGCTCGACGCCGCGAAGGCCCAGCTCACGGCAGCGGGAGACAGCGCCCCCGCCGGAGCGGCCGACCAGCTCGCCCAGCAGCAGGCCACGCTCGACACCGCAAAGACCGAGCTCGCCGCGAACCAGGCGAAGGCCGACGCCGGCCAGCGTCTGCTCGACGCCGCCGCGAAGATCCAGACCGTGTCGACCGACAACTCCACGGCCGTCGCGACCGTCGTGTTCGACAAGCCGACCGCCGATGTCACCCCCGAAGCCAAAGAGGCCGCCGTCGACGCCATCGACGGAACATCCATCCCGGGCGTCGATGTCAACTACTCCTCGTCGATGACCTCGATCACGATCGGCGTCAGCGCGGGCGAGATCATCGGCATCCTGATCGCCGCGATCGTGCTGTTCGTCATGCTCGGAACGCTGGTCGCCGCCGGCCTGCCCCTCGTCTCCTCGTTCATCGGAGTGGGCGTCGGCGCGCTCGGGGTGCTCGCGTTCTCGGGTGTCGTCTCGATGTCGTCGGCCACGATCACCCTCGGACTGATGCTCGGCCTGGCTGTGGGCATCGACTACTCCCTGTTCATCCTGAACCGGCACCGGCGCCAGCTGCGGGACGGGATCCCGCTCCGCGAGTCGATCGGCCTCGCGAACGGAACGTCGGGCAACGCCGTGATGTTCGCCGGCATCACCGTGATCATCGCGCTGGCCGCGCTGAATGTGACGGGCATCGGATTCCTCGGGCTGATGGGCACGGCAGGCGCCGTCGTCGTCGCCATCGCTGTGCTCGTGGCGCTCACGCTGACGCCGGCGCTGATGTCGCTCGCCGGGCTCCGGGTGCTGCCGAAGAAGGAACGCGCCGCCCTCGGCGCGAAGAAGCACGCCGCACCGGAGCATGTCGGTGAGCATGTCGCTGGCCGTGTCGGCAGAACCGGTGGCGCCGCCGCCGGGCGCGACGGGCGCTCGAAGAAGGGCGCCCCCGGCAGCAGCACCCTGGCCACCCGGCACCCTGTTCTCATCCTCGCGGCCGGCATCATCGCCCTGCTGATCGTCGCCATCCCCGCGCTCTCGATGCGCCTCGCCCTGCCGGACGGCAAGTCCCAGCCCACCGAATCGACCGAGTACAAGGCGTACACCGCTATCGACAACGCTTTCGGAGCGGGTGTGAACGGCGCGATCATCGTCGTCGCGAACCTGCCCACGGTCGCCGACGACGCCGCGCTGACGAGCCTCGAGGCGGATGTCGCCGACCGGCTCCTGACGGTCCAGAATGTCGTCGCGGCGGCACCGGCGGGAGCATCCACCGACAACCGCACCGTCATCTTCCAGGTCATCCCCTCCGAGGGCCCGTCGGCCGCCAGTACCGAACAGGTCGTGAAAGACCTCCGCGACCTCTCGGCGAGCGTCGACAGTTCGCTCGGCGTGACCCTCGGGGTCACCGGGCTGACAGCCATCAACATCGACATCTCCGCGAAACTCGCGGATGCCCTGCCGGTCTACCTCGTGATCGTGCTCGGCCTCTCGATCCTCATCATGATCCTGGTGTTCCGGTCGATCGCCGTGCCGCTCGTCGCGACCACCGGGTTCCTGCTCACCGTGCTCGCCACGTTCGGCGCGGTCACCGCGGTGTACCAGTGGGGCTGGCTCGGCTTCCTGTTCGGGATCCACGACCCCGCCCCGATCCTGAGCTTCCTGCCGATCCTGCTCATCGGCATCATCTTCGGGCTCGCGATGGACTACCAGCTCTTCCTCACCTCGGGCATGCGCGAGGCGCACGTGCACGGCATGGCGGCGCGCCCGGCGGTCAATGCCGGTCTCCGCACAGCCCGGCCCGTGGTGATCGCGGCGGGCATCATCATGATCTCGGTGTTCGGCGGCTTCGTGTTCGGCGATCTCGTCGAGGCCCGGGTGATCGGCTTCGGCCTCGCGATCGGGGTGCTCGTCGACGCGTTCGTCGTGCGCCTGCTGCTCGTGCCGGCTGCGATGCACCTGCTCGGTGAGGCCGCCTGGTGGATGCCGCGCTGGCTCGACCGCATCACCCCCGACGTCGACGTGGAGGGCGCCAAGCTCGAACGCACCGCCCTCGGCGATGGTGCCGGCCCGGAGAGCACGGAGACGGGGCAGCTGAAGGTGCCCGTCGGGGCCTGACCCCGGGCGGGCCGGCGAGGCCTAGGGTGGGTTCAGTGACCCGCGAACATCCCGAAGCGAGCAGAGCCCGCGCCTGGCTCCTCGTCGCACCCGCTGTGATCGTGCTCTGCTGGGGCGGCAACCAGTTTCTCCCGTTGCTGCAGCTCTACCGGCAGCAGAGCGGCTACAGCCAGGTGCAGGTCGACATCCTGCTCGCCGTCTACGTGATCGGCATCGTGCCGGGGTTCGCCCTCTCGGGTGCATGGTCGGACCGGTACGGGCGAAAGCCTGTTCTGCTCGTCGGTGTCGCCCTCGGGATCGTCGGGAGCATCATCCTGGCGAGCTCCGCTTCGAGCCTCGCCGGCCTCTGTGCCGGGCGTTTCGTGTGCGGGCTGAGCGTGGCCGCGGGCATGGTCGTCGGCACGTCGTGGATCAAGGAGCTGTCGGTGCGGGGCGGCCGTGCCGAGGCGGGGGCCCGCCGGGCATCCGCGGTGCTCACGATCGGATTCGGCGGTGGCGCGGGTGTCGGCGGAGCCCTCGCCCAGTTCGCTCCGCTGCCGTCGGTGCTGCCGTATGTCGTGCAGATCGCGGCGAGCCTTGCGGCGCTGGTCGCCCTCCTCCGGGCCGTCGAGACGCGCAAGGCGGGGGTGCGGATGCCGGGAGTCAGACAGCCGAGCCTTGTCGGCGACCTGCGGATCCCGAAACGGGCGCGCGCCCGTTTCGTCGGCGTGGTGCTGCCGCTGGCACCGTGGGTCTTCGCGGCGCCCGCCCTGGCGTTCGCGGTCGGGCCGAGCCTCGTGGGCGGCGCCGTGCCCGGTTTCGCCGTCGGATTCGCGACCCTGGTCACGGTGATCACGCTCAGCTTCGGCTGGCTGACGCAGTTCGTCTCCGGGCCGATCCTCCGGGCGCTCCGCGGCCGCGCCGGTCTGGTCGGCGTGCTCTTCATCGCCGCGGGAGCGCTGCTGCTCATCCCGGCCTCCCTCTCCCAGCAGGTCTGGGCCGTGCTCCTCGCGGCTCCCGTGTTCGGGATCGGCTACGGTCTGTCGATGGTGTCGGGGCTGACCGCCGTGCAGGCGATGGCGACGCCAGACGACCTCGCCGGCCTGACCGCGGTGTACTACTCGCTCACCTACGCCGGGTTCCTGCTGCCCGCGATCCTCGCCGCGCTCACGGCCGTCACACCGATGGGGGCGCTGCTCGTCGCGGTCGCCGGAGCGATGGCCGTCTGCGCGCTCATCGCGGCCCGCGGCATCCGTCGGCACGGCGTCGCCGCCGCCTGACCCCGCCGCACACGGCGAAATCCACACCGAACGCGCTTAAACTCAGGGCATGTCAGAGCAGGTACTCGCCATGGACGATCCCCAGGGGTTCCTCGGCGGGCTGGTCGAGGCGGCCAGGGGCCGGCTCCCCCACCAGGTGGCCGCGTCAGCGCTCACCGTGGTGCGCCAGCGCTCCCTCACCGACCGCCTCATCGGGCGCGACGGCTCGATCACGGCGGTCTCGCTCGTCACCCGCGGCTCCGTCATGGAGCTGACCTGCTCGCCGGCCGGGGAGTACGCCGCCGAGACCCGGCGGGTCGTGCGTGGGATCGTCATCTCGAAGCGCAGCCAGCCGCTCCGGGAGTGGCTCGAGGTCTTCGCCCTGCGGCTGGCCGTGCTCGCCGGAGAGCCCGTCGACAGCGCCGACACCGGTGCCGGCGCGGCCGCCCTGCAGAAACTCGGCATCTCCGTCTCCGGTCCCACGGTCAGCGTCAGCGACGACACCGTGCTGGCCGATCTCCGCACCCTGCCGTTCAAACTCCGCGGCGCGCTCCCGGCGGCGGCCGCGACATCCACCGCACGCATTGTCGAGC
The DNA here is from genome assembly GCF_006716115.1 of Subtercola boreus. NCBI lineage: Bacteria > Bacillati > Actinomycetota > Actinomycetes > Micrococcales > Microbacteriaceae > Subtercola > Subtercola boreus. The sequence goes on along the minus strand of NZ_VFOO01000001.1, from coordinate 3,963,215 downwards.
TGCTGCTCGACACGCTGCCGAGGGTGACGGGCGACCCGGAGGCGAAGGCCTTCGCCGAACGCACGGCCACGGTCTACCTCCCCGACACCCTGCGGGCCTATCTCGCCCTGCCGACGGAGTGGGCTCGCAGCCACGTCTACCCGGACGGCGGCACCCCCGACCGCGCGCTGCTCACCCAGCTCGAGGTGCTCGAACGCGCGGTCTCCCGGATGCACGAGGCCGCCGTCCGCGGTGACGCCGAAGCCCTGCTGCTGAACGGCCGCTTCCTCAACGACCGCTTCCCCGACGCCGGCCGGAGCCCGACGCTCTGAGCTCGGCCCGCTCTCCGCGGCGGTTCGTCGGGGTGCGCGCGACGCTCAGCCGAAGGGCGCCGCGTCACCGCCGATACTCAGCCGAAGGGCGCCGCGTCACCGCCGGTACTCAGCCGAAGGGCGCCGCGTCGAAGCGCCCGTTGGCTTCCCGGAAGGTGAGCGCGTACCCCGGCCAGAGCAGCGTCAGGCGCCGGCTCCGGTCGTCCACGTACCAGCTGCGGCAGCCCCCGGTGAGCCAGACGGTCTCTGCGGCAGCCGCGTCGATGGCGTCGGTGTACGCGGCTTCGGCGTCGGCGCGCACGTCGAGTGCGGCATCCGGATGCCCGGAGAGATGCTCGAGCGCTCCGAGCACATACGCGAGCTGCGTCTCGATCATGTGGATCGCCGAGTTGTGGCCGAGGCTGGCGTTCGGTCCGTCGATGATGAAGAGGTTCGGGTAACCGTGCACGACGGTCGAGGCGTAAGCGGTCATCCCGTTCGCCCAGTGCGCGCTCAGCAGCTCGCCCCCGCGGCCCGCGATGCGGTCAGCGTAGGGCTGGCGGGTGGAGTGGAACCCGGTCGCGAAGACGAGCACGTCGAGGTCGTGGCTGCGCCCGTTCGACGCGGTCGCGGTGCGCCCGTCGAACGACGTGAGCGCGGCGTTCTCGAGGTACACGTTCGGGCGACCGAGCGCCGGGTAGTAGTCGTTCGAGACCAGCACGCGTTTACAGCCGATCTCGTAGTCGGGGGTGAGGGCCTCCCGGAGCGCAGGGTCGGCGATCTGCGCCTCGAGGTGGTTCCGCCAGAGTGCCCGCTGCGCGCCGAGCTGGGGTTCCCGCCCGAGGCGGCTGGGGAACGTCTCCTCCGCCCGCCGGAAGATCTCGCTGCGGGAATCGTCGAGCAGCTGCGGGTCGCCCGCGAACGCCGTCTTCTCGGCCTCGGAGTAGTCGCGGTCGTGCCGCGGAACCACGTACGGGGCACTGCGCTGGAACACGACAACCTCGGCGGCGACGTCAGCGACCCCGGGCAGCACCTGCACCGCGGAGGCTCCCGTGCCGGTGATGCCGACCCGCTTGCCCGTGAGGTCGACGTCGTGGTTCCACCGGCTGGTGTGGAAACGCGGGCCGGGGAAGGTGTCGAGCCCGTCGATGGCGGGGAACCGTGGCTCCGACAGCCGCCCGGCGGCGGTCACCAGGGCGCGGGCGGTGAAGTCGCCGCCGGTGGTGCTGACGTGCCAGCGCCCGTCGTCGTCGCTCCACCGGGCGTGCAGCAGCTCCGTGGCGAGGCGGAGGTGCGGCAGCAGGCCCTCCTCCCGCGCGCACTCCCCGAGGTACGCGCGGATCTCGGCGCCGGGCGCATAGACGGATGACCAGTCCGGCTTCTGGCGGAACGAGAACGAGTACAGGTGCGAGGGGATGTCGCAGGCGACGCCCGGGTAGGTGTTGTCACGCCAGGTGCCGCCGACGCTGTCTGCGCGCTCGACGATGACGAACGTGTGGGTCGTCTCCCGGGCGAGGCGGATGCCGAGGCCGAGGCCCGCGAACCCGGCGCCGACGACCAGCACGTCCACGTGTTCGGTGGCCCCGGCTGCGGTCGCGGTCGCAGCTGCGGTTGCGGCGGACGCTGGGGCGCTGGTCACCGTCACGGGCCGGCGGGCGTGTACAGCGTCGACCGCTGCCACGACGTGCGGCCGAGGTCGCGGGCGAACCCGGCCACCTCGTCCGTCGTGAGCTGGCGGCCCTGCTCGGCCCCGGCATCCGGTCGGAGCGCACCGTCGAGCAGCACGCCGCCGAGGTCGTCCGCACCACCGTTCAGCACGGCGCGGGCGCCCGCGGGGCCGAGCTTCGTCCACGCCGCCTGCAGATGGTCGATGTGCCCGTCGAGCAGCAGCCGGCTCACCGCGTGCACCGCCCGCGACCGGCGGAGATTCGGCCCGCGCCCGGCGAGGTGCGGGGGCATGGCCGGATGCTCGGCCGGCACGAAGGGCATCGGGATGAACTCGGTGAACCCGCCGGTCTGCTGCTGTAGGGCGATGAGCGTACGGAGGTGGGCGACGACCTGCGCCGCGGTCTCGACGTGGCCGTAGATCATCGTGGCTGTCGAGCGGAGACCGGCGCGATGGGCGGCGGTGATGACGTCGACCCACGCGTCGACGCGGATGTCGCGGCCGCCGGTCATCGTCTGCCGAACCGTGTCGTCGAGGATGCGGGCCCCGGTGCCGGGAACCGAGCCGAGCCCGGCGTCGACCAGCGCAGCCAGGAAGTCCGGCAGGGCGAGACTGGCCCGCGCAGCGCCGTCGAGGAGCTCGACCGGGCGGAAGCCGTGCAGGTGCATTTCCGGCTGGCGGGACGTCACGGCGCGTACGAGATCGACGTACGCCGTGGGGCCGAGCTCCGGATGCGCGGCGCCCTGCATGCAGATCTCGGTGGCCCCGAGCATCCGCGCCTCGTCTGCGAGGTCGCCCAGCTCATCGAGGGTGAGTGCGCCAGACGCCTGCACGTGCTCGTCTGGGCGGTCTGCGCGCACGAGCGACGAATCGAGGTTGCGGTTCACCACGTAGGAGAGGGTGTCGCCGAAGCGGGCGCGGCGGAGGCCGTCGGCGAGCGCGGTGAGCGCGTCGAGCTCGTCCCCCGTGGCTCGCAGCAGGGCCGCGTAGTCGCCGTCGCCGAGCGTGCCGGGAGAGCGTTCGGCCCGCTCGAGGGCCAGCGACACCACCGACCGCACGGCCGCGTGCGGCACCGGGAACGGCAGCTCACGCGTCGAGCCTGCAGGGCCGGTCGCGGCCCGGCCACGCGTCGCGGTCCCCGGCGGCGCGACCGGCACACCCTCCTCCCGGGCGAGCCCGTCGACCCCGGCGAGCGCCCGCACGGCCGGCAGCACGGCCGCGTCGAACCACGGCCCGCCCTCCCGGATGTAGTGCGGGTGCGCCGTCAGCCGCTCGCGCAGCGTGTACCCACCGGCGGCGGTGAGCCGCGCGAGCTCGTCGATCTGCGGCCAGGGCCGCTCCGGGTTAACGTGGTCGGGCGTGAGCGGGCTCACCCCGCCCCAGTCATCGATGCCGGCACGGATGAGCAGGGCGAGTTCCGCTGCATCAGTGAGGTTCGGCGGGGCCTGCAGCCGGGCATCCGGACCCAGCACCAGCCGCGTCACAGCGACCGCCGCCGCATACTCGTCGGTCGCCAGGTCACCCGTCGACATCATCGCGGTCGAGTCCTTCGCGCGGAAGTTCTGCACGATGGTCTCCTGCACGTGCCCGTGCAGGGCGGCGGATGCCCGGATGGCGAACATCGCATCGACCCGTTCTGCGGTGTTCTCCCCGATGCCGAACAGCACACCGGTCGTGAACGGGATCTTCGCCCGCCCCGCGTCGTCGAGCACCCGCAGCCGCACGGCCGGATCCTTGTCGGGCGACCCGAAGTGCGCCTCACCCTTGTCGGCCCAGAGCCTCGTCGCCGTGGTCTCGAGCATCATGCCCATCGACGGGGCCACGGCCTTCAGCGACTCCAGCTCGGCGTACGTCATCACGCCGGGATTCAGATGGGGCAGCAGCCCGGTCTCGTCGAGCACCAGCTGCGACATCGCCCGCACGTAGTCGATCGTCGACTCGTAGCCGTGCTCGTCGAGCCAGTCGCGCGCCGCCGCCCAGCGGTTCTCGGGGCGGTCGCCGAGCGTGAACAGCGCCTCCTTGCAGCCGAGCGCGGCCCCCTCTCGCGCGATCTGCAGCACGTCGTCGGCCGACAGGAAGGGCGCGATGCCGGCCCGTTCGAGCTTGCCGGGCGACTGCACGAAGACGCAGTAGTGGCAGCGGTCCTGGCAGAGATGCGTGAGCGGGATGAAGACTTTGCGGGAGTACGTGATGACACCGGGGCGCCCGGCGCGCTCGAGGCCGACATCGCGGAGGCGCCCGGCCTCGGCCAGCAACACGTCGAGCTGTGCGCCCCGCGCCTGCAGCAGCGCCTCGGCCTCTGCGGCGGTCAGCGCCTCCCCGGTGCCCAGCCGCGCCAGCACATCTTCGACGGTGGGGGCGGTGGCGGCAGAATCGACGGTGTGGGCGGCGAGCATAGGTACCAATGCTATCCGCCGTCCCGATGTGATCGGCGTCGTCGGCTGGTGCTCTCGTGTCAGGTCGGCCGGCTCAGCGGGCGTACTCGAAGGAGAAGAGCACCGGCCGGTGATCCGATGCTCCGCGGGGCAGCACCTCGGCGCGGCTGACCTCGAACCCGGAGATGGTGGCGAGGTCGAACTTGCCCCGCACGAGGCTCCGGTTCTTGTGGAAGGTGCTGGTGGCGGTGCGCGCCACCGTGAAGCCGCGGCGTTTGAGGTGGCGGCGGAGCATGCTGAGCAGGATGGGATGGTTGTAGTCGCCGGCCATCACCGTCGGCAGGCCGGGACCCAGCCTCCGGAGAGCTTCGTGGGCGTCGTCCACCTGCAGGCGCCGGAACGCATTGGAGTCCGTGAACGGCGTGCCGTGGAACGATCCCACGACCAGGCGCCGACCGGTCTGCGTGTCATGGACTCGCGCTGTGACCAGTCGGTGATCGGTTCCGCCGACGAGTCGGTCATGCCGTGAAATGGACAGCTTGACCTTCGCTGCCGCCTCGACGACGAAGCGGTCTGAGCGCACGTACAGCGCCACAGCCAGACGGTTGCCTGTCGTACCGGATGCCAGAGTCAGGTCGCCGAGCCGGGTCGGCAGGCTCGATGAGTAGGCTTCCTGAACGCAGAGGATGTCGGGAGAGTGAGTCGTGATGAGCGACTCCAGTTCGCGTTGGGCACGACCGTGCCACAAGTTGTAGCTGAGCACTTTCAGCACTACAGGTCTCCCGCCCATCCTGGCCCCGGTGGCACACGTGAACCCTCGCGCACGCATCGGGCTCCTCCGAGCGTACGACACGGCAACGCTCCAAACCGCCACACCGTTTTTCCCGTAGGCAGCAACGGTGGCGCGCTGATCACGACGCGTCGAGCATGGCCAGTGACGGCGCACGGCCCTTTTCTATGTGGGTGAAGGCGATCGATTCGGCGAGGCGGTCGTTGCCGGCGCGGATGGCGTCGAGGAGGCCGTGGTGTTCGTCGGACTGTTGGTGTTGGTCGCGGTTGCTGGTCAGGTAGAACAGCCAGGTCATCCGTCCACTGACGGCGCGCATCAGCGAGCCGAGGAGGGCGCTGCCGGCGATCTCGACGATGGCCTCGTGCACTACGGTCGATGTTTCGGCGACCTCGAGCCAGTCTTCGCTGTCGAGCGCCGCATGTTCGGCGTCGATCGCGTCCAGGAGGGGCTGCAGGGAAGCCCCCCTGGCGACGGCCTGGGCCGCGAGACGCGCCGCGAGTGTCTCCAGGCTGAGACGCACGTCGAAGAGTTCGACGATGTCGGGGGTGGTCCACTGGAAGACCCGCGAGGACCGGCGCGGCAATGACCGCACGAACCCGTCGTTGGCGAGGCGGGGTACAGCTTCACGAATGGGAAGACGCGAGACGTTCAGCTCGGTCGCGAGGGCGGCCTCGACGAGCCGGGATCCTTGCGGGTAGTGCCCGAGGATGATCTGCCGGCGAAGGGTCTGGTAGGTCTGGCTCGACAGTGACTCCTCTGGTTCGACGAGGGTCATGTAGGGCTCCGTTTCGATGGCGATCCCCCCATTCAACACGGTCACCCGGCCGGCCAGCTGCGCGCTTTGGTCAGCGGGCGTGCGTAGCTTCCGATCTTGCTGGTGGTCAGGCGCTGGCGGATGAGGGTCTCGACCAGAGCCGCAGCGGCTGCGACCCCGTCGACGACGGGAACGGGCAGCCGGGATCCGACGAAGTCCTCCAGGCCCGCCATCCCCGCGCAGCCGAGACAGATGACCTCTGCGCCGCGTGCGATCGCGCGTTCCCCGGCGGTCACGAACGCCTCAGCGGTGCGGATCGGATCGGCGTCGAGCTCGAGCACACCGAGCCCGGTGCTCTCGATCGCGGCGCAGTGCGCGATGAGCCCCGCGGCGGTGAGGCTGTCTTCGATCTGGCCCGCAGCGCGGGCCACCGTCGTGACGACTCCGTAGCGGCGGCCCAGCATCAGGGCGAGGTGCGCGGATGCCTCGGTGATGTCGACGACGGGGATGTCGAGCAGTTCGCGCGCGCCTTCCCTGCCGTGCTCACCGAACCCGGCCATCACGACCCCGTCGATGTCATCGGGCAGCTGCTCGAGGGTGTGGAGGACTGCGGCAGCGCTGATGAAGCTGTCGTACCATCCCTCGGCCGACTCGACGCCCCACGAGGGGGTGACCGCGACGATCTCGGTGCCCGGGCCCACCGCGAGACGCGCCCGGGCGGCCGCGGTCTCCGTCATCGTCTCGGTCGTGTTGCAGTTGACGACGGCGATGCGCGTCATACGGTCACCGCCGCGACCGTGCTCGCCAGAGCGGCCGCTGAGAGGTGGATGTCGGACCCCGCGCCGCGCAGACGCGCGAGGTCGATCAGCCGGGCAGCGACCGCGAGGTCCTGCGCTGCGAGTCCGACGGAGTCGAACACGGTGATCTCGTCGCGCGACGTGCGCCCGGTGGCTGTGCGTGCCATGACGTCGCCGAGCTCACGCAGCGGGGTCTCCACGCTCAGCGACCCGTCCGCGATGGCCTGCAACAGGTCGCCGGATTTCGCTCGCGCGGTCGCAGCGCTGTCGACGAACAGGGTGCCGGCGGCCATCGCCGCGCCGTCGAGCTCGCGGTGCGTGGGCCGGGGCCTGGCACCGACAGCGTTGACATGCTGGCCGGCCTGCAACCACGCCCCCCGCACGATCGGCTCGACCGATGGCGTGAGGGTGCAGAGCACATCGCAGTTCTCGGCGACGGTCTGCGGGTTCTCGGCCACGACTGTGGTGCCGCGGATGTCTGAGTCCAGGCTGTGCAGGAACCGCTCGACGGTCGCGGCTGAGCGTGACCAGACGATGACCTCACTGAGCGAGGAGACCGCCCTTAGGGCGCGAACGTGCTCCGTCGCCAGATTTCCGGCCCCGATGAGGCCGAGCACACGACTGTCCCGCCGGGCGAGCTGCCGGGTGGCAACAGCGGAGGCGGCAGCGGTGCGCAAACGGGTGATGATCCCCCCGTCGAGCACGGCGACACATTCGCCGGTGAGCACGGACGAGACGAGGATGGTCGAACGTTGCGTCGGCAGTCCCCGGCCTGCGTTCTGCGGGATGTCCGCCATCAGCTTGACCGCGACGAGACCGAGCCGATCCGACCGGGCGACCATCGGGAGGAAGATGCCGTCGTCTGCCCCGGTCAGGGTGACGGGGGCGGGCTGGGTCATCTCGCCCGAACCGAGGTCGGTGAACACTGCCTCGACGGCCTCCGTCACGTCGACGTCACCGATCAGGCCGGCGATCTGCTCCGCGCTGAGAAGGAGGGTCACGAGACGGCGCCCACCGCATGGCTCCCGGTGAGCTCGGCGAGGGAGGGGGCGCGAACGATGAGGCCCGCGTCGGTGAGGATGCGCATCCACCGGTCGGAGGCGTCGGAGTCGATGACGGTGGTGTCCCACACTCCCCCGCGGGCCATTTCGTCGACAGCCCGGCGAAGCAGCACCGGGTCGCGGCCGGAGAAGCGGGAGGCAAGCACGGCTTCGATCTCGGCGTCGGCGTCGCCGGCGGTGATCTTTTTCATGGCCGTCTCGATCGCACCGACGAAGCGTGCGGTGCGGTCAGCGAGTTCCTCGACGCGTTCGGTGCGGGCGTAGTAGACGCTGTTGGGCATCACGCCGGCGTCGAGGTGACGGAAGACGATGGTTCCGTGGCCGGCGGCGACGACTTCCTCAGCTGAGACCAGGTCGAGGATGATCGCATCACCGAGGCCGCCTCGGTAGAGCTCGATCAGCATGGCGGTCGACAGGTCGCGCACCCACCTGGTTGCCGCGACATCCAGGCCCGCCTTGCGGATGAGACCCGCGGTGAATTCGAACGGCGCGCTGCCGCCCGCGCCCGGGGCGAGCACGACCTTCCCGGCCAGCCAGTCGAGGCTGATCGGGTCTGTGGCGGTCCGGGCGACGATGGTCATCGGGAAGGCATTGTTGAGTTGACCGACGACGGTGAGTCGGCGATCCATTCCTGCGTACATTCCGGGCACCCAGAGACCGCCCAGTGCCAGATCGGCGGCGCCCGAGTCGAGGTCGTCGAGCACACCGGTCCAGGGGTCGCATGCCGTCGCCGTCACCGAGAGTCCCGCTGCGGCGAAGATGCCGCCGACGTCGGCGACGTACTCGGGGAGGTAGTTCAGACCGTTGGCGGTGGCGGAGATCTTCAGGGTGTCCATGTGGTTCTTCTTTCTCTGTGTCCGCCCCGGTGCCGCAGAGTGCAGCACCGGGGCGGGGTGGATCGTGGGTGGTTCAGTGTGTGGCGGCGGCCTGCGCGATGGCGTTCTCGTTGACGTCCTCGAGTGAGCGGCCCCGGGTCTCTGGTGCGAACCGTGAAGCGATGACGAGGATGGCGTACATGACGGCGGCGAGCCCGAAGACGCCGGCGAACGCGAACGAACCGTAGAGGGCGACGGCGAGGAAGGGCATCACGGCGCCGGCGATGTTGCCGATTCCGTTGACGATAGACGCACCGGATGCGCGGATCTTCGTCGGGAACACTTCAGCGGTCCAACCCGCGAGGGTCGTGTTGGTGACCATCGTGAAGAACTGGAACAGGGCGCCGAGCACCAGGATCGCGCCGGTGCTGTCACCCAACCCGGCGAAGGCGAGCGCTGTGAGGCAGCCCAGCACGCCGGCGGCGCCAACGGCGGTACGGCGACCGACCCGTCCCGCGATGAGCGCCGCGGTGGTCGCGCCGAGCAGCGATCCGACGTTCATGATCATCGTGTAGAGCAGGCTCTCAGCCACGGAGTAGCCGCGCTCCACGAGCAGGGTCGGCATCAGGAAGTTGAGGGTGACCTGCGAGCCGAAAGCCATCCAGGAGGCGATTCCGAGTGCTGCAGTGCGCCGGATGACCGGGCGGCTGAATACCGCGGTGGGTGAGGCAGACATCTTCACCGGCGGGAGGTCTTCGGGGGTGAGTTCGACCGGCGGGCGAGCTCCTGTGTACTTCAGGGTGTTCGACGCGAGGATCGCCAGCGAACGGTTCGCCTCTTCCACCCGGCCCTTCGAGAGGAGGAACCGGGGGGTCTCGGGCAGACGTCGTCGGTAGAAGACCACGAACAGGGCCGGAACGGCGAGGATCACGAATGACCAGCGCCAGACCGTGTCGGCGCCGCCGAGCGGGCTCTCGAGGGGCCCGAGAAGCAGCAGGAACAGTCCGTAGGAGATGAAGTTGCCGAGGCCGCCGGCTCCGACGTTGATCGCGCCGATCGCGGTGCCGCGGTACTTTGTCGCGACCATCTCCGAGATCATCACGATGCCGATCATGAATTCGCCGCCGATGCCGATGCCGACGATGAGCCGGCTGACGAGCAGCATCTCGTAGTTGACGGAGAGCGCACTGATCAGGCCGCCGAGGGAGTAGACCAGAAGGTTCAGGCTGAGCGCGAACCGCCGACCGTACTTGTCGGCAAGGTATCCGGCGAGGAGCCGGCCGATCAGACCACCGATCACCGTCGCGGTGTTGATCGAGGTGAGTTGGAAGTCGCCGATCTGCAGGGAGTTCTTGATGTTCGTGCCCATGGCGCCGACGGAGTTCTGTTCGAGCGTGTCGAAGAACTCCCCGGCGAGGATGAGCATGAAGATCCAGAACTGGGCGCGGGTGAAGCCGATCGAGTCGAGGACGGTTGCCACAGAGTGGCCGGAGGCAGGTGCGAGGGTGGGGCGGGATACAGCAGTCATATGGAGCTCCCAGCAGGTGAGGTAGGAGGCGGACCCGAGAGCCGGTTCCGCGGGGATACTTAATTTGTATCCCAGATGCTGTTTCCGGCAGGTTTCCATTGTGCTAAGAATAACGCACACCCTGCAAATCAGGCTATCTGAGAGCCGATTGAGTGGGTGGCTTGACCATTTAGTATCCCAAGTGACCCGCACTGTCCGTGAGCGGATAGTCGCTCAGGGGTCATTGAGCGCTGACGATGTAGGTCAGCGTGCCCGAATAGGTGTCGCTGGGGACGAACGGGATGTCGACGCGGTAGTCGTTGCTGACGCCGTCTCCGCCCGGCGCCGAGGCGTGTGTGATGTCGGCGACCACGAAGGGGGTCATCGCAAGAGGTACGAAGACGGACGAGCTGCTCGCCCTGACGCCGAGGTTCGCGAGCGGAATCGTCTCAGCATTCGAGACCGCCAGGGGGGTGAGCACGGGTGATTCCGACTGCACCGCGACGAGGTAGCCGCCGTTGCTGTTCGTGTCGACGGTCATCGTGACAGCACCGTCTTTCGTGACCGTGCTGTTCGGGAGACCGGTCAGCGTGAACGACGAGGTCAGGCCCGAGATGCTGATGCTGCGGGCGGCGACGGGAACGGTGACAGAGCACGCCGGATCGACGCTCCCGTCGACGCAGGTGCTGCCGACGGTGTCCGACGTGACGGCGTTGACGAGTACAGCGTCTTCGGGGGCCTCGATGAGGGCGGTGACCGAGTAGGTCACCACGACGACGGCTCCGCGGGCCAATGCCCCGTGCCACTGGACCGATCCCGAGCTGAAGCCGACCGAGCCTGTGGTGGCGGAAGCGTCGTTGTTGTAGGCGGCGGCGTCGAGCACGCCGGCGAGCGAATCGTGCAGGTCGGCGTCGGCGTAGTCGGCTTCGCCCGTGTTGGTGGCGGTGAGGGTGAAGACCACGGATGAGCCGGCGACCGCCGTCGCCTGGTCCGCGGTCTTGCTGATGGAGAGTGACGGGATCAGCACCGCGACGGTGGTCGAGCATCCGGGGCCCGGCGGAGCCGCGCAGTACGCACCTGCACTCGGAGACGTGAGAGTGCCGGCCAGAACGTGGTCGCCCGTCGCGGGAAGATCGGCGGTCATCGAGAAGGTGATTGTGATGGTGCCGGCCAGGTCGACGGCGCCGACCCAGACGAGAGCGGCACCGTCGCTGGAGAGGGAGACGTCGCCGCCGGTGGCTGTCGCGTCGGCGTTATAGGTCGCATCGTCGAGCATCCCGCCGAGCGGGGCCACGACCGTCGCCGGCTCGTAGGCGGTCTGCCCGGTGTTGGTGACGGTGATCGTGTAGTGCACTGAGCTGCCGGCGACGACGGTGCTGCTGTCGGCCGTGGTGCGCAGTTCTAGGTCCGGCACCAGAACCCGCACGACGGTGGAACAGGCGGCCGACGTCGCACCGGGACGGCAGGTGCTGCCCGGCGACGCCGAGACGACGGTGTTCGTGACGAGCTTGTCCCCGGGGTCGGGATCCTTCACGGTGACCGAGTAGGTGATCCGCGCGGAAGCGCCTACGGCGAGATCGCCGGCCCAGGCCAGGGTGGGGGCGGTGTAGTTGAGGGTTCCACCGCCGGCGACCACGACGTCGAGGTTGTAGTCGGCGTCGGTCAGCACTCCGGCGAGAGAGTCGGAGACGGTGGCGGCGGTGTAGGCGGTCTGGCCGCTGTTCGAGACGAGAATGGTGTATCCAATGACCCCGCCCGGCTGGGTGCTGGGCGTGTCTGCTGTCTTCACGACGGTCAGCTGGGGAATCAGCACCGTGACCGAGATGGCGCACGCCGGGTCGTCGCCGCCGACAGGGCAGGTGCTGCCGGGGGACCCCGAGACCACCGAGCTCGCCAGCGTCCGGTCTCCCGTGTCGGGGTCGTCGACGACCACGGTGTAGCTGATCGTCGCGATCTGGCCGAGGGCGAGAGCGCCCGCCCAGTCCAGCGTCTGGTCGGAGACACTCGCTGTTCCCGAAGTGGCGGACACCGGGCCGCTCAGCTGGGCGTCGTCGACGACCTCCGCGAGCGACGACGTGAAGTCTGCGCTGGTGTACGCGGTCTGGCCGGTGTTCGTCACGGCGATCGTGACGACGACCGTGCCGCCGGGGGTCGTGCTGGCGGTGGAGGTCGACGCGGCGATCGCGAGCCCGGGAATCAGCACGGTCACCGTGTTGGCACAGGCTCCGGATGCCGAACAGTCGCCCCCGGCCGCCGTCGTGCTGGCACTGGTCGCCAGCACCCGGTCGCCGACGTCGGGGTCGGCCACCGTGAGCGAATAGTGGATGATCGCGGACTGCCCCGCCGCGAGGTCGCCGTTCCACTGGATCCCCGTGGCAGACGACTGCACATCGCCGCGAGTGGCGGTCAGCGCATCCGGACCGGTGGCGTCGTCGAGCGCCCCCGACAGGTCGACGACGACCCCGGCGGCCGTGTAGTCGGTCTGCCCGGCATTCGCGATCGCGACGGTGTAGCCGACGACGCCGCCCGGCACGGTCGTCTCGGTGTCGGCGGTGACGGTGAGCAGGAGCTCCGGCACGAGCACGATCACCTCGGTCGCGCACAGCGGGTTCGTGGTTCCTGGGGCGCAGGTGCTTCCGAGCTCCGACGAGGTGACGGCGTTCGCGAGGATGCGGTCACCGAGGTCGGGATCGTCGACGGTGATGCTGTAGGTGATGCTCACGCTCTGGCCGAGAGCGAGATCACCCACCCACGACAGTCGGGTGCCGCTGAAACTGACGCTGCCACTGGTCGACGACGCATCGGCGTTGTAGACACCGTCGGAGAGCGCGCCGACCAGATTGTCGGTGACGCGTGCGGAGGTGTAGACCGTCGGGCCGGTGTTGGTCGCGGTGGTCGTGTAGGTGACGGTGGCGCCGGGCGACGTGGTGCCGCTGTCGGCCGTCGTCGAGATGCTGAGAATCGGCAACAGGACGGCGACGCGGTTCGAGCATCCGGGCAGCTCGCTCGTGAGGCAACTGCTGCCCGCCGCGGTCGACGTCATTCTCGAGCCGATCACCAGGTCGCCGAGGTCGGGGTTGTTCACGGTCACCGACCCCGTCAGAACGACCGTGCCGCCGACAGGGATGTCTCCCGTCCAGACGATCTGCCCGGTCTCGGGAGTGAGCAGCAGGCTGCCGGAGTCGACGCCCGCATCACCGTTGTAGGTCGCATCGTCGGCGGAGTCGAGAAAACTGGTGGAGACCGAGATGCCGATGTACGGCACCTGGCCGGTGTTGGTGAACGTGCCCGTGTAGGCGACAACACCGGTCGGATACGTCGTGTCGACGTCGGCGACGTTTACGATGTGCAGGCGTGCGATCGCGACACTGGTGACACAGCGCGTGTCGATCGAACCGATCTGGCAGGTGCTCCCGGAGTCGGTCGAGACGACGCGCTGCAAGAGCACGCTGTCGCCCGTGGTGCCCGCTCCGACCACGACGGCGTAGCTGATCGTCGCCTCGGCACCGATGGCGAGGGGGCCGTGCCAGGCCAGCGTGGTGGCGACGATTGTCGCCGTTCCCGCCGTCGCCGTGATCCCGCCCGCGTAGACGGCGTCGTCGAGCACGCCCGCGAGGCTGGCGGTGAGCACGGCGTCGGCTGCGTCGACCTGGCCGGTGTTCGCGATTGTGACGGTGTAGACGACGGTCTCTCCCGGCGCGGAGGTGCTCGAGTCGGTCGACGTCACGATCGTCAACGCCGGAGTGAGCACGACGAGCGACGTGCGGCACGCGGCATTCGCGGTGGCCGGCAGGCAACTGCTGCCCACGTCGCTCGACGCCAGCTGGTTGATCATCGTCTTGTCACCGAGATCGGGGTCGTTGACCCTCACCGAGTACGTGATGGTGGCTGTCGCATCGGGCACCAACGAACCCACCCAGGTCAGCGTCGGGCTGTCGAAGGTCACGGCGCCGGCACTCGCTGCGGCGTCACCGAGGTACGTCGCGTCGTCGAGCACACCGGCCAGAGAATCGGCGACGGTGGCATTCGAGTAGGTCGTCTGCCCCGAGTTGTGGATGCTCACGCTGTAGGTGACCGTCGAACCGGGCATCACCACAGAAGCGTTCGCGCTCTGACTGATGGTGAGGCCGGGCAGCAGCACGGCCAGCGTGGCGGTGCAGCGCGGATCGGTGCCCGCCGCCGGGCAGTTGCTGCCCGGCGCCGTCGAGCTGAGCGTGCCCGAGATCAGGCGGTCACCCGTGTCGGGGTTCTTCACGGTCAGGGTGCCCGACACGGTGACCGTGCCGCCGACCGGAATGCTGCCGGTCCACGAGATGGACGTCGCACTCAGGATGAGCGTGCCGGAGCTGGCCGTCTGGTCTCCGCTCGGCAGCGCATCGTCGACCGTCGAGGCACTCGGCGAGACGATCGTGATGCCCGTGTAGGCGTAGCCGCCCGTGTTGGTGAAGGTGGCCGACAGATGGATGAGCGACCCCGGCGTCGTACTCGTCTCGGTGTAGTGCTGCTGGATGAGCAGGGCGGCGATGGGCACCGCGGTGACGCAACGCGGGTCGGCACTGGCCGCGATGCAGTTGTTGCTGGCCGGCATCGACGTCGAACTCACCCGGTTCGAGAGCACGTGGTCACCCGCGCCCAGGGCACCGACCGTCACCGAGTACGTGATGGTCGCCGTCGCTCCGGAAGCAAGGGTGCCCGACCAGGTGAGTGTCGACGCCGAGAATCCGACGCTGCCGGTCGTCGCCGTGGCATCGGAGTTGTAGACGGCATCGTCGAGCACTCCCGCCAGCGCGTCGGCGAAGGTCGCCGGCTGGGAGGTCGCGCTCGAGTTCGCGGCCGTGACGGTGTACTGCACCGTCGCACCCACCACCGTCGATGACACGGTGGCAGTCGACGTGAAGGTCAGGCTCACGGAATCGGTGATCGGGACGGTGCTGCTGCACCGGACATCCGTACTCCCTGACGGACAGTTGCTGCCGACCGTCGGCGACACCACACTGCTGGCCATCGATCGGTTGCCGGTCGAGGGGTTGTTGACCGCGACGGAGTAGTGGATGGTCGCCGCCTGGGTCGGGGTGAGGCCGCCGCTCCACGTGATGACGCCGGAGCTGAGGGTGGCGCTGCCACGGGTGGCGGTGAGGCTGCCGGCGGTGAATGTCGCGTCGTCGAGCACCGCGGCGAGGTCGAGGGCGAACGAGGCGCCGCTGTAGGCGGTCTGGCCGCTGTTCGTCACCGTGACGGTGTAGCCCACCGTCGTGCCGAGGGTGGTGGATGCCGCGTCGGCGGTCTGCACGATCGTCAACGCGGGCGTGAGAACGAGAACCGTGGTTCCGCAGGCGGCGTTGCCGCTCGCCGCGGGGCAGGTGCTGCCGACGTTGGCCGAGGTCACCCGGGTGACCATCGTCTTGTCGCCGGAGCCGGTGCCGGCGGCGTGGACGGTGACGCTGTACTGGATCGTCACCGTCGCGCCGACGGCCAGCGGTCCTGCCCAGCTGAGCGTCGAACCCGAGTACTGCACCGACCCACTGGTCGACGAGGCATCGGCGGCGTAGTCGGCGTCGTCGAGCACACCCGCGAGCGGCACCGTCGCGGCTGCCGTCGGGTACGCCGTCTGGCCGGTGTTCTGGAGCGTCACCGTGTAGGCGACCGTCGAGCCGGGAAGCGCGGCGGTGGCGTTCGCGGTGGTGGAGACGGTGAGGCCGGGCAGCAGAACCGTCGCGAGCGACGTGCAACGGGCATCCGTGCCGCCGGGCGGGCAGGTATTGCCGGGAGCCGTGGAACGCACCGTGCCCGTGATCGTCTTGTTGCCGGTGTCGGGGTCGGCGACCCGCAGGGTTCCCGTCACCGTCACGGTTCCGCCGATCGGGATGCTGCCCGTCCACTCGATCGCGGTCGCGGTGAGCGAGAGGGTGCCCGACGTCGCCGTCTGGTCGCCCGTGGGCAGCGCATCGTCGACGGTGTCGGCACTCAGGCTGTCGACCGTGATGGAGTTGTAGGCGACCTGCCCGGTGTTCACGAAGACGGCCGTCAGGGTGAGCAGGGAACCGGGTGTGACCGTCGGCTGCGAGTAGCTCTGCGACAGAACGAGACGGGCGACGGGCACGACGACCTGGCACCGTGCATCCGGTGCAGCTGCGCAGTTGTTGCCCGAGGAGGTCGAACTCACGGAGTTCTGCAGCAGGTCGTCGCCGCTGTCGGCCGCGTTCACGACCACCGAGAACGTGATCGTCGCGACCTGGCCGGGGTCGAGCGCTCCGCTCCAGATGAGCTCGGTCGGCGAGGCGATCACCACCCCGATGTCGGCGGTGACCCCGCCGTTGTAGCTCGCGTCGTCGAGCAGACCGGCGAGCGAGTCGGTCACCCGTGCCGACGGGAAGACCGTGGGCCCCGAGTTCGTGACGGTGACGGTGTAGCCGACGGATGCCCCGGGCACCGTGCTGGCGGTGTTCGCCGTCGCGAGAACGGTGAGGCTCGGCACGAGAACACTGACGGCACTGCTGCAGCGTGCATCGGTGCTTCCGGTGAAGCAGTTGTTGCCGGCGGTCGACGACGAGACGGTGTGGCGCAGTTGCTTGTCGCCGGGATCGGGGTCGAGAACGACGACGGAGTAGGTGATCGTCGCTGTCTGTCCGATGCCGAGAGCGCCCGTCCATGCCAGGACCTGGTCGGTGTAGGTGAGCGTTCCCCGGGTCGCGCTTGCGGAGGAGAAGTCGAACGTGGAATCCGTGAGCACACCGGCGAGGGAGTCGCTGAATGCTGCGGCCGGGTACGCGGTCTCCCCGGTGTTCTCTGCGGTGACCGTGTAGACCACGGTGCCTCCCGGGTTGACCGTCGCCGTGTTCGACGACGTGGTCAGGGTGAGGGCCGGCAGCAGCACCGACGTCGTCGCGACACACGACGCGTTCGCGCTGGCGGGAAGGCAGAGGCTGCCGGGGGCCTCCGACGCGACGCGCACTGACAGCGACCGGTCCCCCGCCACCGCAGAACCGACCGTGAAGGTGAGCGTCGCCGTGGCGCTCGCCCCCGTCGCCAGGCTGAGCGTCCACGCCACCGTGCCATCCGCCGCGACGAGAAGGGCGCCCGCCGATGCGGCCGCGTCGCGGTTGTAGGTCGCGTCGTCGAGCGCGGCCGACGGGTCCACCGTCACCACTGCGCCCGAGTAGGCGGTCTCTCCGGTGTTCGTGACCGTGACCGTGTAGCTGACGACCGACCCCGGTGTCGTCGTGGTCGAGTCGAACGAACTGGCGAAGGCGAGAGTGGGGATCAGCACGACTGTGCTCGTGGCGCACGGTGGCCCGGTGACTCCGGCCACGCAGTTCGCGCCGGTCGTGGTCGACCGCACGAGTGTCGTGAGCGTGCGGTCGCCGGTATCGGGACTCGACACGGTGACGCTGAAGGTGATCGACGCGGTCGCGCCCACGGCCAGATCGCCCGTCCAGGTCAGAACGGTGCCGGAAACGGAGACCGAGCCGGTCGACGCGGCCGCATCGTTCGCAGAGACGGCGTCGTCGAGCAGACCGGCGAGCTCGTCGGAGACCGTCGCTCCGAGGTACGGGGTCTGGCCCGTGTTCGAGACGGAGAGGGTGTAGTTCACGACCGAACCCGGCGTCGTGTGGGCGACATCGGCGGCCGTGGCGATGGAGAGCGCTGGGATCTTCACCTGCACTGTGGTCACGCAGGCTGGGCTCGAGCCGCCGACCGGGCAGACCGATCCTGCCGCCGGCGACGTGGTGAGTGTCGTCATCGTCTTGTCGCCGCTGTCGGGGGTGCGCACGGTGAGAACAACGGTGACCGTCACGGTCGCCCCCAGCGCCAGTCCCCCCGTCCACAACAGGTTCCCGGTCGAGGTGTCGATGGCAGCGGTTCCGCCGCCGACGACCGATGGCGTGCCGGCCGTGGCGTCGTCGAGTGCCCCGGCGAGCGCGAGGGTGGCTGTCGTCGTGGCGGGGTAGGGCGTCTGGCCCGTGTTGGCGATGGTCAGGGTGTACGTGACCGCGCCACCCGGCGTCGTCGTCGCGGTGCTGGCATGCGTCGTGAGCGCGAGTGCGGGTACGGTCACGGCGACCGACGTCGAACACTGCGGAGCCGCACCGACCGCGGGGCACGAACTCCCCGCCGACGCCGAGACCACCGAGCCGGTCAGTGCCCGGTCGCCGGTGTCGGGGTTGGCGACCGTCACCGAGTAGGTCAGGGTCGCGCTCGCCCCGACGGCGAGGGCGCCCGTCCAGGTCAGCGCCTGGCTCGCGTACGACACGGCGCCCGACGTTGCGGTGCCGTCGGCGTTGTAGGCCGCATCGTCGAGAACACCGGCGAGCTGGTCGCTGAACGTCGCCGCCGGGTAGGCCGTCTGACCGGAGTTGGTGGCGGTGACGGTGAACCTGACGGTGGCTCCCGGAACGACGGATGCCGCGTCGGCGGTCTTCACGATGGTGAGCCCGGGTACAGTGACGATCGAGCTGCACCGGGCATCCGTACCGCCTGTGGCGCAGTTGGTGCCGAGGGTCGGCGAGGTGACGGCGCTCGACAGGATCTTGTTGCCCGTGTCGGGCGAACGCACGGTGACCGAATACGTGAGGGTCACCGTCGCGCCGGCAGCGAGGGCGCCCGTCCACGCGATGGTGTTGGAGGCGAAGCTCGGCGTTCCGCTGCTGGCCGAGACGTTCGAGTTGTAGGTGGCGTCGTCGAGAACGGCGGCGAGGGGATTGCTGAACGACACCGAGGAGAAGGCGGTGGTCGACGTGTTCGCTGCGGTGATCGTGTAGGC
Source organism: Subtercola boreus (assembly GCF_006716115.1). Taxonomy (NCBI): domain Bacteria; kingdom Bacillati; phylum Actinomycetota; class Actinomycetes; order Micrococcales; family Microbacteriaceae; genus Subtercola; species Subtercola boreus. The sequence continues at coordinate 3,944,399 of NZ_VFOO01000001.1, read as the reverse complement.
GACGGCGCTGCCCGGCACGGCCGACGCCACGTTGGTGCTCACCGTGATCACCAGCGGGCCGGCACTCATCACCATGCTGATTCCCCGCGTCGCGGACTGGCCGTTCGCATCGACGACAGACACGGTGAGGGTGCTCGTGTCGGCGGTCGTCGGGGTGCCAGAGACCACACCAGTGTTCGGGTTGAGCGTGAGACCGGTGGGGAGGCTTCCGGCGGCGATCGACCAGACCAGCGGGAGCGTTCCGCCCGTCACGTCGAACGACGTCGAGTAGGCGACACCGACCTGCCCCGCTGCGGGCGCGGCAAAGGTGAGGGTCGGCAGGGCGACGATGACGAGCGTGACCTGTTTGGAGGCGACCTGGCCGAAGGCGTCTGTGGCGGTGAGGGTGGGGCTGAACGTGCCCGACGCCGTCGGGGTTCCGCTGAGCAGGCCCGTTCCCGCGTCGAGGGTGACTCCAGCCGGCAGGCTTCCCGCGGCGACCCGCCAGACGATCGGGGCCGTGCCCCCCGAGAGCACGGGCTGCTGGCTGAGGGCGACGCCGACCTCACCCGGGGTGGGGGCGAACGCGATGCTCGGTGCTGCTGCGATCACGACCGTGACGGACCTGCTGGCGGTCTGGGCGCTGGCGTCGACGATCTGCACGGTGAAGGTGTAGCTGCCGGCGGTCGTCGGCGTTCCGGCGAGCACACCCGTCGTCGCTCCGAGTGTCAGCCCCGGCGGCAGCGTGCCGGCGCTCACCGACCAGGTGAAGGGTGACGTTCCGTTCGTCACGGTCAGTGTGCGTGAGTAGGCCACGCCGACCTCGCCCGCGGGCGGTGCGGCGAAGGTCAGCGACGGCGACTGGTTGGGGGTAATGGCGGTGGAACGGGCCGAAGCCGCACCGGTTCCGGCAGCATTCTGGGCCGCCACCGTGAAGGTGTAGGCGGAGCCCGGGGTCAGGCCCACGACCGTCTGCGTCGTCGCCGTGCCCGTGAAGACCTGGGCGGCCTGCGCGGTGTTGCCGAGGTAGGGGGTGACGGTGTACCCGGTGATGACGCTGCTGCCGTTGCTCGGAGCGCTGTAGGTCAGGGTCGCCGACGAGTCGCCGGCCGTCGCGGCCGAGATCACCGGCGCACCGGGCACGGTGTACGGAACAACCGCTGTCGACTTCGGGCTCGCCGCCGACGTGCCGTAGGCGTTCGTCGCGGCCACGGTGAACGTGTACGACCCGCCCACCGTGAGGCCCGTGAACGTGCGGGTCAGCTGGGCGGCATCGACGACGACGGTCGACGCGACGGTCGTTCCGAGGTAGGCGACCACGGTGTAGGTGGTGAGAGCGCTGCCGTTCGTCGCCGTGGCGACCCAGTTCACCACGGCGCTCGTCGTGCCGGCCGTCGCGGTGGGTGCGACCGGTGTCGCGGGCGCGGAGGCGTAGACGTAGGTCGCGGCAGACGCCAGCCCCTGCGTCACGACGGTGACAGAGACGCCGGCAGCGGATGCCCGGGCGGGCATCGACGAGATGACCAGCGTGTTGCCGCTGACCGTGAAACACCCGGCGGCCGGCCCGCTGGCGCACGGAAGCAGCACGACGGGCGTCGCGGCACCCTGCTCGGCCGCCGTGCCGATCTCGATGGCTGTCGCTGCCGTGAGGGAGGTGCCGCTGACGGTGAGCGAGCCGCCCCCCGAGATCGCTCCGATCGTGGGGCTCACCGACGTCACCGACGGTGCGCTCGGGAGGGTTCCCGCCGTCATGATCGAATCGGTGTCGGGGTTGGCGTCGATCGACGACACCCGGGCAGTCGATGCATTCTGCACGGTGGCGGCGGTCATGCTGGCGCTCGTGACGATGGCGACGACAGTGATGGTGGGCAGGGCTGTGCCATTGGCGAAACTCGAGGCCGTTGTGACGCAGGTCACCGTCTGTGCGTTCGGAGACCCGCACAACCATCCGGAACCGAAGGCGCCCACCGGAACGACCCCGGCCGGTGTCGTCATGGTCATCGAGATCGGGCTCGTCTCGTTCGCGCCCACCTGCACGCCGGTGGCGACGCTGTAGGTCACCGGCGCGCCCACAGCGGGGTTCGCGGCGCTGAAACTGGTGCCGGCGACGCTGAGCTGGGGAACCGGGTTGAAGGTGAGCACCTTGACGTCGGAGGCCTCGTGGTTGTCGGTCACCGAACCCGTGGAACCGACGAAGGCGAAGCCGAGCTGGCGCGGAACCCCGGCCGAGTTGAGCCAGCTCGTCGAGGGGTAGACGCCCGCCGCCACCGTCGGCAACGGCCCGGTGAGCGTCTTCGTCGCTCCCCCGACCGGCGTGACGACAACTTTGTAGGTGCCGGCATCGACCGAGACGCCGGTTGTCGAGGCGAACGCACTGGAGGTCGGGTTGATGAGCACCTGCACCGGTACGGCCGATGCCGCACGCGTCGACGTGTGGAGCGCCACTCTCGACGACGGCGATCCGGTGTAGGTGGTGGTCAGCCCGCAGTACCCGGCGAGGTTGTTGCCGGGGCCGCGCACCACGACGGCGCCGGCGACGGATGCCGTGATGTTCGGCACATTCGTGCATCCAGTGCCCTGGAATCCGGTGCTGCTGAAGTTTCCGAACACGTCCAGGCCGACCCCGAGATAGGCGTTCGGCAGACCCTTGACCGAACCGGCGGGACTGTAGCCGAGTGAGCCGCCACCGGGGCCGATGGCCGTGGGGGCAGCAGGGTTGGCCGGGTCGATCGCGCTGAGCATGAAGGCCATACCATCGGCGCTGCCGCCTCCCCACTGGTACGTGTTGAAGGTGACGTCGAGGCCGTTCGAGGTGGGGAAGCTCGTCTCGCCGAACACTCCGCCGATCTGGTTCCCCGTCGCGTTGGTCATGCGGAGTTTTCCCGCACCCTGTGCGTCGCTCGTGCCCGGGCACGAGAGCAGGGGCAGGGTCGCGCTGTTGCCGCTCGCCGTGAGGCAGATGGCGTTGGTGCCGTTCGTCGGCGTCGGGACGGTCACCGAGCCTGTGCCGTCGACCGTGCGGTTGGCGAAGCTGTTCTGGAAGAGCACGGTACCGGCGGCCGTCGCGGACAAAGGTGTGACGACGACAACGGTCGAGACCGCGAGGGCGATGGCGGCGATGATCGCCAGGGCCCGACCGCGGGGCCTGGCGTGTCTAGACATCTCCGCTGCTGTCGGAGGTCAATCGCTCTGCGGCAAGCCGAACACCCTTGCGATATTGGTGACGGGCGAAGACGAGCAGCAGGACGACGAGCAGGAGGCCACCGACAAGCTCGGCAGCGGGAACGACGGGAAAGACGATGACCTGCACCGACTCGCTCGTGGAGACACCGTCTGCGTTGGTGATTGCCGTGCTGATGTTGCAGATGCACATCAGCGGGGGCGTCCAGGTTGCACTGATGGTTCGCGCCGAACCGCGGGCGACGGTGAAGTCGGTGAAGTCCGTCGATGCGCCGGCGAGAGCCAACGCGCTGTCCCCTCGGAAATCGCGATGAACCGTGCCGGCGTTCTGCACGGACGCCGTCACGTCGACGGGACCTCCTGCGGAGAAGCCCGGGGCAGCGAGGTCACTGACGGTGACAGTGTCGTCGACAGGGCCGGGAACCGTGATGTAGACGGGCGTGCCCACTCCACGGTTGATCTTGATGTTCGAGCCATCCGTGCCGGCAGGAACAAGGAACACCAGGGCGACCTGGTGGTCGCCCAGGTCGGCGTTCGCGGGCACATCGACGGAGACCGAGACACTCTGGGCGGCACCGGGCTGCACATCGAAAGACGCCGGTGAGACGGAGACCCAGTCGATCGCCGAATACGGTGCGTCTGCCTGGAACGCGAGGCTGCCGTCGGCGGCCCCGACGAAGCTCTGTTTCTGCACGTCGATGTGCAGGGCATCCTCTCCCCGGTTGACCACGTTGATCGCGTGGTCGGTGCCCGCATCGGCCGGACCGAGGGCCAGGCGGGTGGGGCTCACTGTGAGCGAGAACGGGGTGGGGAGCGTGTTGTACGTCGTCGTCTGGGTGGGCGACGGGGTCGGGGTGGGGGTGGCTGCTGGCGTCGCGGTGTCGGCCAGGGCCGGAGACGCTGTGCCGACGAGGGCCAGGAGCAGAGCAACGAGCGTGCACGCGGCGAGAGCTCCGCCGCGTGCACGTCGAGTGGTCATCGAGAAACCAAGGATGCGGATGTCGACCTAGAGGGTCGCTGCGATGTAGTTCAGCGTCACCGAGTAGGTGTCGCTGTTCACGAACGGGATAGCGACGGAGTAGTCGTTCGTCAGGTCGTCGCCGCCCTCAGCGGAGCGGGTGCCCTGGGTGTGGACGAGGACCGTGGCCGCATTGCTCACCGGTGTGAGCACATCAGCCGAGTTGCTGACGCGGAGGGCGCCGATCGGGATCGAGTCGGTGTTGCCCGCGGTGTCGGCCACGAGGGTCGCGGTGGCGGCCTGCACGGTGACGGAATACCCTGCGAGGTTGTTCGTCTCGACGGTGAAGGCGACGGCATCGGGCTCGGAAGCCGTTGCACCGGGAACGCCGGTCAGGGTGAAGTCGCTGGTGAGCCCGGTGAGCGAGATCGCGGTCGAGACGGCGACGTGCCCGTCGGTGCTGCCGGTGTCCTCAGCCGCGTTCGCCGCGAGGCTGCTGGCGGCCACGAGGCCGGCCGTCGCCGCGACGACTGCGAGGCCGCGGGCAAGGGCGTGGCGCGTGCGCCTGGCTGTGCTGTGAGTGCTGTTTTCGGCGTCGCTGAGCGTCATGAAGTGTGTCCCCTGGATTGTGAGAGTTTGCCGATTTGGCCTCTTCCGCACACCATACACGGCGGCCACATAATCGTTTACTTAAAGCCGAGATTGGTACGATCACTTCCATGCCCCGAGCCGGATGGACGAAGCCCGACAGCGACAGTCGGCTCTCAGACCACCTCGCATTCGCCATGCTGGCACGGGTCTTCCCGCCCGACGTCGTCGACCAGGTCGTCGCAGACCTCGGGCGCGTGCAACAACGCAGCCGGCTACTCCCCTCTCGCATCGTGGTCTACTACGTGCTCGGGCTCGCGTTGTTCTCCCATTCCTCGTACGACGAAGTGATCCGCCTCCTGGTCGACGGGCAGGCGTGGTCGTCAGGATGGACGCAGTCGTGGCCCGTTCCGACGAAAGCGGCCCTCTACAAGGCTCGGCAGAGGTTGGGATGGGAACCCATCCAGCAGCTGTTCGACCGCGTCGCCCGCCCGCTGACCGAGGGCGGTGACGGCTTCCACCACTCCTGGCGCGTGCTGGGCATCGACAGCGTGCTCATCGACATCCCCGACACAGAGGCCAACAGCCGCGAATTCGGCCGGCGCCAGACGGCCGACCTTTCCCTCCCCGGTTCGCCCGCCGCCCTGGTCCTCGGCCTCACCGAGATCGCTTCCGGGGCAGTGATCGGCGCTTCCGTGCAAGGAGCAGACGGTGACAAGGGGGCGACCATGGACTTCCTCTCGCGGATCGGCCCCGAATCCCTCGTGATAGCGGGGCCAGGCAGCTTCTCGTCAGAGGCATGGCGGGTCGCCGCTGCCACGGGCGCGCAGCTGCTCTGGGAAGCCCCCGCGACCGCAGAACTCCCGAATTCACGCCCGCTCCCCGACGGCTCGTTCATGTCCCACCTGCCGCAGCACGCCATCTCCGATTCGGTCACCTCCCCGCTAGAGGTGCGAGTTGTCGAGACCCGCCTTCGCGACGGTGGACGGCGTCGTTTCGTGACGACCATCGCCGACCCCTCGCTTCTGACCCCGAAAGACCTGTCGGCCCTCATCTCACAGCATCGCAACCTTGCCAGCGCATTCGACGAGTTCCGGGCGCATCGGTCGAGCAGCTCGATCACGCTCCGCTCCAAGATGCCCGTCGGCGTCCGCCAGGAGATCTACGGATATCTCTGCGTGCACTATTCGATGCGGTGGCTCATGCTCAGCTCCCCGACAGCTCTCGTCGCACCGGCTCCGCTCGATCAGGCGACGCCGATCTCCCGGAAATCTGCGGCCAGCCCACCGCCCGTCGTCGCTTAAGTAAACAATTTGGCCTGTTTGCGGCGCTGACACCCATTCTGGGGGCACCATTGCACTCGCCGGCAGCAGGGTTCACGGGTGGAGTAGCGTTCAAGCATGAGCGACGAAGACACCACATCCGAGCAGAGCGGCGCACGCCGCGCCATTGTCCTGAGCGGAGGCGGTGTCGCCGGCATCGCGTGGGAGACCGGGCTCCTCACCGGTCTGCTGCAGCACGGCATCGATCTGCAGAGCGCTGACGTGGTCGTCGGAACGTCTGCCGGCTCGGTCGTCGGCGTGAACCTCCGCGCCGGAACACTCGATGCCACCTACGCCTCGCTCCTGGCCGACAGCGACGATGATCGGCCTCTCGCAGACCCGGCGCCCGAGGGCGCGGAAGACCGCGACCTGTCCCGGACGATGAAGGTGATCATGGCCGGCATCGCGAGCACGGAAGGCGAAGCGGCCACCAGGCGCACGATCGGCGAACTCGCCCTCGAGGACTACCAACGGTCAGACGACACAGCAAGCCTCGCCCGCATCGCGCCTCTGCTGCCCGGCACAGAATGGCCGGAGGGCGAACTGCGCATCACCGCCGTCGACGCCGAGACCGGCCACTTCACCGTCTTCGACCGCGACTCGGATGCCGAACTCGCGAGGGCGGTCGCCGCCAGCTGCGCCGTGCCGGGAGTGTTCAAACCGATCACGATCGACGGTCATCCCTACATGGACGGAGGCATGCGCTCCTCGGCGAACACCGACGTCGCCGCGGACTGCGCGAGCATCCTGGTGATCGCCTGTTCCCCCGAGCCCGCAGTCAGCGGCATGGGGCCGACCCTGCCCGCCACCATCGACACCCTCCGGGGCACCAGCGAGGTGTTCGTCGTGCAGGCCGACGAAGAAAGCACCCTCGCGTTCGGAGAGAACCCCCTGCTGATGCACACCCGCCGCGCCTCAGCGGAGGCCGGTCGGCGTCAGGCCGGTCTCGTCGCCGAAACCGTGCGGGCCTTCTGGGGCTGACCACTTCGGAAGGTGCTCACGAGAGCTCTCTTCGGACGATCTCTGCCCCCGCACCCAGTGCGGCGAGCTTGGCGCGGGCAACACCTCGGGGCAGGGGCGCCATGCCGCAGTTCGTCGAAGGGTAGAGCTTGTCGGCGTCGACGAACTGCAGCGATTTCCGCAGAGTGCTGGCGACCTCTTCGGGTGTCTCGACGGCGGTGGTTGCCACGTCGATGGCACCGACCATCACCTTCTTGCCCCGGATGAGCTCGATCAGGTCCAGGGGCACGTGCGAGTTGTGGCACTCGAGCGAGACGATATCGATGTCCGAGGCCTGGATCCTCGGAAAGATCGCTTCGTATTGACGCCACTCCGCCCCGAGGGTCTCTTTCCAGTCGGTGTTGGCTTTGATGCCGTAACCGTAACAGACGTGCACCGCCGTCTCGCAGGCGAGCCCTTCGATTGCCCTCTCCAGCGCGGCCACGCCCCAGTCGTTCGCCTCATCGAAGAAGACATTGAACGAGGGCTCATCGAACTGGATGATGTCGACGCCCGCATCCTGCAGTTCTCTCGCCTCCTGGTTGAGAATGGTGGCGAACTCCCAGGCCAGCTTCTCCCGGCTCCCATAGTGAGCGTCGTAGAGAGTGTCGACCATGGTCATGGGCCCGGGCAGGGCCCATTTGATGGGCTGGTCCGTCTGGCCTCGGAGGAACCGGGCGTCGTCGACGAAGACCGCCTTCTCGCGGGTCACCGCGCCGACAACGGTGGGTACCGATGCGTCGTAGCGGTCGCGGATCCTGACCGTCCTCCGGTTCTCGAAATCCACTCCACTGAGGTGCTCGATGAAGGTGGTGACGAAATGCTGGCGGGTCTGCTCACCGTCGCTCACGATGTCGATGCCCGCCCGTTGCTGGTCCGCCAAAGACAGTCGGAGGGCATCCTGCCGGCCTTCTGCCAGCTCGTCACCGTCGAGTTTCCAGGGCGACCAGAGCTTCTCGGGCTCTGCAAGCCACGAAGGCTTGGGCAGGCTGCCGGCGGTGGATGTGGGAAGCAGCTTGCTCATGATCGTTCTCCTTGCGGATCGAGCTGATGGACCGCGAAGTCTTTCGACCACTCTTCGAGCGCGGCCTTGTGCGGAATGACGAAGTGCTCTTCGGCGAACCTGCCCTGCTCGAGTCCCAGTCGGCTGCGTTCCTCGCGGTCGTAGGCGATCGGGATCGGCGAGTAGTCCGCATTCGCCAGACTCGGCTGGTACGACGCGCCTGCGGCGGTGTTGGCGTTGTAGATCTCCGGTCGGTAGATCTTCTGGAAGGTCTCCATCGTGCCGATCGTGGCGGCAAGTTCGAGGTCGCTGTACTCACCGAGCAGATCACCGAAGTGGTAGAAGGCCAGAGGGGCCTTGCTGTTCGGGGGGAGGAAGAAGCGCACACGTGACCCCATCTTCCCGAAGTAGGAGTCCGTCTGCGAGTACTCGCTCTGTCGATACTCGACGCCCAGGACGGGGTGTCGATTCTCTGTGCGCTGGTACGTCTTGCTGGTCGAGACGCTGAGGCAGATGACGGGCGGCTTGGAGAAGTTCTGCGCGTAAATGTCGGAGCGCAGAAAGGCCTTGAACAGGTTTCCGTGCAGAACTCCGAAATCGTCCGGCAGGTGAGTCGTGGAGGGGCTCCCGCTGCGTGCGGGAAGCAGAACGCTGAAGTCGTAGTCCCGCACATACGACGAGAAGTTGTTCCCCACGATGCCCTGGACACGTTCACCGGAGCGTTGGTCGACGATAGTCGTCTGCAACACTTCGAACAGCGGCATCGCGTCGCCACTCACCTCGCCGTCGCTGTCGATTGCCACGCTCACAGAGACAATGTCGAGTTCGATCGAGTATCGGTCCCCGTTCTCGTTGCCCCAGTGAGCCAGTTCGTTGAAGCGGCTGTCGATCATCCTCAACGTGTTCCGCAGGTTCTGTTCGCGATTCTCCCCCCGCGCCAGGTTGGCGAAGTTGGTCGTGGTGCGCGTATCGCTGCGAGGGCGATAGTCCTCGTCGAATCTGGTGCTCTCAAGAGAGAACGTCACAGTTGTCATCGTTCGGGCACAGACCGATCTTTTTTCGGGCGGGCCAGAGCGGCCCGCTGAAGAGGTTGTCAGGGAGCCGCAGCGCGTGCCCGGTGGAATTCATCCTGGGCGCAAGGCTTCGCGTCGTGCTGCGATGACTTGGACTGTAATCGTCTCCGAGATGACTTCGCAAGTTGGCGCCCGTAACATTCCGACGCGGTGACTCGTTCTCCTCCGCGTGGATTGCGTCCATGCACGGTCGCCGTCGGCATCTGCGCTGCGATGACGCTCGCCGGTTTGCTCAGAGAAGTGCCAGATTGCCGAGAAGACGACTGAGGGTGTCGAGATCGGTTTCATCCCAGCGTGACAACCTGGTCCGGAATTCGTCTCTCCGAGATCCGCGGATCGACTGGATCTGAGACATCGCGTAGGGAGTGGCGCTGAGGATGACGGCCCGGCCGTCATCGACATCCTGAGCTCGAGACACCAGGCCGAGACCTTCGAGTTGATGCAGCTGTCGGCTGAGGACGCTCTTGTCGAAGCCGAGGGCATCGGCTAGGGGGCCGGCTTTGCTGGGCCCGTTCGCGATGAGGGCCAACACCGTGCGGTAACCGGAGGGTTGCAGGGCGGGGTCGATCGCGGTGGCTTGCTGACGGAGGCGTTGCCGATAGGAGTCGAACAGGGTCGCGAACTGTTGTTCAAGACGATCGACCCGGCCCGCTACCCCGGCCGCCTCAGGTGTTGCGGCGGCCGGGGAGTGGTCGAGCGTCGTCTCAGGACCGGGAATGACGGGCTCCCGCCTGTGCCCCACCCGATCTTTCTGTCGTGGCGTGGCCGGGTGTCGTGTTGATAGGCCCGGTGAGGTCGACCGCGCCGATACCGGCGACGTCTTCTGCAGCTCCGCCGAGTGCCCCGCCGTCGGTGTCCCGCTCGGCGACTGTCTTGGATGTGAGGGGCTTGTTCGGCATGAAGATGACGGCCAACACCAACAGCAGAGCGATCGGCGACGCGATCAGGAAGATGTTCGCGACCGCCTGGCCGTACGCGGATTCGATGAGTTGGCGAACACCGTCCGGGAGGCTGCTCACGGCCGGGATGGTGCCACTGGCCAGTTCCTTTGCGACGGCTGCACCTCTGTCGCCGAGCGCCGCGATCGCCTTACCCAGGTCGATCTGTTTGTCGGCGATCAGCGAGGCGACACGGTTGCCGAGGACGGTACCGAGCACCGACACGCCGAGTGCACCGCCGAGGGACCGGAAGAAGGCTATACCCGCGCTGGCTGCACCGATGTTCCGGGGTTCCGTGGTGTTCTGGACGACGAGAACGAGGTTCTGCATCACTGCGCCGACGCCGGCGCCTGTGACGAACATGTAGATCGCGACCATGACGTAGGGGGTGTCGTACTGGATCGTTCCCATCAGAGCCAGGCCGACGACGAGCGCGATGGACCCGATGACCATGATCGGCTTCCATTTGCCGGTCTTGGTTATCAGGATGCCGCCGAACGTCGACGAGAGCAGCAGGCCCGCGATCATGGGGATGGTCAGCAGACCCGATTGGGTCGGTGTCGCTCCGCGGGCCAGCTGCATGTACTGGGCGAGGTACACGGTCGCCCCGAACATGGCGATACCGACGGAGATCGATCCGACCACGGCGAGCGTGAACGTTCGGTTCTTGAACAGTGTCATCGGGATGATCGGCTCCTTGGCGCGGAGTTCGACGAACACCGTGGCCACCAGAAGAACGGCGGCGCCAATGACCATGATGAGCGAAGTCGGCGAGATCCAGTCGAAGTTCTTACCCGCAAGGGTGACCCAGATCAGGAGCAGCGAGACACCACCTGCGATGGTGGCGATACCGAGGTAGTCGATCGAGACTTTCCGCTTACGCAGCGTGCGTAGTTTGAGCGTGACCTGGAGGAGGATGATCGCTGCGACGGCGAACGGCACTCCGACGAAGAAGTTCCAGCGCCAGCCGAGGCTGTCGGTGAGAAGACCGCCGATGAGCGGGCCGCCGACGGTTCCGACTGCCATCACGGCGCCGAAGTAGCCGCCGTAGCGACCCCGCTCACGCGGGCTGATGATGTCGGCGAGGATGATCTGGCTGAGCGCCGTCAGACCGCCGGCGCCGAGGCCCTGAACGACCCGGAAGGTGATGAGGGTGCCCGTGTTCTCCGAGAACCCGGCAGCAGCAGAACCGAGAACAAAGATGATCAGAGACAGCTGGATGAGCAGCTTTCGATTGAAGAGGTCGGCGAGCTTGCCCCAAATGGGTGTCGAGACCGTCGTGGCAAGCAGGGTCGACGTGACGACCCAGGTGTAGGAGCTCTCATCGCCGCCGAGATCAGAGATGATGCGGGGCAATGACGTGCTGACGACGGTCGAGGCCAGGATGGCCACGAACATGCCGAGCAGCAGCCCCGAAAGGGCTTCCAGCACTTGGCGGTGGCTCATCGGGACGACGGTGTCGCTGTCGAGAGAGGCGACGTCGGTCGCGGAATGTGACATCGAGAATGCTCCAGGATATGAGGGGGATGCCACGGTGCACCCGCAAATATGGTTGACGAAGATCAATCATTGTTGTTTGATTGCTTGATGTCAAGTAACGAGAAGGGGCGGTGACTCCCTGTGGATGATGATTCTTCCCTCGCGCCCGCGCTGTCGATGCCGGGCCTTCGAGAACGGAAGAAGAATGCAATGCGGGCCCGGGTGCGTGAAGCGGCAATAACAGTCGCGTTGCGGGAGGGCTGCCACGGGGCGACTGTCGAAGCGATCACCGGTGAAGCCGATGTGTCCGCCCGCACGTTCTTCAACTATTTCGAGTCGAAAGAATTCGCGCTCGTCGGGGTGGAGACGGGACACATTCAGGCCGCTGCTGAGCACGCGGTGACTGCCGCCAGCGCCGGCTTGGGTGCCAGCACTGCCCGACAGGTTGTCGATTTCCTCGTCGACGTGCTGACTAGAGCCGTGGGGGCATCGCCCAGCGCGAAGGATCGCCTCGAGGTGATCCGGCAGAATCCGCACCTCTTCGAATGGCAGATCGGTGAACTGAGCCGGGCGGGTGACGACCTTCGACCGGTGGTCTCAGTCATCGCTTCAACCCAGACACGGGAACACATCAGCGAAGAGATAGCCGATCAGATCCTCCTGACCTGCCTTGGCGCCGTGGCGGCGACCGGCCGAGCGTGGTTGCTCAACCCCCGATCCACGAGCCCATCAGAACTCTCAGCGAACGCAACGCAGCGGGTTCAGGGCTCCTCCACCTTTCTCGCCCAGAGGGTTCAGGGTGCAGACGGTTCGATCAGGGCCTCCGTCTCCAGCCGCTGACGCTCGACACCTGACAGTCAGTGGTCGCGATCCCCCATCAGGAGGTCTTGAATAGGACTTATGTCCGAGATCCTGACAACGATCACCGAAGAGAAGACAATCGTCGTGGATGGTCGACAGCGCCGCTATCTGGTCACGCGCCCAATCATCTGTGACAACCCGTCGCCTCTTGTTCTGGTTCTGCATGGGTCCAATCAGACACCGGAGATCGTGAGGCAATTCACTGAGCCGGGCTTCGATGTGCTCGCGAGCCGAGCCGGGGCAATCGTCGTGTATCCCGGGGGCTACAGGAAACACTGGAACGATGCGCGAATCTCCACCAACTTCGCCGCGAGAGTGGAAGGGTATGACGACGTCGCGTTCCTCAAGGCGATCGTGAGTGGACTGGTCAACTCGGGCGAGGCTGATCCGACGCGAGTCTTCGCGGTCGGGTATTCACTCGGTGGTCAAATGGTGAACCGACTCGCCCACGAAGCACCCGAACTCCTGGCCGGGATAGCGATGATCGGCGCAACCCAGCCAGCACTCGAGAATTTCAAGCCTGCCGCCGATGTCGTCAGCCCGATGCCGGTACTTCTGATCCACGGGACCAAGGACCCCAACGTTCCCTACGAAGGCGGGATGGCAAGCATTCTCGGATTCCGGCCCAGAGGGCTGGGAATGTCAGCCCCCGAAACCGCCAGATACTGGGCGGCGCGAAACGGCATCGACACCGACGGCGTGACATCCCTCGGGCCCGCGGGTTCCAACACACGTACCAGCGTTGAGCGAACCGACTTCAGGTCACCCGGAAAGCCATCCGTCGCCCTGTTCACCATCCACGGCGGCGGACATGTGATCCCGGGACGCAAGGCAGGGCCGTGGATCATGGGTCGAACGTCGGATGGCATCATCTCCGTCGAGGAGATCGCTCGGTTCTTCGAACTCAGCAGCTGACGATCACCGGGCCGGAGCGTCCCGGTCTGTGGCGGCGGCGATTCCGCCACAGATCACACCTTCTGGTGCTCGGTTCAGAATGACGAGATGACCCGGATCCTGTCCTCGGCGGAGCGTTTCGCCACCGCTCCGGAGAAGGCAAAAGTCTCCCAGGCGTGTGGCACAGAGGGGTGCACGTGCAGTTCCGTCGAGACGCCTGCCGCGCTGAGGCGGCGTGCATACTCGATGTCCTCGTTGCGGAAGATGTCGAGCTCGCCGACCTCCACATACGCAGGAGGAAGACCTGCCGGATCGACGATTCGCGACGGTGAGGCCGACGCTGGTACCTCATCGCTGCCCCGCAGGTCGCCGAGTAGGGCGTTCCACCCCGTGAAGTTGTCATCGTAGGACCACGTCGCAAACGGTACGAGCTCGGGGTCGGGGTCGACGTTGCGGTCGTCGAGCATGGGGTAGATCAAGATCTGCCTCGCAATGGCGGGTCCACTGTTGTCGCGGGCATGGATTGCGAGCCCTGCCGCCACGCCACCTCCGCCGCTGTCGCCCATGATGGCGATCCTCGACGGATCGACACCGAGGTCCTGCGCATGATCGTGCAACCACACCAGGCCTGCATGCGAGTTGACTGCCCGTTCTCTGGTACCACCGGAGCAGAATCTGCGCGCCATCCGCAGCAGTCGTGAAGAAATCCGTGCTCTCAACATCACGCGGAGTCGGCTGGGCGGCCGACGTCATCGCCTGGATGGCTTCCACAGTGGCGCGACGGGTCTTGACATCTCCCCGAGCAGGAGGCTCCGCATCGGTGCCTCCTGCGAACAGTGGGGCGAGAGCTTCCGCCACTTCCGGATCTAAGCTGAACGACATTGTTCCGTACCTTTCGTCTGGAGAATCTTCTTCACTCTTGCTACGGGGCGCCTGATTGCGGAACACCACCCGCGTGGGCTCTAGCCGTCGGCCTCGTTCCGCTCGCGTCCCGTCGTGGCCAGCAGGTCTTCGTGCAGCTCCATCCAGATGTCGTGATAAGACTCCGACATCGGTTTGGTGAGGGCGCTCTCGTCACCCCCGCGGAACCGGTCGGCGGCACCCGTCAGTCGCACCGAGTACCGGTCGAACCGGCCATCGATCGCCGTGAGGCCGCCGAGAATGTCGAGCGCGGTCGAGTGCACGTCGCTGAGCCTGTCGACGGCATCTGCCGGCTTCCCGGTCTGCCAGTCGGAGGCGAGTTGCTTGAAGACGGCGTTCGGTGCGAGGAAGCGTTCGTACTCGACACTGACCCTCTCCCGCGTCTCGCCGTCGATCGACACCTCGCCGAGCAGCAGGTATTTGCCTCTCCCCGTGCCGGTCAGGGCGTAGAGCACGTCACGGGCGAGAGTAGCGTGCGACGCCTCGACCTCGGCTGAGAGAATCGCCTGAACCTCCGCCAGCGACACTCCCGAGGAATCGGCGACCTGCTCGGCGGTGGCGAATCCGCGCACCGCCAGGGCGTGGAGCACCGCGAAGACCGGCACATCGCCGGCCGCGATCTCGTCCCGGGCGCTCTCCGGCACAGGGTTACCCCACGATCCGGTCAGGAACAGCCGCGGGATCATCTCCGAAGCCACTCCGCTCACGATCGTGTCGTACGAGGCGGCGATGACAGGGTGGATCTTCGTGAGACCGTAGTCACGCACCAGCTCGTCGTACATCCCGGATGCCCGGGCGACCGAGATCACGAAGCCGGCCGAGTACGTCAGTGCTCCCGCCTCGACCTTCTCACGCTTGCTCATCGCGGCAATGCGCCCGTACAGCGCGGCCGACTCGGTCTCGCAGTCAGCCCGGAGCTTGCGCATCCCCTCGAAGTCGAGCTTCGTGATCGTGTCCATCGGGGCATCCCACGTGGGACGCGTGTAGACCGCAACGTCGGAGACGTAGGGCAGGTAGTTCGCGGGCGTGGTGAAGACCGTCGAGATGTCGACGACCTGCACATCGAGGGGGGTACCTGCCGGGAAGAACAACGCGGTGGTCACCGACCAGGGCAGCGGGGAGTCCGGGTTGTTCCACGACCAGGCGGGCTCGTTGAGGAACGCGTCGCGCACCAGCACGAATCCGCCGTCGGGCAGCGGGTAGGGCCCGTGGTCCGAGACACCCAGCCGATTGTCGAAGTGCAGCAGGAAGGCCATGAGTTCTGCGGCCCCGTTGTAGCGCTGGAAGGCCTGGCGGCTCTCCTCGTCGGCGAGAGACACCTTGTCGGCCTCGAAACGATCGATCCAGTCGCGGTCGAGAACCTCGGCCTTGTACTCCTTCATCGAGGTCAGGATCGGTCCCGACTCCCAGAGGCCCTTGTAGATGCGCCGCACGATCCCGAAGGTGTCGCGGATGCGGTCGGCCCGGAAGTCGAGGTCGTGGAGGCCGAGTTCGAGCGCGATTCCCCGGCCGAAGCTGGGGGCACAGGCGATCGCCCAGAGGTGGAGCATGTTGATCTTGCTGCCGATCTCACGGCGACCGACCCGGCCGATCTCGATCATCCCGTCGATGCCGACCCTGTCTTCGATGGCGCGGAGCCACGTCGGGTGGGTGAACCAGCAGCTCGCGATGCCGGTGGCCTCGTACTCCTGGCGGGGAATGAGTCCCGACTCACCCTCGGTGGCGCGGGCGGCGAGAGCATCCCACTCGTTCCAGGTGTAGTAGCGGATTGCCTCGTTCACTTCCTCGCGGGTGAGGTCGCGCCGGAGGTCCTCGTCGTCGTCGACGTACAGCACTTTCGTGCTCATCTCGGCCTGCATGATCGCATCGCCCTCGGAACCGTGGGGAACGACGCCGCCGAACTTCTCGAGGAGGGTCATGATCTGCGCGAGCTGCTCCGGCGACATTCCCGGTCCCGCCGACACCACTTCGGAATCGTCGACCGGTGCATCGGTGGTGGCGCTGACGGTGCCGCTCGGCCTGGTCGAGACGTCGAGGCGCAGACGCACTCCGTTTGCCGGCACGACCTCGCCGCGTTCGGTGCGCACGCCCTTCGAGAAAGAGACCGACATCACGGCCGGGATGCCGTATTCCCGACAGAGGATGCCGAGGTGGCTCTCGGGAGCTCCCTGCAGGGTGACGACTCCGCGGATGCCCGCGTTCAGGGCCATCGTCAGGAACGTCGTCGTTCCTCCTCGCACGATGACGATCACGTCGCTCACGTCGTCGCGAGCCACAAAAGCCATCACGTCTTCGGGAGTCTCCAGCCATTGGGCGACTCCTTCGACAGGATCGGGCGACTCGTAGACGGTCTGCCCGTTGCCGACGACCTCGTATTCCACAGAGGGCGAGGTCTCAATCACATTCGTCATTCCGGTTCCTCCAGTTTCTTCGTTGACACAGGGGATGGGTTAGTCAGGTTGTTCAGGTTGTTCAGGTTGTTCAGGTTCTTCAGGTGCACGATCGGCTCAGCCGGCCGCCGCGACGATCGGCTGGCGGCGCGAAGCGGCGAATGCCAGCGCCTCGCGCCGTGACGTTCGGCGACCGATCATGGCGCGGTACTTCATGATGTCGCCGCGCCGGTCGAGAGTGAGGGCCCCGACGACACGATCACCGTCGTGATAGAGAGCAGCGAATTCATCCGACGTCCACGAACCGGTCACAACCTCGGGTTCGCCGGTGGGCACACCTGCGAACTGGATCCGGTGACCGTACCAGTCAGACCAGAAGTAGGGGATGTGCCGATAGGGCTCGGCCGCCTCGGGGTCCAGGAGGTTCTTCATCGCATGGGCACCCATCTCGGCAGCGTTGGTCCAGTGCTCGAGGCGCAGGAGGGTCTCGAAGTCGGGACTCATCCATCTCGCGACATCGCCCGCTGCCCACACGTCGGCTGTCGCGCGGAGTGTCTCGTCGACGACGATGCCGTTCTCCAACTCGAGACCCGATCCGGCCAGCCATCCTGTTGCAGGAACCACGCCGATGCCGACGATCACGAGGTCTGCCGGCAGGAGTCGGCCGTCGGCCAGTCGCACGCCGGTCACCGCGCCTCGTTGCTGTTCGAGACCCTCCACGCCCACGCCGCAGAGCAGTTCGGTGCCGTTGCGCTCGTGCAGGGCGCTGAGCGCCGCTCCGGCACCGGCTCCGACGGCCCGGACGAGCGGGGTCGTGAGGGCTTCGACGATGGTGACGTCCAGCCCGCGGGCGCGGGCGGAGGAGGCGAGCTCCGACCCGATGAAACCGGCGCCGATGACCACGACGCGGGCGCCGGCGTCGAAGGCGGCCCGGATGCGGATGGCGTCACTGAGGCCACGGAGTGTGCAGACGCCGCTCAGGCCTTCGGAGCCTGGCAGTCGGCGTGGGGTCGCGCCCGTGGCGATGAGCAGCCGGTCGTATGCGACCGACTCTCCGCCGATGAGGAGGCTTCGGGCAGTGAGGTCGAGGGCCTCGGCCGGGGCTCCGAGCAGCAGCTCCACGTCGAGTTCGCGGAGGTCTTCCGCCGTTGCCAGCATGGGAGCGACACCGGGAAGGTCGCCCAGGTACTCCTTCGAGAGCGGAGGCCTGTCGTAGGGAAGGTGTTCCTCGTCGCCGACAAGGGTGAGGCGGCCCGGGAAGCCGAGCCGGCGTGCGGCCTCGACGGCGCGGAGGCCGGCAAGTGATGCACCGACGACGACGACGTGTTCGGGCGTCAGGTCCACGTCAGGCCTCGATTCGGAGTGCGGCCATGGGACAGCCGGCAACGGCCCTTTCAACCAGACCCAGATCGGCCGCATCGATGTCTTCGCGGAGCACGGTGAGCGATCCGTCTTCGTCGACCTCGAAGTACTCCGCAGCAAGCGCCTCGCAGTTACCGAGCCCTGTGCATCTGTCCCGGTCTACGATGATCTTCATCGGGTCTCCTCAGCCTTCAGTTGTGGATGTTCCACTCGCGCGTCAGCGTCTGTGTGCGAGTCCCATTCGTCCAGAAGCGCCAGTGCGGGCGATTCGATTGCATCGACGGGAATCGGCACGACGGCCCCGATCCAGATTCGCCCGGAGGCTCCGTCGATGGTCAGTTCGCTGCCGACCCCGATCCGCCGGCCATCCGGAGCGAACAGGCAATCGTCCCTGATCTTCAGATCGTGGGCGCCGACCACAGCAGGCACGCCCCAGCCGCGGGCAACGACGGCTGCGTGGCTCACGAGCCCTCCCGCGGTCGTGAGCACCCCGGCAGCGACCGACATTCCAACCACGTCTTCCGGGCTGGTCTCGGGCCTGATGAGGATGACGGGATCGTTCGCCGCCAGGGCCGCCTGCGAACTGAAGACGGCGCGGCCGGTCGCGAAACCGCCCGAGGCGCCGAGGCCGACACCGAAACAGGCGTCCTCGCCGGCATCCGTCTCGTCGTGCTCGTGCAACTCGGCGCGGGCCCGCTCACGGAGTTCGCGCGAGACGCGGGAGACGGCCTCATCGTGACTGAGAGCGATCTGGGAGTCGTTCACCAGGTCGACGGCGATGCGGGCAGCAGCGAGTGCTCCGCGTTTGCCGACACGGGTCTGCAGGAACCAGAGTCTGCCGTTTTCGATCGTGAATTCCACATCGCAGAGGTCGCGGTAATGGATCTCGAGCCTGCGCAGAACCCTCACGAGTTCGGCATGGAGGCCGCTGTCGATGTCCGCGATCGCATCGAGGGGAAGAGTGCGCGCAGACCCGGCGACCACATCCTCTCCCTGTGCATTCGGGAGATAGTCGCCGTACGGAGTTGCTGCACCTGTGCGCGGATCGCGCGTGAACGCGACCCCGGTACCCGAAATGCCGCCGCGATTGCCGAAGACCATCGCCTGCACGTTCACTGCCGTGCCGAGATCCGGATCGATCTTCTCGTGCTCGCGATAGGCGACGGCGCGCACCGAGTCCCACGATCGGAAGACCGCTTCGACGGCTTCTCGCAACTGCTGCAACGGCTCCTGTGGCACCGCGTTGCCGCTCTGCTGGGCGATGGCATCGTTGAGGTCCCTCACGTGCTGGCGGAGGCTCGGGATGTCGGATCCCGCCGGGGCAGCCGGCAGGGAGTCGGCGGGGAGGTCGCGAACGGTCGTGCCGAACATCTGCAGGAAACGACGGTAGCTGTCCCATGCGAACCGCTCGTCGCGGGAGACCGAAGCGAGTCCCTCGACTGTCTCGTCGGTGATGCCGAGGTTCAGGACCGTGTCGAGCATGCCCGGCATCGAGATCGGGCTGCCGCTCCGCACCGCGACCAGGAGGGGATCGACAGGATCTCCGAATCGCCGGCCGAGCACGTCACCGAGCCGGGCAATGTTCTGCTCGACCTCCCTGTCGAGCCCGTCGGGCCAACCGGTCTCACGGTACTGGCGGCAGACCGGGAGGGCGATCGTGAACCCGGGAGGCACATTGATGCCGAGTGCAGTGGTCATCTCGGCGAGCCCAGCGCCCTTCCCACCGAGCAGGTGCGCAAGGTCTTTGCCCGGGCACCCATGGTCGTGGTCGAACGAGAATATCTCGCGCGTCGGGCGACCCGGTTCAAGCACGCTCGTGGACGTCATACGATTCCCTCACACAACATTGTGGTCTGAGCATTTCAATGGTTGACTGAAAACGTACTTTGCTTCGGCGCATCGGTCAACCATCAATCGATGATCGTCCGATGCGTGGCCGAAGAACAAGGAGGTTCGATGACGATCACACCCACGGCGCTGCCGCCAGCGCTGGACCTAATGGATTCGCGAATCTATACGGAAGGGCGGCAGGACTCGACGTTCAGGGCCCTGCGTGCCGCCGATCCGGTGCACTGGCAGGATGCGAACGACAACGGACCGGGGTTCTGGAGCCTCACTCGCTACCAGGACATCCGGGACGCTGCTGCGGACCCCGAGCGCCTGAGTTCGGCGCAGGGAACCCAGATCTTCGACCGCAAGGTGGAGGGACACGGCAAAGCCAGCCTGCACAACATGGATGACCCGGAGCATGCTGCACTTCGGAAGATCACCGTTCCCTATCTTCGTGCCGTGAAGATCCAGCAGTGGAACGAGGTCATCGCCTCGACCACCCATCATCTCTTCGACGATGCGGTTGCGGCCGGTGAGTTCGATCTCGTCGACACCGTGGCCGCGAAGCTCCCCATGCTCGTGCTGTCACGGGTGCTCGGAGTCGATGAGGCCGACGCGCCCCGGATGGTCGACTGGACCAATCGACTGACCAGTTCCGATCCCGACCACCAGGTCGACTCCTCTGCGCTCGAGACGACCCGGAGCGAGTTGTTCGACTACTTCCGCTGGCTGAGCGACCAGAGGCGGGCCGAGCCGACCAACGATCTGGTGAGCATCCTCGTCAACGGCAGCAAGGACGGCTCTCCGCTGACCTGGGACGAACTGGCGGCCTATTACGTTGTGCTCGTCGCAGCCGGCAACGAGACCACTCGTCACCTGGTTTCGGGCGGAACGATCGCGTTGGCGGAGAATCCCGGCACCTGGCAGCGGGTCATCGACGACGAGTCCCTGCTGCCGACGGCTGTGGAGGAGATGTTCCGCTACGTTTCCCCCGTGGCGGCGATGCGGCGCACAGCGACCGTCACCCATGAGATCGGCGGAAGCGAAGTCCAGGAGGGCGACAAGGTCGTGTTGTGGTTCGCGGCCGGCAACCGCGATCCGGAGGTGTTCGAGCATCCGGAGGTCTTCGACATCACCCGCACGCCCAACGAGCACATCACCTTCGGGTGGGGAGTGCACTTCTGCCTGGGCACCCACCTCGCCCGCGCCGAACTGCGCTCGTACTTCGGGGAGCAGCGCGCGCGCCGGATCGACTTCGAACTGACCGGCGAACCCGTGCGGGTGCGGAACAACCTGTTCCGTGGCTGGTCGTCGGTGCCTGTGCGGATCGTTCAGCGATGACCGCCACGATGCCGCAGAGAGTCACGGCCATCACACTTCCGGAGCGTTCCGTGTTCATCGACGGCTCGTTCCGTGAGGTCGACGGCGCCACGGCGGCAGTGGTCAATCCGGCGACGGAGGAGACGATCGCGACGGTGGCGAGCGTCGGCGCCGAGATCGTCGAGTCGGTACTCGCCGCGGCCAGGCGCGGCTTCGAGACGTGGTCCCGTACCTCTGTCTCCGATCGCGCGGACGCACTTGATCGCATTGCAGATGCCATGGAGCGCCACGGCGCGGAGTTGGCAGCGATCGCGACCTCCGAGATCGGGATGCCCATCCGGGATGCCCGGGCCGGCCAGGTGGATCTTCCGGTGCGGGTGCTGCGTTCGACCGCCGCGATCGCGCGCGAGTACCCCTGGGACCGCCGCGACGGCGCGGGGAGTTCGATCGTGCGCGAGGCAGCCGGTGTGGTCCTCGCGATCACTCCGTGGAATTTTCCCGTGCACCAGATCATCACGAAACTCGCTCCGGCACTGGCTGCCGGATGCTCGATCATCCTGAAACCGGCCGAACTGACGCCGCTCACCGCACTCTTCGTCGCAGCCTTGTGCGATGAGGCAGGAATCCCGCGCGGCGTCGTCAACGTGGTCACCGGCCGCGGCTCCGTTCTCGGCGAGGCTCTTCTGCAGTCGCGCGGGTATGAGGTCGTCACTTTCACCGGTTCGCTCGCGGTGGGCCGTCATATCGGCGCCGTGGCGGGAGACGCGATCGTGAGGGCGACGCTGGAGCTCGGCGGCAAGTCACCGGCTATCGTGCTCGCCGACGCCGACCTGCAGACCGCCGTCGAGACCACCGTTCGCAACTGTTTCGTCAACGCTGGCCAGAAGTGCAACGCGCCGACCCGTCTGCTCGTACCCCGGGAACGGACGGACGAGGCCGCCCAGATCGCTGCCCGGGTTGCAGAATCGTACGTCATCGGCGACCCCACCAAGGAGTCGACCACGATGGGGCCGATGGTCTCCGCTGCACAACGCGACATCGTGTCGGGATTCCTCGGGGATGCCGCCGAGCAGGGCGCACGCATTGTGACCGGCGGCGAGCGGGACCGCTGGAACCGCGGCTTCTTCATCTCCCCTGCGATCGTGTCGAATGCGTCGCGGGACTCGCGCATCGCGGTCGACGAAGTGTTCGGCCCCGTTCTCACGGTTCTCGGCTACGACGGAGAGGCTGACGCCGTCACGCTGGCGAACGACAGTGAGTACGGGCTCTCCGCCGAGGTGTGGTCGGCCGATCCGGGGAAGGCCTCGGCTGTCGCCCGGCAGATCCGTGCGGGCCAGGTTCGGATCAACGGGGTACGGACCCCCGCGCTGCCGGTATCGCCCTTCGGCGGCTACAAGCGCTCGGGTCTGGGCCGCGAGCTCGGAGTGTTCGCGCTCGACGAATTCGTGGAGATCAAGGCCGTGCTGGGCGACCCGATCCTCGATGCGGGCACGGGCGCGGACGCGGCTGTGAACGTGGCCTCGGGCCCCGTGGTGCGCGCATGAAGGCGGCGGTCGCCTGGTCGCCGTCATCGGGCTTCGAGGTCAGCGAGGTGCGGCACCGCGATCCCGGCCCCGATGACGTCGTCGTGCGCATCCGCGCGGCCGGCATCTGCCAGACCGACATCTCGCTCGCGCACGGCTCGTTCGGGCAGGCGTTCCCTGTCGTGCTCGGGCACGAGGGCGCCGGCGAGATCATCGCGGTGGGCAGCCGGGTGTCGTCGGTCGGGGTCGGCGACCGCGTCGTCATCACCTGGGTGCCGCCGTGCGGTCACTGCTACTTCTGTACGCGCGGGGAGACCTACATCTGTGCTCACAGGCGGAGCGCCGGCGACCAGAAGGAGGGGCCGGCCGATATCCAGGCCGCCGATGGCACACCCATAGTCGCCGGGATGTCCACTGCCACGTTCGCCGAGGAGGCGGTCCTTCCCGAGAATGCGGTGCTCCCGCTGCCCGACGATGTGCCGTTCGAAGAGGCTGCGCTGCTCGGCTGCGCGGTGCCGACCGGACTCGGTGCTGCGCTGAACGCAGCACGCATCAGATCTGGTGAGACGGTGCTGGTGGTCGGCTGCGGGGCGGTCGGGTTGAGCGCCATACAGGGAGCCCGGATCGCCGGCGCCGCCCGGATCGTCGCGATCGATCCGCAGCAGAGGCGACGGGACCTGGCCACCGAGCTCGGCGCCGACGTCGCCTTCGCTCCCGACGATGACGAACTCCGGGCATCCGTCGATCCCGTCGGCTTCGATGTGGCGATAGACGCCGTCGGGCATTCGAGCACCATCCGCTCAGCATGGGATGCCACGCGCCGCGGTGGCCGCGTTGTGGTCGTCGGGGCGGGAAAGGCCGACGATCTGGTCGAGTTCAGCGCGCTCGAGCTCTTCCACGCCGAGAAGACGCTCCGCGGAACGTTCTACGGTTCCTCCGACATGAAGCGCGACCTGCCGCGGATGATCGACCTCTGGCGCGGCGGGCGCCTGAAGCTCGCGCCGCTCATCGATGATGTCGTCAACCTCGACGCACTGGCGAACGCCGCCGTGCGCCAGCAGTCCGGCGATGTCCTCCGCGTGATGGTGACACCGTGATCGCGGGCGTGCAGAACCTCCGCGACCTCGGCGGCACGGTGGCTGCTGGCGGTGCGGTTGTCGCACCCGGTCGACTGTACCGCGCCGAGTTACTGACGGACACGAGCCCGAACGAGTCCAACGCCACCTGGACAGAGGCTGTCGACGAGGGTGTCGCACTGCTCGGCCTGGCGGCTGTCATCGACCTGCGGTCGGTGCCGGAGAAGAACGTGAGCCCCTCGCGCTGGGTTCGAGACGGCACGCTCTACGTCGAGATCCCCATCGACGACGGGGCACCCGGAAGTTCGACTGACCTGATGAAGGCGGTGCTGGCCGGCACCCGGGACCTGTTCACAGTCGACGACATGGAGCTCTACTACCGGTCCATGCTCGCCGGTCGCGCCGTCGAACTGGCAACCGGCGTCGCGGCGATCGCCGACGCCGCTGGGGCGCCGGTGCTGGTGCACTGCTCTGCGGGCAAGGACCGCACGGGTGTGCTCATCGCGATGGTGCTCGACCTTCTGGGCGTGGCGCGGGACGACGTTCTCTCCGATTACGAGGAGACCGGTCGGAGGCGACCCGACAGGGTGCTGGAGTACACAGCGCTCTTCGCTCGCCACGGGCTCACCGTCGAACAGGTGCGACCGATGTTCGAGACCCCGCGGAGGGCCCTCGCCGGGGCTCTGGCCGACGTGGATGAGAGGTACGGCTCGGTCGAGGCCTACCTCTCGGAGCGGGGCGGGCTCGAAGCGGGCACGGCCGACCGACTTCGGTCAGCACTCCTCACCGAACGCTAGACAGCGGGACGCCCCGTGGTGCCAGCAAGTCGGGTGTCGCGGGGCTCACGATGAGGCTCGCACCGTGATCAGCACGTCCAGACCCTCGACTGCATCCGCGGAGACCCGCAAGGGATTCACCTCGAACGACTCCAGATCGGGCCCGAGCGCGAGCGCCGTGTCGGCGATCGCGACGACCGCGTTTGCGACCTGGTCCAGATCGACCGCGTCTGAACCGCGGAACCCGGACAGCAGTCGCGATCCGCGCAACTCACCGAGCATCCGAAGCACTTCGGCGCGCGAGACCGGGAGCAGGCGAAGCGCACTGTCATCGAGAAGTTCCACCAGCGCACCCCCGAATGCAACGGCCAGAACCAACCCCCAGTCAGGGTCCCGCGTGACGCCCACCAGCAGTTCGATCCCGCCCTTTCTGAACGGGCTCACCAGCACACCCTCAAGGTTCACGCCCGCCTGCCGGGCCCGTTCGGTGAGAGCCTCGAAGCCTGCTCCGACTGCGTCGTCACCCGCAACGTCGAGCAGAACTCCGCCCAGCTCGGTCTTGTGGGCGACCTCGGCCGAACAGATCTTCAGCACGACCGGGCCTTGGATGTCGCGGGCCGCTGCAATCGCCTCGGCCGCGTCGGTCGCCAGGCTGGCGGGAACCAATGGCACGTTCCCGGCGATCGCGATCCCCCGTGCGGAGTACTCGCTGACAGCGGCGCCCGGGACCAACGAGGCGAGCCGAGCCGAAGTGGCATCCGCCTCATGAGCACCCACCGGCGCGACACGTTCGCGCAACCACGTCGACCAGCGCGAGAGTGCCGCAGCGGCAACGGTGAAACGATCGACACTCGGCAGCACGTTCTCGATACCCGAGGCGGCTTTGACCTGGCGCACATACTCCGACTGGTCCTGGTCGAGCTGGGGGAAGATCGCCCCGGCCAGCCCCGTCTCCCTCAGCGCCTCACCGACGACCTGGAAGGTCATGTCCCGCTGCGGCTCGCCGGAGGTCGGCAGCGACGTCACGATTCCAACGAACCCGATCTCCTGTTCATCTGCCATCACCTCGATGCCACGCCGCCACACCTCCGGCTTCGCAAGCGCTCCACCTGTGACGTCAAGCGGGTTCTGCGGATGCCCGTACGGTGGCAGCACCTCGGCGAGACGCGAATAAGCCGACGCGGACAGGGCGGGCAGGTCGAGCCCGACCTCCTGGCCACGGTCGGCGATGAGGTCGCAGGCGCCGCCCGAGACCGACAGCACTGCGACCCCGCTCTTCTTCAGGGGGCCGGTGTGTGCACACAGGTTGCCGATGGTCACAAGGTCTTCCAGGGTGCGCACCCGGATCACGCCCTCTTGGCGGAGCATGGCGTCGATCACCCGGTCGTCGCCGACGAGGGCACCCGTGTGGGCTTGGGCGGTCCGCGCCGCCAGCTCGCTCGATCCGGCCTTCAGCACGACGATCGCTTTGCCGAGCTCTGCGGCGCGACGTGCAGCAGCGATGAACGTCGCCGGTTTCCGGATCGTCTCCGCGAACACACCGATCGCCTTGGTGTGCTCGTCGTCGACGAGGTAGTCGACCACATCCGCGATCGACACCATTGCCTCGTTTCCGGTGGTGACGACGAAGCTGAAGTTCACGTCGTGACGTGAGGCATAGCCCACGAGGGACGAGCCGACGGCACCGCTCTGCGACACGAGCGCGAACGCGCCGGGTTCTGCTGGGAGGTTCAAACCGAGGGCCGTCGCTGCCGAGCGGTCCCACAGGTTGACGAAGCCGAGGTGGTTGGGCCCGAGAAGGGTGATTCCGAGCTGCTCGGCCACGGCCACCAGCTCCGCCTGCCTGACCCGGCCGTCTTCATCTTCCTCCGCCCAGCCCTGACTCATGATCGCGGCTGCGCTGGCGCCAGCCTCGGCCGCATCCCTGAGGCTGGCGATGGTGAACCGCTGCGGAGTGAGCATCAGCGCGAGGTCTATTCCCCCTTCCACGTCCTGGCACCGGGCGACTGTCTCGACGCCGTGCACGATCGGGCTCCGTGGATTCACGATGGCGATCGGCTGCTCCGCGATCCGTTCGTACTGGGCGAACGCCCGCCTCGAGAAGAGGTTGCCATCACTCGCACCGACCATCGCGATGCGTCTCGGGCGGAGCAGCCGAGCTATCGCATCGGCGCCGACAGGGCGTTCGCTGGTGGGGGAACTGGTGGTGACCATGGGACCTCTTCGTCTTATTTGGTCTAACCATTATCACTTTGAACTCGATAAACGTCGAGCGTTTCTTGCAGATCAGGTGTGGCGATCTGCCATGATGTGGGACCGCATGAAGCTTTCGGCAGCCGCAACATCCTGCGCCCGGATCGCTTCGACAACTGGACCGTGGTGGGCTGCCGTTTGGGCGATGAGATCGTCGGTGAGCGTGCCGGCGTCGGCCATCTCATGGATCGAGGTCGCCAGCGCCTTGAAAAAACCGATGAGAAGACTGTTGTGGCTTGCCACTGAGACGGCGAGGTGCCACTCCAGCTTGGCGAGCACGAAGGCTTCGGCCGATCCGCTTGCTGCCGCTACATCGACAGCTGCCGTCGCCGCATCGATGCGCACCAGATCTTCGTCGGTGCGGTACTTGGCGGCCAGCCCGGCGCAGGCCGGTTCGACACCCTGCCGCGTCTCGCGTAGGCGCGTCTCACTCGTCTGTTCGCCCTGGATGGCGAATCTCACCGACTGTTCGACTGCTTGCGAGCCAGGGCGCCGCGCAAACGGACCTCCTGATCGGCCCGTGCGCATCTCGACAAACCCTTGGGACTCCAGCATCCGCAGTGCCTCGCGCACCGTCGTGCGGCTCATCTGCGTGTACTCGATCAACTCGCGCTCACTCGGCAGGGCCTCGCCCTGGGCGAACTGCCCGCTGAGAATCTGTTCCCGAAGAGTGGTGGCGAGCACATCGGATGCCCGGGGAACCTGAATCGGACCGAGCGACACCCCGCGAACCTCCGCCATTGAGTGTCCCCAATCCCGTCTTAGTACTCGAACTCCCAAACTACCAGCCATCCCGAGCGCCCAGTCGACCAGATCATGACCAACCGAACCACCACCAACCCAGCCTCGAATTCCTGCCACTAGGCGCTTGGGCCGCGCCCCACATGAATCGTCGACATTGCGTCATCGAGGTAGCTCGCGACGCGGCCGATCAGGAGTTGCTGGACGCGCTGCACCACACCGGCTCGTCCACTGGTCGCTCGTCGAACGCTTCGGCCATTCGATCAGCGAAGAGGTCGTACTTACCGATCACGAGGTCATCCTTCGACGGGAAGTACCGGAAGAATGTGCGCTTGGACATGCCCGCGGCGGCGGCGATCTGATCGACGGTCGTACCGTCATATCCCTGCAGGTCTGTGCCGTCAGAGAGACGTCACGCACTGGAGGAGCATCATGAGCCCCTGAGCGACCTGGGCGAGAAGTACGGCGACGCCGTTCTGCCGCTGCGGCTCGATGTAACCGACCGCGCCCAAGTGAACGCGGCAGTGAAGGCCGCGCACGACACCTTTGGTCGGCTCGACGTCGTGATCAACAACGCTGGCTACGGACTCTTCGGCACCGTCGAGGAGATCACACAGCAGCAGCTCCACGACCAGCTGGAGACGAACCTGTTCGGCGTCTTCAACGTCACCCAGGCGGTGCTCCCTCTTATGCGCGAGCAGGGCTCGGGCCATACCGGCAGCGCCTCGCCGAGTGGGCCGAGTGGGCGCCCGTCTCTCGCGAAGCCGAAGGCAGGTAGCACCACCAGACCCCCGGGGCGGGTCGATCGGTCCGCCCCTCTCCTCGATCAGGTCACCTGGTGAACGAGCAAGCCGCGAACCGCACCGCGGCACGGCACGAGGTCGTCGATATCGCCGACCAGAACCTGCCCCTGCTCGATGAGGCCATCCCTGCACTCGTCGGCTCGACGATGAGTCACCGACATTTGCCCGTGGAAAAGCAAGTGCTGGGTTTTTGTTGGGAGCTACGCTCGCCTGACACAGTAAAAGCCCCCTGGATCCGCGTTTTTACAGGGATTCAGGGGGCTTTCTGATGGCGGTACCGGTGGGATTTGAACCCCAATCCGGTCCCAACTCTCACGCACGAACCTCATCTAATCCCATCATCTAGCCCAATTTCCGCCCATCTGGATAGGCCGATGATTGGGCTCGATTTGCGCCACTTGTTGCCATTCTGTTGCCAAAGCTGCTTTGGCGCGTCTGCTAGGTTCGATCACATGGACGGCGGCAAGTGCCCCGCGCTGAACAGACCTGATGAAGAGCCTCGGGTCGTGATCGGCTTCCGGGTAACCGAGCCTCGCTTCGTATTTGCGATAGTCACGTCCGAGGCGCGCTACATCTCAGTTTGGGTGGCTACGGCGGCGCTATCCAGTCCGAGAGATCACCCCGCCATGGTTAAGAATCGCCCCCGATGGTGACGATTGCTGACCTGACCGTTGGCGAGCGGTGGGTCTACTTCGATTCGAAGCGAGGAGCAGTCGAGGTGATTGTCCACACGCTCGGTCGAAGGTTGCCAGAACGAGTGAAGGTCGAGTTCGTTACCGATGAGTTCGAGGGCCAGACTGAGTGGATCCCGCCCACCCGGTTGAAAGTCCCATGGGATCAGGCAGACACGTTCGAACCGGCCTCTATCCCGCGTCGGGAGTATGGATCCGGATCGGTTTATCGGGACGGGCAGGGCAGGTGGAACGCGGTCGTTTCTATACGCTCGTCCGACGGCAAACGTCGACGTCGGGCCGCTAGGTCCAAGTCAGAGGCTGTCGTACGCGCGAAGCTAGGGGGTCTTTTGGTCGAGTCCAAGTTGGCCGCAGAGGCATACGACCTGGCGAGACGGTCGGTCGGTCATCCTACGGTCGCGGAGTGGCTCGATGAGTGGTTCAGGACCATCGCAACCCGCAAGATACGGCCGAAGACCGCCGCCACCTACCGGACCGTCATAACGAAGCAGATCGTGCCGCACATCGGAGACATTCCCCTTGTGGCGCTGAAGCCGTCGGATGTCCGAGGCCTTGACGCGGCGATCATTTCGGACGGCCGTTCGTCCACAACGTCAGCTCAGGCGTACCGGATCCTGTCGGTCGCGCTGAAGTACGCCGTGCGCGAGGAGATCATTCCCCGGAACGTCGCCGAACTGGTGGACTCTCCCCGTCGTGCTATCAATCGGAACAGCGCCCTAACGGTCGAGCAGTGCCGGCGGGTCATTGCCGCGGCGACGGGTGACCCGCTCGAATCGCTGTGGGTCGCCGTCCTCCTCACGGGCGCCAGACAGGGCGAACTCCTGGGGCTCGAACATTCTCGAGTCTCTGACTTCTTGGAGGTCTCGTGGCAGCTTCAGCGCCTCCCCTGGCAGCATGGCTGTGGCGACACGTGTGGACGAATCCGCGGCACCGACTGCTCGTCGCGTCGCGTCGTTGCGCCGGCTGATTGGGAGTGCCGTTACCTGCAGGGAGGCTTCTGGCTGACCCGTCCAAAGTCCGTTGCGGGCGCGCGACTCATTCCTCTCATCGAACCACTCAAGGCACTGATGAACGACCACATCTCTGCAGACGAGGGTCCGAACCCGCACGGGCTGGTCTGGCATGAGAAGAACGGAGCTCCGATTGACCCGGGCGTCCAGTCCCGCAAATGGCACGCCCTACTGGTTGCGGCGGGCGTCCCGGACATGCGCCTGCACGACGGCCGTCACTCCGCCGTCGATCTGATGTACGAGTCCGGGATGCCGGAAGACATCATCAGGCAAATCGTTGGCCACTCCACCACCGAGATGACACGTGCCTACCGATCGCAGCGTGCAGGAGCACGGCTCAGTAACGCGATGGGAAGTCTAGAAGCGATGATGAGAAACACCGAATAGCTCGTGAAGGTTTCGAACACGGCATGGTGCTGTGCGTCGAGCGGTATTCATATTTGCTGACACACGGCAATCGAGCCAAGGGTACGAGAACTGCGCCACCGTGGTGATGAGTCCTCGCTCCGGGGAGTTGACGAGTCGGATTATGATCTCGCCCTCGTAGTGAGTGGGCTGGTTGACGATATGGGCCGGCACCAGGGGCGATTCCGCGCTCTCGCGGTACGCCCAGATCTGACCTTGCCTGACTGCGAGCTCTCGACGTGGCATGGAGGCAGCGTAACCGTCAATACTGAGAGGCTTTGTTCGCGACAACACGCCAACGAGGAAAGTTCAGGTGCCGTTTCGAGGTTGACGGCTCCGAGTCGGGGGCTGGTAGTCATTACCCCACTTCGGCTCGCTATCCGGATCATCGACTACGTAGGGTCGCTCCTCTAGGTGGTTCGCGGCGTAGTCCTCCCAATTCATCATGAGGATTCCGGTTCTCACGCCGTCGCTAGCGTGCCATACCCATAGCCGCTCATCGAGAGCCTGCATCTGCAGAAGTAGCTGGGTGCGAGCTTCGGCGCGCCGCCGGCCCTCAGGCAACCGTGCGTAGACGCGTGTCTGCCGCCAGAACTCTGCCACTTCCTGACGCACGAAGTTCTGGGCGATGTCGCTGTCCTCCCCCGTCCATGAAAGCGCCCACCGCCGCCCGTCGATGTTGAATCGGAGCCGGGCCGAGTCCATCGCCGATTCATCCCCGTCGATGACTGCGAGCACCATCGCATCTATACGCTCATGCAGGCGCTCCATAACGCCCCAGCGAACATCTCGCCTTGCGGCCTGACGATCATTGTTGGTCTTGCTAAGAGTGTTGTAGTCCTGCTTCGACTTTTCCTCGGCGCGTTCCGCAAGCTCCTGGGCCCTGTCACTAGCGAAGGCTCTCCGCTGGGCTGCGAATGACCGCCAGGCTACGAGAGCGCCGATACTCCCGCCGACGATCGCGCCGATAAATGCCCCAGGCACTGAGCTAAGACTGTCGGTCCATTCAGCCGCGTTGAGGTACATGCGCCACAGCCTACTGAGCAGGCCCGACGAGACCGCGGGTCGGCTCAGTGGGTTCTGCTGTCATCGCCCCAGCGCGAATGGCATGGTCATGTTCTGAGCAGACGATATAGACCATCTGCAAGCCGGATGTATTCACAATGAGCTTGCTGGTGGGCGGTTCACCGCACTGGTTGACCATGCATATTAACTCGTCCATACGGTGAACGTAGCCCGCTGTCGGTGCGCTCGTCTATGGTGCAACCTAGTCGGCCGGGACGCTCGAGAGAGGAACCCGGAATGGTGTGGACGCGGGAGATGTCCCGCGACCTTGATGGCAGCCGGACGAAGGCCGACCTTGGCCCGCCAACGATGGCTTCGAACAGCTACGTTAGTTAGTAGGGGCGTCCAGCTGTCTCACCGTCGGCGACTGGCTTCGCTGCGCGTCGGCCTGGACTATTGCCTCGAAACTATCCCAGTCAGACTCCGAGAAATCTTGACCGGTGGAACCTTCAGCGCCGCTCACCCTTGAGCCGAGACCCCACTTGAATTGGGTTGGGACGTTCTCGCTGTACTCATAAACCCTAATAGCCACGAGTTATACCTCCGTTGATAGCCATTATCTACCCGTTTTGTTCACGAACGAAGTGATTTTCTACGGCAAGCCTAAGTGTCCAACTTAAGAGCGAACCGAGCGTCACCGCAACACTTGCCCACAGCAACGAGTGCCACACGATGGTCGGCACGTCAATCTCCCCAGATTCAAGCAGGGACACAACGAATGCACCCAAGCTAATTACGATCACCCCGAAGGAAACGACTCTGCTGGCCAGACTCGGATGACGCTTCGAATTATCCGAATCCAGCCCAAGGAAGGCCGACATAGCAATTGGGACAGTCAACAACGCTGGAATAAACCCACTCGTTTGAAAAGTTCCCTCCGTCGCCAAGTCGGTTGCATGAACCGCCCAAAGCACCGCAACAACAGTTGTTGAAACGATCGACGCGATCGTGAGGCCAGCGAAACTACCCGGAGCCCTTTCGAAGAACCTGGCGGCGTAGTACATCCCGCTCTTCCCCGTGACGCTCTTCATGTAAACGTGAGAGCGCCTTTGACCTTGACGCGGCTGACGTCCACCCCCGAATTGAAGCTTTTCGCCAGGTTCCAAATGTGGCGCGATGAACTCTTCTCCTGCAAAGAAAGTGCCGTCCCGACCCTCCACCTCGAGATGGTAGCTACGAGTCCGATACGCGGAAGTCAGCGGGAAATAAATTCGATTGATCCGTACACCAAACGCGAGCCGGACGCTGTCAAAGAACAACGACCTTTGGATCCGTCCAATGTTGTTGTCGGGCGGCGGCTCAGTCTCTGGAATGAAGCGACGCTCGAGGACGTATCGGGTCGACGCCGGCCACTTGACTTCCGAGGCCACAGCGACGGGTACGGCAATCGAAATGGGATGAAAATTGGCCAGTTCTTGAATTACGCCTACAAACAACTTCATCAGAACTTCAAGGTGCGGGTCCACCGGAAGTCGTGAGAGATCTTGCACCAGTTCGTCAACTTCTTTGGTGCTTGGCTTGTCGGCCACGATGACTGCCCACACGCGGTTCTCTAACCGTCTGCCGTTGCCTAGGTATTCATCAAGCGCGACAGTCGACATGAGCCCTACAAGGAAGCGTAAAACGGCTGCTGCATAGACATACTGACTATGGGAGTCGACTGTCGGAATTCGCTTGCCGTTTCCGTCCGTTATTTTCAATCCGTCCTGAAGGGATCCCTTCTTCGGCAGAAGCAGGGGAATCAGTAGGGCCAACTGGCTTGTGGAGTCAGATTTCGATTGAGTGAACTCGGCGCCCTGCATTTTCAGATTGAACGTTGATCGAACCAGTATCGACCGGTGATAGGACTCAACATGTTCTGAAATTCGGGAAAAGTGCTGCTTTGGTGTTACCAAACAGCCCACGTAAAGAAGCACGTGCTGCCCCTCAATGACCATCGTGCCATCCGATGAAGCCAACTTCTCAACTTCATCGAGCGGAATCTGCGACGGAGACTCACGCAAGTGTTTACTTGGCAACTCAGACTTACGAATGTAGGAGCGGAACGAGATTGCCCAGTAGGCAGTGAGAGCCCCTGCGACTATCACCGCGGCCGCGAGAACCGTGAAAGTGTGACCATCCACAGACAACTGGAGAGTCGTGACCGCAAACAGCGTCAGCCCGAAGAGTCCTGCAACCGCAAGGAAGATGACTCGAAGTCTTATCCAATCCCGCCCCATTTGTTTCCCCCCGGAAGAGCACTTCGGTTGCCAAATCTCAGCAGCCCAGTGTGACCGCTTTACGCAAAGTCGCGCAGTCCCCACAACGGGGGGGGGTGTGACTCGCGCGTTACTGTGTCACCCCCTAGCGATCAAGTGCGGCTACGCTTGCGGCGTCAATCACGAAGGGGAATCAACTCATGTCAGACCAACCGGACACTCTTGAAGAATCAACCGAAAAGTACGACATCAACGTGGATCCGGATAAGCCCACAAGAGAAGAACTCAGCCCGCATGACCTCATCCTCGAGGACCTGATGAATGTGTTCCTCGGGCTGAACGATGAGCATGTCGGAGCGTCTGTGGGCATCACTCTCAGCTTCGCAGGCACTGTGGTGTCTGGACTTATGATTACCCGACCCGAATTCCAGAAGCGACTTGCGGATTTGATCGCACCATCTTCAACCGTGGTGGCTGAAGGGCTGACACAGCTGTGGGAGAGACGGGAAACTGCGGCTCAGGCCTTCGCGAAGGGACGTGAAGACGCTAACCTGCCCAATTTTCGGCGCAATTACATCCACCTGATGAACGCGCAGGTCGAGAACGGGTCAGAAGTCCTCAGGGACGGACTCTGGAGAGGCAGACTATCCGAGGTGTCTGGTTGGATACTGGGCAATTACTCGCCTTCGCAGTAGTTTCACCGGAACAGTCAAGAGCCCCACACCGCATACCCATCAGTGGTGTGGGGCTCTTTTTATGGGCGAAGTTAGAAGCCCCATATTTTTAGGTCTGCCCGACGATCTTTTCGAGCAGCTCTAGTTCGCGGAGTGCATTCTAGCTTCGTGGTTCATCATGTCGCGTGCGATGACAGCGGCCTCATGCGGGTCTGAGACACCCGTAACGTTGAAGGTGTTGTTGTAGACCCTGCTCTGATCTATTGCCCCCGCCTGTGACGCCTGCGCCTGCATCCCGCTGGAACCCGGGAGTGTCCCAGCAGCACCCATCGAAGGCAGCGTCGGCGCTTGGCCGGCGTTGATCTGCTTCAGGATCGACCGATACCTTGACGCCTGCCCCTGCTGGTTGGAGACAACCTCCTCACCTGGTGCGAGGAGGTGCGGTTGCGAATCGACCGAGGATGAACCCGAACCACCGACAGTG
Source organism: Subtercola boreus (assembly GCF_006716115.1). Classification (NCBI taxonomy): domain Bacteria; kingdom Bacillati; phylum Actinomycetota; class Actinomycetes; order Micrococcales; family Microbacteriaceae; genus Subtercola; species Subtercola boreus. The sequence goes on along the minus strand of NZ_VFOO01000001.1, from coordinate 3,909,602 downwards.
CCACCAGAGGCCTTCTGCAGGAGCGACCCGTTGCCGGGAACGAAGTCTGCCTGGTCCTTCGTGACCTTGTTGGTGATCTGATCAGTCGTCATCGTGACGTTGATGACCGGGTTCGCCTTCGCGATAGCGAGTGCAGCATTGAACGCATCGATCTTCACCTGCGCTGCCGCAGTGTCGACGTCGAGCTTCGTCGGTGGGATCTCCGCAGGAATCTGGAAGATCTTGTCGAGGAACCCCTGAACCTGGCTTGCATCCTCACCGTGGGCCACAGCGTTGTCGATGATCGACTGCTTCATGTCCTCGAGCTTTTTCTTCGTCTCTTCAGCGGATCCGCCGTTGTCACGGAACGCCTGAGCGTTCGCCTGCGCCGCAGACGTGAGGTTGATGAGCTCCCCACGGTTCTTCACCGCCGACGCCGTGTAGCCGTCAATGAGAGTGTCAGCCCGGTTGATTTCATTGCCGGCCGCGTTCACATGAGTGGACATGTTCGCGATCTGCGAGTCGAACTGGTTCTGCGCCTGAGCTGCGGAGATCGACTTCCCGTTGAGGAGGTCGAGGGACTGCTTCAGAAGCCCCGCAGCATCGTTCTGCAGGTACATCGACGCGGTGGTCTTGTCGGTCTGCAACTTCATGTCCGTCTGCCCGTTGAGGACCGACAGGTACGCGGCCACGGAGACGCCCGCCGCCGCGGCGCTGGCTTCGAGTGCAGACTTCTGCTCTCTCGTTGCGATCGTTGCGCCCCCGATGGCCTCTTGGTTCTGGTTGTAGAACTTGATCGAGTCGGCGATCGCACCATTGTTGGAGTAGACAGAGCCGGAGAGGCTGTTGATTGCGTCGTACTGAGCCCACTGCGCACCCGTGAGGGTATCGCTGTTATCGATCATCGCCTGCAGTGGCGCTTTCTGCTGGTTGATTGCGTCGTTGAACTCGCGCTGCGCAGCAGTATTGCCCAGCGTCGCGTCCGTCACGAGCGCGAGGGAAATGCCCATCTTCTGGGCGATATCGAACGCACCAGCATCCTGCAACTGCTTCGCCGCGTGAGCGCGAATGTTGTCACCAATCACGCCGGTGTCAGCAGTTACGGCCTGCGTGTAACCCTGCTGCATTTCCGTTGCCTGCTGCTGCGAGGCCGCAACGGAGACGAACACTGCCGCGAGGGCGGTGACGCCGGCAATGATCCAGCCGATCGGACCGAGGGACACTTCGGCGGTGGTGCCGAGAGAGGCGAGGGAGAGCTTGATGCCCTCGATCATGGGGACGATGAACGCCCACGCCTTGAACGCGACGGTTCCCCAGACGATCGCGGTGATGAGGGCGCCGAGAACATCCACGGGGATAAGGCTGATGACATTGGATACCGCAGTAAGGACGGTGAGCCCAACACCACCCATGGGGGCGAGTGCTTCAAGGATGTGGAGAACAGCGCCGCTGACCGCCTCAAGCACCCTCTCAACGGTCGGGAGGGTGGCGAGTGCGTAGCCGGTGAACTTTTCGAGCCCACCGTCTGACGTCCACAGGTTGAACTTCACCGCGAGAGCATCGACGTACTGCCCTGCGGTGACGAGGAGCGGTTCCATGATGCGGATGGACGTGAGGACGCCCTGGAACAGCTGGTTGCCGGCGTGACCGGCGAGGCCCGCGAAGATTGCGGTCTCCCGGGTCAGGGTCGGCATGGACGCGTTGGCGATCTCGACCGAGTACCGGAAGTTGTCGATCATCGCGACAGCGCCGGTGGCGGTGAGCGTGGAGAGCATGCTCTTCAGACGACCAAGACCGGTCGTGTATTCCGCGCCCGCCGCGGTGCCCTGCTGCATCTGAGCCTTGATGCCCGCGATGGCAAGAACACCAGCGGCGCCCATCATTCCGAGAGCACCAGCGATACTGATCGCACCAGCGGCGAGAGGGACCGCCATAGGGAGAAGAGCGGCGACCGCGAGGACGATGTTGCCGATACGGGAACCGTTCGTGGCGTGCGCCGTGTTCGCACGGTTCGTCGCCCTCGCGACGGTCTCCTGCGCTGCTGCCTCTTCGAGAGCAGAGTTCGTGGACGCTTCCTGCGCGGCATCCAAAGCAACTTCAGCCACGGCGGAGTCGCGTGCCGCGTCCGTGTGGCGGCGTTCCGCAGCGGTCTGCGCCGCAGTCGCAGCAACATCCGCCGCGGACGGCCCCGACCCGCCAACAGCAATGCCGGTGGAGTTCCCCCCAAGACCAGCCTCAGCGGCACGGACGGACTCGATCGCCGCGAGAGCCTCGGAAACGTTCGCGTCCACCCGGACAGTCGGCCGGATCTGCTCAAGCGACTGCGCATCCTCACGGGTCGCCGCGATCGCAGCAATCCACCGCGAACGGTCCATGTCGAGGATGCCCTGGATGGTCGCAACAGTGGTGGGGCCCTCGGTCGTCATTGGAAACCGAACTTCTCGTGATGGGCGACAATCTTCTCGATCACATCGAGGCTGTTGATGTGCCCGTACTCCTCGACCGTAATGCCGAGCTCCGCGGCGTAGTCCGCGTCAGCCATAGGTGGCTCAGTGATCGGCCGGCCCGCGGCGTTCCGCACCGTACCTGTAGCGAAGTCGAGCTCGCCATTGTCGTACGCGTCACTGATCTGCTGCGGGCTGGCATCCTTCAGCCATACCTCGTTCTTTTGCACGACGCTCACTCGCCCCACGCGTCCTTCCGCGAGATCTGCACCAGCGCACCGTTCGCGATCTCATCAGCGTTCGCCGGGTGATCCATTGCGATCACTGCACCGCCACTGCCGCGATAGAAGTACGAGGCGTTGGACTCTGGGACTTCAGAATCGATCGCCTCAATTTCCGAGAACAGAGCGTCGGGGGAGGAAGTGGTTCGGGAGGTCTCAAGGAACTGCACCTCGTCCACGTGGGAGAGCCAACGGCGTCCCACATGCAGATCTCCGACCTTGCGCCCGAGCGCGAGTCGTCCGTCTTCTGCCGGCGGCATCGGCCGACCATCTGTGACGGAAGCGCCAAGCCGTTCGGCCTTGACATACCACCCGCGAACATTCTCGTTGTGGTTCTGCACGGCCGAGGTGAAGGCCTCCTCGGCCGACTTGACCGCGCGGAGCAACGTCGCGAACTCAAGACCGCTGCCGGTCGCGTAAAGCTCGATCTCCTCCCGCAGTCCTTCGAGCGCCTTGAGACGGCGCGCGACCTTCGACTCTTCGGCCCTACGCCGAACACCCTCCACGAACAGACGGGCGAAGCGAGACCGGCCTTCCTGGGCGGTGATGTCGTCGGGCGTTACCGTCTCATCGCCTTCAATGACTCGGCCCTCGAGCTCGGCAACGAGAGCGGTTGCGGCGTTCGCTGCGGCTTCTGCTGCATCGACGTCCGCTTGGGTCACATCTTCAGGGGCAGGGGTGGGGTTCGAGTCGGTCATGCGGTTCTCCAAGTCAGAATGCGCGGCCACATGCCGCTTCCCACACTCTGCAGAGGGGGCGTCCGCAAACGGACGGTCCGCCCCGGGTGTGCCCAACTCACCCGGGGCAGGGCACCTATTCGATCGGAGCCGTCAGCTTCCTTGCCTGCACGTTCCTAAGCGACTCAGGATCGATCTGCCACGAGTGGCCACCAACTCGGCGGGCGATGATCTCGCCGCTAGCAGCCATCCGCCTTACTTGACGGTCAGACCGATGGATGCTCAACGCAGCAGCCTGCGCTGTGATCCACGCCGTCCCACTCGGTTCTGGTCTGGCCCGTACAAACGAAGACACCACGGACCCGCTTATCGGCCGTCCCGAAGCCACTTTCAACGCAGCAGCCACCGGGTTCACAATCTCCTCATGAACCGGTCGCCCACTCTTCTGAAGCTGAATCGCCTGACGCAACAACAACTGACGGACATACTCCGCCACCTCCCCACGCAACAAGTCGTCCAACTCGCTCACCAGACACCCCCGATGAGTTGATGCTGACCAGTCAATGCACTCAATCGACCAGTCGACCGGTCGAGACCATGCGCGCGCGCCCGCGTGACACGCGTGTACTGCAAAACCCGGCCAAACGGTCCGCTTGTCTCAGTACAAGCCCTTTTGGGAACCTCGCGCGCGCTACGCGTGTACATGAAGATCGGGCAGTGAACATTCGCCTTCACGCTGCTCGCGCGCGCGTGACGCGCAGGTACGCGAAACGCAGTCATGACTTCGCCCCGTTCAGGAGGGCGACGTACTGGTCGGCCACATCGGCCGGCGTGCCCTTGGCGAGGTAGGCGGATTTCACCATCTCGTCGGTGGCGCTCTCGAGGTCGAGTCTGGTATCGGCCTTGATCATGCGGATGTCGATCGGGTCGATGCCGTCGAGTGTCCGGGTGAATACGGCTGGCTCATCCATAGGCTCCCGCCTAACGGGGGCTTTACGCGTAGACGGGCGAACCCTCGGCTTGGGTGTTGCGGGGCGCTCGACGGCGGCTGCGGTGGCTGCGATGACCTCGGGTGTGAATCGTTCGCGCCAGAGCTTGGCCTGGTTCTCCATCTTCGCGCGCAGTGCAGCGATGTCGGCGGAAATGAGCTTCGCTTTGCGGCGTCTCGGGTCGAACTTGTAGTGCAGTCGGGCCTGCGCTCGTTTCCGTTCACGGTTGGAGATCGTGAGCGCAGTCATTCGCCTGGTGGTGAAGTCCTGGTCGTCCAGTTCCTCGGCGATGAGGTCGAGCATCGTCTGGTGCCACGTCAACGCCTGGTCGACGTCCACGGCGAGCATGGCCCGTTGTTTCGCCCGGGTGATCTCGGTGTCGGTGAGCGGAATCCACGGCACGCGTTTCGTCGGCCCGAGGCCGGTCTGTCGATTGTCACTCACGCGGCATCTCCTGCTCTATGTCGTTGAGGGCAGCCCACATAGGTGCCATTGAGAGGATGTGGAGGGCATCGGCCGTCCCCTGCCCCCCTGGGATGGTCAGGATGTAGCTGATGTGGATGATGGCCGCCGTCGCGACACTGGAAACGTTTTGCAGCGTCTCAAATGGGGTCTCTCCGACGCACTCGGTGACGAGCTCGTGGAACATGTTGCCGGCGGTGTGTTCGAGGTGGGCTTGCACAAGCTTCACGACGATCTCCTGCGTCTGCGCGCTGGTGAGGAGGCTCATGCTGCACCCCCAGCGCCACAGAGAACGCACCATCCGCCGACGTCGGGCTTGTGGATTCCGTTTGAGCAGTCCCACTCGTGTAGGGGCACCACGGGTGCCGCAGCAGACGCGTTATCGGCTGATAGCTCTACACAGTCGCGGCATCGGGGAGGAAAGGCTTCGCCGACGTGGCTTTCGCAGCGCACGCCGCGGTCGATCTCACTGTTGTCTCTCAAAATGGATTCCCTTCAGGAACTTCAGCGCACGCTGCGCAGGGTCGATATGGCGTGATGGGGTAGCCCGCATGTTTGGGGCAGTACGTCTCATCGAGGGTGATCGCTCCCTGGCTTGGGGCGAATGTTTGCGTGTATCGCTCAGGCGTCTGTCGCGATGGGACGGTTGGAAGGCTTTCGTCCTCCCAACGGCGATCGTTCAGCCAGCCGGCAGGAAGTTTGAGATACGACTTATCGGTGCCGATGCTCATGAGCGCGTATGACTGCGAGCCGTTCAGCAGCACTTCGAGCGACGTTGTCTTTCGAGCTTTCAAGAAGGCCGTTCGCGCGACGGCTTTAGCCTGTTTGCGCGGATAGTGATCCCAGAACCTGTCGAACTCTTCATCGCTGACAGGCGGCGGCTTGGGGTGCTTCGAGACCGGCTTTGAACTTGAGCCTGTCCTATCACTGTCCTGTCCTACGTATGCCGTTTCATCACGTGTTCCGTAACGCGTTACGTCACCCACAGGGCGAGACTTCGGAGTGATTTCAGATGCCCGCTTGGCTTGCTCATCTCGGAAACGCTGTTGACGCTGCCGATTGTTCTCCTTCGTCTGCTCCACCTGCGCCGCGGTCGACTGACCGAGGTCACCGGCCCATCCAAAAAGGACATAGCCGTCCACGGCCGTCTCCCAAAGACCAGCCTCTTCGATCTCTTTGCAGGCGTCGGCTTGCGGCCCGTCAGGGTGCAGTAGACGCACGTAGCGGGTGGGAACATGACCGTCAGTGCCTCGGCCGTTGGACCACATGAGAGCGCCCGTGAACACTCGCCAGGCAGCATCAGACAGGTCATCGAACCGCGGATGGTTGAGCCATTGAGAATTGAGTCTTGCGTCAGCCATTCTTGGCCTTTCTACCTCTGTGAAGTTGTTGCCCGGGGTACGACAAAAGGCACCCCGGATGGAGTGCCTTTGCGCCCGCTGCTGGGGCTGTTGTCGAGGTGCCTCTAGATCGTCGCGAGATCGGCGCCGATGCCCGCCAGGGAGACGGCCGACTTCATTCGTTCGAGCTTGTCGGCGACCGAGCGAAGACTTGCTACGAACGGTGCGATGTCTTCGAGCGCGAAGCTTCGATCGACCGTGATGTCCACGCCCAGAAAGGGAGTGCCCGTCTCGCCCTCCTGCTGCACCCAAGCCTCCACCCCGCTCTGCTGGCAGGCAGTGGGAGCGAAGCCTAGATCTTGGATGACACCGAGGCGGCGCTCGTGCACAAGCTCCGTGAGCGGAAGTACGCTGCCGTGCGCCTGGTGTCCGACGCACCATTCGAAGTCGGGGCAGGGATACCAGCCCCACAACTGCAGGCGCACCATACGTTCCCCATCAATCTCGACCACCTCCTCAGCCGAGTATCTTCCGTCGAAGACGTGGGTGCCGGCATCGTCAGTGATGCTGTCACCCACCCATCCGCGCAGGAGGGCCTTTGCTGTCTCATCCGCGACAGTGTGTTCGAACTCGAGCCCATCAGCATCGTAGGAGCGCGTCCACAGTGACTCGCCGATTGCCTGGCCGTTCTTGTAGATCTTTCCTTCGAACTCGGCCACGGGAACGTATTTGACGAGTTGCACGGTGGGGCGGTGTGCGAGAATAGTGGTTGACATCTTGTCATTCCTTCGGTTCGTGAGTGTTCGGTTGGGATTGCTGCCCTCGGTCTGTTGACGCAGATTCGGGGGCATTTTTCTTGAGGTGCAGCCGCTGGTAGCCGCTGCGTCGGGATTCGGTCACGTAGCACTGGCTCAGGAGCGGCCGCAGTTCATCTGCGTCGATCCAGAAGCGCAAGCCGCTCTCGTGAGTGATTTGGTACTGGCCAGGGGCGAGGTTGCGCATGGCGCGCTCTCCCGTCTGGTCCCGGTAAGTCAAGGAGTTGTAGTCGAGCGCAGCGTCAGCTCGGCCGAAATTGGTCACGATGGCGCTTAGGCGACGGCGTCCTGAGCGGTCCCACGCCTGGCACTTGCTTCGATCCATTCGATGACTTCGGATTTCTCGTAGATGACTGTTCTCGCAGTCGGCTTGCGATACTTCGGACCCTTGCCGGTGAATCGCAAGCCGGCGAGTGCGCCTTTGGTCATCCCAGGGATCATCGCGGCTGCTTCGTCGGGCGAAAGGTACTCGGGCTGATCCGCGATAAGTCGCGAAGTGAGCGGGATTGTCATCGGGTCTCCATTCTGGTGTTCGGAATCGGTATTTCTAACACCATAAGTCTTGCACAGGTGGGGTCTGTTGGAGGGGTAAAACACCAGAAAGAATTATCTGAATGGCTTTTCGCACGCCAAGTTGGTTAGGGTGGGCCCATGGCAAATGACAGCGAACGAATATTTGAAAGCGGCGACGAAGCCTTCGCCTCGATGTTTCGAGTCGCTCGTGAGGCCAAGGGGCTGACCCAAGACGATGTTGCGCGTCACATGTCTATGCGCAACTACGACTTTCACCAGCAGACCGTCTACAAGATTGAGAACGGTAGAAGGCGAGTCACGGTCGGGGAGGGCGTCGAGCTCGCGAGTCTGGTTGGACTTCCTGTCGAGGCGCTGGCAGATCGATTCCCTGATTCCCCCGAGTCCCTTGCAAACAACGTCAAGGAGGCAGGCAGGACTTTCGGGGAAGAGCTGTTTGATATGGCCGACAGTATGCGCGCTCTGAGGGCGATTCGAGACGAGTACGTCCATGCAGTTCGGCGATACGCAGAGCACCCCACTGCTTGGGCGGCGAACAGCGACGGCGCCCGGGTGCCTCAGTCCGTGATATTTGAATCACTTGCGCTATTCGACGGGATCCAGGCCTATGCGACGTCTTGGCAGGAACTCTTGAACAACTCCGATGCTCGGCGCACTCTTGCCGCAGTGGGATGGGATCCAGCAGAAGCACACGAGACCGCAATCTGATGGGGAGCGTTTATCCGTATGAGTCGGCCGCGGGCAAACGATACCGAGTGCTCTACCGGAAGCCTGATCACGCTCAGGCTCAGAAGCGCGGTTTTAAGACGAAGCGTGAAGCGGAGCAGTTCCTACACTCGGTGGAGAACGCAAAGAACCGCGGCGAGTTCATCGACGCTGCTGCCGCCCGCTCCACCGTTTCCCAATTGGGCGCCGAATGGCTCGCCTCACAAACGCAGCTCAAGGCCTCTTCCTATCGACCGGTCGAAATCGCGTGGCGGCTGTACGTCGAACCTGTCTGGGGCGCGAGGTCCGTCGGTGAGATCCGGCACAGTCAGATTCAGACATGGGTGTCTGAGATGAGCCGGGCCAAGGGTGCGACGACTGTGCTGAGAGCGTACGGAGTCCTCGCTGGAATCCTCGACGTAGCAGTCCGCGATCGGCGGGTCACCGCAAACGCTGCACGAGGGGTTAACCTCCCTCGCAAGACCGGCAAGAAGCGGGTATACCTCTCTCACGACCAGGTGCAAGCGTTGGCCGACAACGCACGAGAGAACAGCACCATGGTCCTGTTCCTTGCCTACACGGGCCTCAGGTGGGGCGAGGCGACAGCACTTCGTGTCGGCGACCTCGACACCCTCAGGCGGCGTGCTCAGGTGTCGGAGAACGCGGTAGGAGTTAGCGGCAAGATCATCGTGGGGACGCCAAAGTCTCACCTCTCGAGATCCGTTCCGTACCCGGCCTTCCTGTCCAATCCATTAGCGCGCCTTTGCGAGGGGAAAGATCGGACGCAACTCATCTTCGGAGACGGCGTCAACTACATGCACCTTCCGCACTCATTGCGCGGCTGGTTCACCGCTGCGGTCAAGCGGACTCAGGCCCAAGATGAGTCCTTCGATCGGGTGACTGTGCATGACCTCAGGCACACGGCCGCTTCCCTTGCGATCAGCGCCGGCGCGAACGTGAAGGCGGTGCAAAGAATGCTCGGCCACGCGTCTGCAGCAATGACCCTGGATACCTACGCAGACCTGTTTGACGACGATCTTGATGCTGTTGCGACGGCGCTCGATCACGCGAAGAACTCATCGGATGTTGCCAATACGTTGCCGGATCAGGTCAGCGGGAATGCAAAAACCCCCTGACTTCCGCTTGTTTGCTGGAAAGTCAGGGGGTCTTGGTTGGCGGTACCGGTGGGATTTGAACCCACGGTGCTCTTTCAAGCACACAACTTTTCGAGAGTTGCACCTTCGGCCGCTCGGACACGGTACCGGGGGATACTTTACGGCACCCTGAGACGGCGCGCCAATCGAGCCCGGGTGAGTCAGTCGGTGCCGCTGGTCGGGCCCGTCTCGCCGCGAGCCGCTGCCGCCGCGCGCGCCTCTTCGCCGACGCGCTCGCGCTCCGAGGCTGACACGCGCGACGCATCACCGGCCTGCTCCATTGCTTCAGCGTGCTGTGTCTTGCCGCGCGCGATCAGATCGTCGTCGCCGCGCGCGATTCCCACGGATTCGACCAGGCGGCCTTTGACGGCGGCCAGGGCATCCGGAACCGACACCGGCGGCGGCGCATCGGGAATGTCGTCGGCATCGGTGTCGTAGACGCGCAGGGTGTCGGAGTCGCGCAGCGGCTCACCACTCGTCGCCTGCTCCGCGTGCTCGACGCAGAGCCGTGCGACTTCTTCGGCGTGCGCGTGCATGACCGAGTGCGCGGCGCCCGGCATCTCCCAGAGTCGCGAGTTCGGCAGCAGACGACCGACCTCCTCGACCCAGTCCCGGGGCGCAACCGCATCGAATTCGCCGCGAATCACGAGCGTGTGCGCCTGGATGTTCGGCAGCGCCCTCTCGATCGGGTACGACATCATCTTCGGCAGGATCCGCGAGAACCATTTGAAGCCGCAGAGCGCGTACGCGCTGATCGCGAGGAACTTCACCTTGAACGGTTCATGCCAGGCGGCCTGGAGGAAGCGGACGGCTGCGCGGGCGATCCACCGTTCATGGCGGTTCACGACCGGCCCGATCAGCACCACCGTCGAGATCTCCGGCCGGCGTGAGACAAGGTCGCTGACGATCTGCGTGCCCATCGAGTGCCCCACGATGACGGGATCGTTCAACGCGAGGTCGTCGATGACCTTGCCCACGAGGTCGGCGTACTGGCGGATCGTCATGGCGTCGTCCGGGTGCGGCACTCCCCCGAAGCCGGGCAGGTCGAGGGCGTGCACCGGGCCGAACTCGTTCAGGTTCGGAGCGAGTCGCTCGAAGTACGTTGAGGAGACACCGATCCCGGGCACCAGCACGAACGGACGCACGCCGGTCGTGCCGATCGTGTTGACGCGGGCATACGTGTCGCGCTTCGCCGAATACACGCGGCTGACGTCGACCTGGATGCGGGATGCCATCCCCCAAGGGTAGCGCGCCGCCGCCGTGCGGCCCGATGCCCATCGCCGCCGCGGCATCCCCTAAGCGGGCGCAATACGCTAGAGGCATGCTGTTCCCCGAACTCGAAGGCCACCCCGGGGCATCCGTGGTGCTGCTGCACGCCCACCCCGACGACGAGACGCTAGCCACCGGCGGGCTGATGGCACGGCTGGTGGCGGATGGATGTCGCGTGGTACTCGTCACCGGAACACGCGGTGAGCGTGGAGAGGTGGTGCCGGGGCCGCTCAAGTCTCTGGAGGGCACCCCGGAACTCGCCGGAGTCCGCGTCACCGAACTCGCAGCGGCGATGCATGCGCTCGGAGTCGCCGACCATCGTTTCCTCGGGGCCGGGGCATCGACGGAGGCGCACAGCGCGCGGGCCGTCGGGTCGGCCCCTCGCATATATGCCGATTCGGGCATGCAGTGGGGTCCTGACGGCACGGCCGTTGCGGCCGACGACGCTCCTTTCGACGCACTGAGCCTCGCCCCGATCGACGAGATCGTCGATGACATCCTCGTCGTAGTGCGGGATGTAGCGCCGCGCCTGTTGGTCAGTTATGACGAGAGGGGTGGGTACGGGCATCCGGACCACGTGCGGATGCACGACGCCGCCGTCGCGGTGTCGAAGGCGACGGGCATACCTCTCTATAGGGTGGTCGCCGACTGGGACGGGGATGCACCCTTTGGTGGGAGCGACGTCGTCGTACCGCTCGGCCCCCAGCGAGCCTCGAAGTTCGCCGCCCTCGCCGCGCACTCGACCCAGCTGACGGTCGACGGGGGTGACATCGTGCTCTCTGGCGGGCAGCGGCACACCGTCGCAGACACAGAAGTCTTCCGACGATTCCCCACTCTGTGACGGGGCCGGATTCCCCGGAACGCGGCGGGCGCCGAGTGTTAGGCTCGCCTTACCGGACCCTGTACAAACGCGCTCGGTCTCTGACAAGAAGGGCACATTTCCCCAAATGAGCTTCATCACCTCGGCCGCCTTTGCGGAAAAGGGCTACGTCGTCCTCGACTCCTACGACCAGGCCGCCGACCCGAAAGAATGGCTCGACCTAGAGTTCGTCGACTGGAAATCATCCGGCGTCACCCGCTTCGCCCCCCTCGCGAGCGCGTTCGGCGAGATGGAGTGCAACGGGTTCTGGAACCACACGCCCCCGCGCACCGACAAAGACGGCGTCTGGGTGCAGGCGAATGTGGATGTCGCGCCCATCCTGAAGGCCCGCGCCGAGGAGCCGGGTGCGAACATCGGCCGCTGCCGCGTGATCGAACTGCAGCCGAACGACTACACGAACGCCATCTACAACCTGCACCAGGACGACAACAACCGGCTGAACCCCGAGGGCACCGGATGGATCGTGCGGGGCTTCTTCAACCTGTCGGATGACCCGTCGTCGGTGCTGATCCTTCGCGAAGACCGTTTCAATCCCGACACCGAGGTGCGCATCCCGCTTCCCGCCGGTGCGCAGGTCATCGTCGACACCCAGCGTTTCTGGCACGCTGTCTGGCAGGTCGGCCCCGAGCCGCGCTACTGCCTGATCACATCGTGGGAGTCGGGCCCCGAGCTCGACGCCTACATCGAGAAGTACCACGGTGCATCGAACAACGTGAACCCGCCCCTCGACCCGCAGGTCATCGAAGACGCCCAGGCCGAGGTGCGTCGTCGCCTGGCCGAACGCTCCGCCACGCTCGCGTCGCAGGGCAAGAAGCTCGCCGACCCGGTCGATCCCGAGGCGTAACCCACGCTGCCCTTTCCGGGTTCTGGATGCTCGTCTCCTCCACAGGGGGCGGGCATTCGTGTTTCTCCACCGGTTCCGCCGCGGCTCCCGGGAGTGTCGGTGGCCCAGCCTAGGGTTGGGGCATGCCGACGAAACCCCTCAGCAACTTCAAGTGCACCGAGTGCGGGTGGACGACCCTCCGCTGGGCCGGGCGCTGCGGCGAGTGCCAGGCGTGGGGCACCGTCGTCTCCGCGGCGGAGTCCACCGGGCTGCAGGGCCAGGTGCGCGCCGTCAACATCGACCAGGCGAGCATCGCACGGCCGATCACCGAGATCGAGACCGATGCGGCGATGCACTGGGCGACCGGCATCACCGAGTTCGACCGCGTGCTGGGCGGAGGGCTCGTGCCGGGGGTGGCGATCCTGCTCTCGGGCGAACCGGGTGTCGGCAAGTCGACCCTGCTGCTCGAGGTTGCCGCGCGCGCGGCGCAGGAACACCTGCGGGTGCTGTACGTCAGCGCCGAGGAGTCCGTCGGGCAGATCAAGATGCGGGCCGAGCGAACCCGATCCCTCTCCCCCACACTGATGCTGGCGGCCGAGACCGATCTCGCCACGATCCTCGGCCAGATCGACGCCGTCATGCCGCACCTCGTCATCGTCGACTCGGTGCAGACCGTGAGCAGCTCACAGATCGAGGGGGCCGCCGGCGGCCCCACACAGGTGCGGGCCGTTGCGTCGGCGCTCATCCGCGTGGCGAAGGAGCGGTCGCTCCCGGTGCTGCTCGTCGGGCACGTCACGAAAGACGGCTCCATCGCGGGGCCGCGCGTGCTGGAACACCTGGTCGACGTCGTCTGCCAGTTCGAAGGCGACCGGCAGACCGCGCTGCGCTTCGTTCGCACGCTCAAGAACCGGTTCGGCCCGACCGACGAGGTCGGCTGCTTCGAGATGACCGGCGAGGGCATCCGCGAGGTACCCGACCCGAGCGGGCTGTTCCTCAGCCGCGGGGTAGAAGCCGTCAGCGGCACCTGCGTCACCGTCGCGCTCGAGGGCCGTCGCGCGCTGCCCGTCGAGGTGCAGGCGCTCGTCGTGGCGACGACGGCACCGAACCCGCGGCGGGTGACGAACGGCGTCGACTCCTCCCGGGTGTCAATGCTGCTGGCGGTGCTCGAGCGGCGCCTGAAGGTGAAGCTCTCCGACAAAGACGTCTACGTGTCGACGGTCGGCGGGGTCAAGCTCACCGACCCGTCGGCCGACCTCGCGATCGCGCTGGCCATCGCCTCCGCCAACAACGACAGGGCGCTGCCGCACAACTTCCTCGCCTTCGGGGAGATCAGTCTCGCGGGCGAGGTGCGTCCGGTGACGTCGAGCGACCTGCGCGCGACGGAGGCGCGCCGGCTGGGCTTCACGAACATCCTCGGCCCCGGCCAGACAAGCATCCGCCAGGCGTTCTCGACGGCTTTCGAGGCGGCGTAGGAGTCGTCGACCTCGGGCACCCAGCCGGCGGTCCGCCCGGCCGGCCCCGCGCTTCCGGTCCCGATCACGCCCGCGTCACGGCTGCGCCCGCACCCCCGTTCCGCCCCCCGGCCCCGCGCATCCGCACCCGCACCCGCGCACTATGCGCCGCCTCTACCCCGCGCCGCCTCTGCCCCGCGCGCAACCCGCGCGCCTTCAGGCGCGGGCGAAGGGACGCATATCGTCCGAACGTGACCGCCATGCCGCGATTCGGGTCCCTTCGGACCGCGAGGGTGCCATGCGGCCACGCGCGGCCACGTCCGGCCACGTCCGGCCACGTCCGGCCACGCGCGGCCACGTCCGGGTCGGGACCAGCCACTTCACGCCCTTCCCGCCGCGGATCCGGGCGGGGGCGGGAGGGATCACACGTGCGGCACGAAGGCCTGCCAGGCCAGGCGGCGGGAGGCTCGCGGGTCCCGTTCGATGCGGTCCGACTCGTCGATGACGAGCGTCTGACGAGATTCTCCGTCATAGAGCGGCCATTCGATCACGCTCTTCGCGATGCCGGGAACGCCGCCGGCACCCACCGACCCGGTGTACGCGAACCTCACCCAGTACTCGCGCATGCGCGCCCCCGCCGCAAGGAACGCCCGCCGCCCACCCAGCACCGTCATCGTGCGCCCGAAGGCCCCACCCATCCGGTCGAACAGCGCGAAGAGTTCGAGTCCGTGGGTCGCGTCGAACCCTGCGAGCCGCACCAGCCGCGGGGCGATGTCGAAACGGTAGAAGTACACCGGCGCGAACCGTGCGTGCCGCTCCGCCACCTTCACCGTCGGGTACCAGAACGCGTAGTCGCCGCCGAAGTCCGCTGCCGCACGCTTTGCCGGCAGGCCCGGGTACTCTCCTTTGATCGCTTTCCGCGCCTTCTTCTTGGTGTTCGAGAAGATCGCCCGGATCCGTTTCGGCGTCGTCGCGAGAATGTCGAGCCGCCCGCTGAACAGGGACCCCTCGCGGTCGTTCGTGCCGATGATGAGTGGAACGGGATGCGCCCGCCCGGCTTTGAACGCATCGAGCGGTCGTTCGGGCAGGAAGTCGCCGTCGATCACCGGGCACAGTGCGATGGTGCCGGGATGAAGGTCCGGCGCGGTCGTCGTGAGGGCATCCGTCGCGCGAATGAGGTCATGCCAGTCAGCCGACACGAGCAACTGGCCGGCATCCTCGGCACTCGTGTTCTCCACGCTGTCGTTCGCGACGCGGGCGCTCAGCAGCTCGACGAACTCGGACGCCCACAGCCTCGTCTGCGATGGCGGATACACCGCGTTCGTCGGTGAGCTCTGCGCGATGGCACGAGCGAAGAGTCCGGATGCCCGGGGCACCGTCATCAACGTTGTCACGGCGTTTGCGCCGGCCGATTCCCCGAACAGGGTCACACGGTCAGGGTCACCTCCGAACGCGCGGATGTTCGCCGCCACCCACTCGAGGGCAGCCACACAGTCCTTCAGACCGAGATTGTTCTCGATCGTGCGCTCCGGTGTGGAATACGCCGTGAAGTCGAGGAATCCGAGCGCTCCGAGGCGATAGTTGATACTCACGTAGACGACGTTCCCCTGGCGTACGAGCGTGTCCCCGTTGTGCGGCACCTCAGCGGAAGACCCGACGCTGTACGCGCCGCCGTGGACGAACACCATCACCGGCAGCAGAGGCTCTGCATGCCCGGAATCGTCGGCCCCGGGCATCCGCGAGCCTGCCGGTCGCACCACGTTGAGCGTGAGGCAGTCCTCGCTCATCGGCGCGTTCTTCGCTGCGCCGATGAAGTTGCCCTCGCGGGACTGCGGCGCGACGGCCCCGAAACGGCTCGCATCGCGTACGCCATGCCAGGCCTCGGGCGGGAACGGTGCCCGGAACCGCAGTTCGCCGACGGGAGGCCGCGCGTACGGCAGCCCTCGCCACGTCTCGACGCCGTGCTCCCGGATGCCGCGGGCGAGGCCCTGGGCCGTCGACACCTCGAGCAGGGAGCCCTCGCCCCCCGTCAACTGGTCATGCGGGGAAGCCGGTCTGCGAGGGCGCGCTGTGGACATACCGTGATGCTAACCGCGACGGATGAACGCTCTCTGCCGAATGAGAGGCTCTGGCTGGTAAACCAGAGTATTAATATGTCATATTGTACTGATTGTTCCCACAAGGAGCTCGCACGCCCTCACCTCACCCAGTGATCCGGCACCCGGGGTTTTCGCGACGAAGATCCCACACCACGGAGAAGGCGGGATCCATGTCAGGCGCACACGAACCGACGACCCCTGCCGCACCAGCGGCCGAGACCCCTCCCGGGCCTGTCTCCGACGACACCGAGCGCTGTGGGATGGACGACTGCGCAGAACCCGCGACGCGACGACTCACCTTGTCCCACCGCGGCACGCCCATGACTCTGGACGTGTGCCGCGAGCACGGCCACGACATCGATTGGGGAGTCATCCACCGCAACAGCTGGCTGCGGTGCGCCATCCCCCTCCCCCCGACATCCTGAGATCCATCCAGTCGTTTGAGGTGTTCCGTCAGAACGAGGACGGCGCGGCCCCTGGGAGTACACAGCGGCCGCGCCGCGGCGGGGGCCGACTGTCGCCTGTTCCTAGCAGACAGCAGCCGGAAAACCCCACCCGATCAGCTCGAGCAACCCGAAACTTGCTCTTCGCTGTCCCTACCTTTGTACAGCACGCAGCCCTACCGGCGTGTCACCCCTGTACGGGTCCCCCCTTTTTTGGGTGATGGCCTCCGCAGCGATGGGGGGAATATGGTAGAGACGCAGCCCGAAATCTGCTGCTGGCTCACACGGTGTTCCTAGCACCGAGTCGGCCCTTCTCAGGCCGCCTGAGTCCCCCGTTCCCACGGGGACTCGGGCGACCGGGCACCTCGCCCTCAAGCGCGTGGCGCGGTGGGTCAGGGGCCCAGCGTCAGGTGAGGATGAACTGGGTGGTCGCCGCCGAGGCGATGCCGTCGACCGAGACCGTGAGGTGGTACGAGGCGCCGCCTGCGGGCACGGCGGCCTGGGTGCCTGAGCACGTCGACGGCGAAGAGCGCACGCGGTTCCACGCGAACGGCGTCGACGTCACGACGACACCGGGCTCAAGCATCGCGGGGGTGTCGGATGGGTCGCTCTGGCAGTCGGTCGACAGCCAGTAGACCTCGGTACCGCTGGTGATCGTGTAGACCTGCTTCGAGGTGCCGGCGTTGATGGTGCACGGCGAGGATCCGGTGTTGACGATGCTGAACGACAGCTGGGGCAGGGAACCGGCTGCGTAGCTGCTCGCGTCGGTGATGGCGGTGACGGTGATGTTCCCGGCGGCGCACGCGGCGGAACCGTCGGTCGCTGCACCGTCGGTGGCCGCGCCGGCGGCGGCTTCCGGGGCGGCAGCGCCCGCGACATCCGGTGCCGAACCACCGGTCGGCGAGGTCGACGCGTTCGGCACAGCCGCCTGCTGGTTGCCGACCGACGGAGAACCACTGCCGGAACCGGGCTTCAGGATGATCAGCAGCACGACCACGACAACCGCCAGCAGCCCCAGCAGCAGGACGGCCCGCCGCCGGCGGTACACCTTCGGCGAGTGTCGACGGGGCCGCGGGGTGGTCATGGGGAAAGGGTACCTGTCGCGTCTGACAGGGCCGTGTCATCGCTGGGCGAGCCCGCGAAACGGCCGTGGGCGAGCCGCGAAACGCCGTCGGCGTGCAGGAGAATCGCTGACCGCGAGACTCCCTAGCCCACCGCGTTCGCGGCGGCGAGCCGGCTGACCGCGGTGCGGGCCCTCGACGCCGAGGTCGCCTTCAGCGCCGCCCGGGCGAGCGCCTCCGCCTCCACGGTCGTGTGCCGTGCAAGCTCCGCCCGCACGTCGGCGATCGCGGCCGGGGTCATCGAGAGCGAGGTGACGCCGAGTCCGACCAGCACCACCGCGAGCAGCGGATCCGCCGCGGCCTCGCCGCACACCCCGACCGGCTTGCCGGCGTCACGGCCGGCCCGGCCGAGCATCCCGACGAGCCTCAAGACGGCCGGATGCCACGGATCCTGCAGGTTCGCGACAGAGCCGAGCAGGCGGTCGGCCGCGAGGGTGTACTGCGTCAGATCGTTCGTGCCGATGCTGACGAAGTCGGCCGTCTCGAAGATCTGGTCGGCGACGAGCGCGGAGGAGGGCACCTCGGCCATCACTCCAGCCACCTGGATACCGAGCTCCCGGGCGACGGTCGTGAAGTACTCGGAGTCGTCGGCGTCGGCCACCATCGGGGCCATCACCCACAGGTCGACTCGCTCACCCGCACCACCCCCGCCGTGCCTCCCAGCCCCGAGCACACCGGCGCCGTTCACCGCCTCCTCCGCCCGCGCGAGCGCCGTCAGCTGGTCGATGAGGATCTGCTCGCTCGCCCGCAGCGCCCGGATGCCACGGAGCCCGAGCGCCGGGTTCTCCTCCGGCGCATCGTTCAGGAAGCTCAGCGGCTTGTCCGCGCCGGCGTCGAGCACGCGAACGACCACCTTCTTGCCGACGAAGGCGCGCAGCATCCGCTCGTACTCGACGTACTGCTCCTCGACCGTCGGCGCGGCGCTCGCGTCGAGGAAGAGGAACTCGGTACGGAAGAGCCCGACACCCTCCGCACCCGCCGCCAGCGCCTCGGCGGCACCGTCGGCCGAGCCGAGGTTGGCGAGCAGCGGCACCGGGGTTCCGTCGGCGAGCGCACCGGGCGTGAGCGGGGCCGCCGCGAGGGCGGCGCGTTCGGCGATGCGCTGCCGGGCATCCAGAACATCGGCCTCTGAAGGCGACGTGTCGACGGTGCCGGCCGCGGCATCCAGAACCACCAGGGTGCCGTCGGCGAGGTTCTCGGCACCCTCCACCCCGACGATTGCGGGGATCGACTTCGACCGGGCCAGGATCGCGGTGTGCGAGGTCGGCCCGCCTTCGCGAGTGATCAACCCCATCACCTTCCCGAGGTCGAGCAGCGCCGTGTCTGCGGGCGCGAGGTCGTGGGCGACGAGGATGAACGGGGCGTCCGATTCGGGGATGCCCGGCGCCGGCACGCCCCTCAGCTGCGCGATCACGCGGCGGGAGACATCGTCGAGGTCGGTGGCTCGTTCGGCCATGTAGCCGCCCATCTGCACGAGCAGGTCGCGGAAGCCGGCATAGGCCTCGAATACGGCGCGCTCACCCGTCTTGCCGTCGCCGAGCCGGGCCTCGATGTCTTCGACGATGGTCGGATCGGCGGCCATCAGCGCCTGGGCGTTCAACACGTCCTGCGCCTGCCCGCCGGCCTTCTCACCCCGCGCCGACAGGTCTTCGGAGACGGCAGTGAGGGCGGCCTGCACGCGCGCGAACGCCTCCTGCTGCGGCTCTGTGGCGACCTCGTCGACCGGCTCGGAGAGGGGTTCGGGCATCCGCAGCGTCGGCCCCACGGCGACCGATCGTCCGACTCCGACACCGTTCAACACCATCGTGATCTCCTCCGACCGGCAGGCTGTGCTGCGTCCGTCGTCTCCAGAATAGTGCGGTGGATGACCGGCCCGCCGGTCCCGGAGGCTGTCGGTTTCCCCGCCCCCGCGCAACCCTCTGCCTGGAGTCGGGCCGTGAACATAGTCTCGGAACGGGGCACGGACGTGTACCCCGCGACAGAAAGGCAACGACATGTCAGAGGAATCCAACATCGAAGTGCAGCAGAAGTTCGGCGAAGCGGTGAACAACCGTGACTTCGCCGCGTTCGACGACCTCGTCGCGGCCGACTGTGTCGACAACGACCCGGGCCCCGGCCAGGTCGCCGGCCCTGAAGGCTACAAGGCGCTGTTCACCGAGCTCGTCACGGCCTTCCCCGACTTTGCGCTGGAGGTCGAGAGGCTCGTCGCAAATGACACCGACGTGTCCTTCGCCTACACGGCGACCGGCACCCACCAGGGCCCGCTGATGGGCCACGACGCGACCGGCCGCAGTGTGTCCTTCCGCGGCCTGCAGATCAGCCGGTTCGAGAACGGCAAGATGGTCGAACGCTGGGGCAGCAGCGACCAGCTCGGGATGCTGCAGCAACTCGGTCTCGCCTAGGATTTCTGCGAGCGCGATCGAGCGGTGACGAATTCTCAGCTTGACGCGGCTTGACCGCCTAGACTGTTCCCGGGGATGATCGACGCGGCATCCCCGGGAGGAGATCGCTTGTCCAGGCTGAGCCGCCCCACGCCGCGCCCGACTCGGCTGCTCCGGCAGGCCGTGCTGCGCCTCTCGACGGCGATCGTCACCGCCTTCTACGGGGTCTACCGGTTGCACCCTGTGCTGTGGCGCTTCACCGCCCGGCACTACCACCCGTCGTTCGAACGCTTCGCCCGCTGGAACGCCTGGGCCATCTGCCAGCAGGCCTACCTCGACGTACCGGCCTACCGCCGCTACCTCGACGAGCACGACTTCGTCTTCGACTGGTGGAACCTGTCGTCGTACCAGCCGACGTCGAAGAAGGAGTACGTCGACCGCTTCTCGGAGGAGGATCGCTGCTGGAACGGTGAGATCGTCACCATTGGAACCGTCGTCGACGAGTCGAGCGGTTCGAGCGGCACCCCCTACAACTGGATGCGCTCGAAAGACGAACTCGACACGGTGCACAAGAACGTGGCGGGCTACATCACCCTGCTCTTCGGCAGCCGCCGGCTGTTCTGCATCAACGCCTTCTCGATGGGAGCGTGGGCCACCGGAACGAACACGGGTCTTGCCATGTCGAAGGTGGCGATGGTGAAGAACACCGGGCCCGACATCGACAAGATCGTCGACACTCTCGCGCACTTCGGGCCGGGTTACACCTATCTCGTCAGCGCCTACCCACCCTTCCTGAAGCACCTGCGCGATCGCCTCGACGCCGACGGCTTCGACTGGGACGCCCACGAACTCAACGGTTTCGTCGGCGGCGAAGCGCTCACCGAGGGGCTCCGCGACTACATCGAGAAGCGGTTCGTGCGGGTCTACTCGGGGTACGGCGCCTCCGACCTCACGATCGGCATGGCCGGCGAGAGCGACCTCTCGGTGTGGTTGCGCCGGAGCCTCGTGGCGAACGCCGATCTGCGCGAGCTCGTGCTCGGCGAGGGCGAAGACCGCACGCCGATGGTGTTCCAGTACAACCCGCTCGAGACCTACCTCGAGACCACCGCCGAGGGCGAACTGCTCGTGACGCTCAACTCGACCGCGATCATGAGCCCGAAGGTGCGCTACAACATCGGTGACGAGGCGGCGATCGTGACGTTCCCCGAGATGCAGGCGCTCGTGGGCCGGTTCCCGCGTCTTGCACTCGCCTTCGAGCGGGCGTTCTCCTCGCAGCGCATGAAGCTGCCGTTCGTGCTGCTCTTCGGGCGGAAAGATTCCACGATCTCCTACATGGGGGCCAACATCTATCCGATCGACGTGGAGAACGGTCTGTACCTCGACAATCCCTATGCGTCGAACATCGAGTCGTTCAAGCTCAGCCTGCTCGACATCGGCGGGCTCGAGCAGCGGCCGGTCATCCACCTGCAGCTGCGCGCCGGTGCCTCGCTGGCTCCGGATGACCGGCAGGCCCTGCGCGAGGCGTCGGCCGCCGGCGTGCTCCGCCACCTCGCGAGCGTCTCGCGCGACATCGCCCAGTCGCTCGAGGAGGATCCGACGGCCGCCGACGTGCGCGTCGAGGTGCACGACCACGGCACGGGAGTGTTCGAGCACGGGTCGTCGAAGATCAAGAACGTGTACCTGGTGGATGCCGCGGACCGCGGTGCGGCGGGCGGCGGCGGTGCCGCGCCGGTAGCCGGTGCGAGTGGCGCGGCGGGCGCCGCGGGTGGCGCTGCGGGGGGCGGCGGTGCCGCGGGCGGCGAGGCGGGTGCCGGCGGTGCCGCGGGTGGCAGCGGTGCCGCGGGCGGCGCGGCGGGCGCCGAGGGGCCATGAGGACCACCGACTTCTCGCGGGCGCCGAAGCAGGGGCAGGCCGAGGCGATGGTCGTGGTGGAGGTCGCCCGCGGGTCGCGGGGCCGCGCTGAGGCATCCGCCCTGTCCCCCGGCGAGATCGCCACGGCGCTTCAGCGCGCGGACGGCCACATCTGGTCCAAGCGGTTCACGCGCCGCGGGTTCTCGCAGGGTGTCGTCGCGTGCTTCGCCACCGCCCGCGACGCCCACACCGCCACCGAGGCACTCGGCCGAGCGGGGACGGGGGCCGCGACATCCACGGCCGTACTCGCCGCCGACCCGAGCGGGTACAGCAACGGCGTCTGGCGCGCGGAAGGCAACGTGATGGCGCACATCCCCACCTTCACCCCCACCTCGGTCGAGGCCGCGCGCGGCTCCGCCGGCCCGCCCGTCGCCCGGCCCACGACCACGGGAACGGCCACGGCCACGGCCACGGCCGATCGAAACCCCGAAAGTAGTCGGTATCCGCGAGCCAGAGCGACAACTTTCGGGGTTTCGATTCAGGAGCAGGGGGGCGGGATACCGGTGACGGATGCCCGCGCGATGTTCATCGGGGCGACCAAGTACCGCGGCCCGCGGGCGCTCGTGCAGCTGTCACGCACGTGGTATCCGATGGTGGCGCGCATGCAGACGCTCCGCGGCTACGTGTGGCACACGGTGTACTGGGAGCCGCCCTTCACCCTCGGAACCCTCGCCTTCTTCGCCACGCGCGACGATCTCCTGTCATTCGCCAGGCTTCCGGCCCACCGCACTCTCATGCAATGGATCACCCGCGACACCAGGAACGGCACCGGTGGTTACATCCGCCTGCACCTCGCGCCGGGCGAGGCACCTGCCGACAACGCGGTGGCTCCCGAGGACAGCACACCTCCGGCGCCCACCGCAGCCCAGGCACACCCGGCGCCCGCCACCCCCGCACCCCCGGCGCCCGGCGCCCCGGAGCCACCCGCGCCACGCGCCGATGGGGAGGCGCCGTGACCGTCACCGTGGAGCAGGTCAGCACCCGCGCCGCACTCGACGAGTTCATCGCGATGCCGCTCGGCCTCCAGCCGCGGAACCTCGCGGTGCCTCTGCTGGAGGCGAGCATCCGGTCGTGGTTCACCGGGCGGAGCCCGCATCCGGAGCCCATCGACCTGCTGCTCGCCCGCGACAGCAGCGGAACCGTCGTCGGCCGCACGACCTCCCACACCGACCGGCGGCTCGACGCAAAATTCGGCGAGCGGCTGCAGCTGTTCGGGGCGACCGAGTTCCGTGACGGGGAGGCGGCGAGCGCGCTCTTCGCCGAACTCGACCGGCGCGCACGCGCGCGGTCGGGCGGCTCCGCCGACGCCCTCTTCGGACCGGTCTCGCTGCTGCCCAACCAGGCCGGAGGCGTCATCACCTCCGGGTTCGGCGAGCGCGGGTTCGTCGACTCCGCCTGGAACGACGAATTCGTGCCGATCGTCTACGAGGCGGAAGGTTTCGAGCGCTGGGGCGAGGCCGACACCTGGCTCGTCGAAATGGGCGCGGCCCCGGCAGCCGAACCGACGCCCGCCGAATGGGCGGCCGCCGGCCTGACCTTGGCTCACGGCTCGAAGCGTGAAATGAAGCGGCTCGTGCCCGAACTGCTCACTCTCCTCAACGCGTCGTTCGCCCAGCTGCCGTACTACACCGAGATCTCCGCGGCCGAGATGGCTTCGGCGACCGACGGCCTCACGTTCCTGCTCGACGAGCAGTTGCTCCTGCTCGCCCGCGACAGCGCGTCGGGCAGGGCGGTGGCGTTCGTGCTCGTCGTACCCGACATCACCGAGTTCGTGCAGCGGGTCGGCGGTCGGCTCGGGCCGCTCCACCAGGTGCAGCTGCTCCTGACGCGTGGTCGGTACCGCCGCGAGGCGATCCTCGTGATCCAAGGCACGGATCCCGAGCGGCAGGGGCAGGGCATCCTCAGCCTGCTGAGCCGGCAGTTGCAGGCGAACCTGGTCGCCGGCGGGTACCGCGCGCTCCGGAGCACCTACGTCGGCCGCGATAACCCCGCCTCGACAGCCCAGTTCGCACGCTTCGGCGGGCGGACGCTGCACGGCTACACGTTCTACCGGCGCCCGCTGCAGCAGGGGCAGGCTCTGGATGCCCGGGCTGCCGCCGCAGGCGACTCAGCGGATGCCCGGGGTGCCGTCGCGCCTCCGCCGACCACCGCCGCGCGGCCCACCGCTGCCGCGCCACCGCCCGCCGCGCCACCGCCCACATCCGAGGGAGCCACCCCGTGACCGACCACCCCACCGCCGACCTGCTCGCGAGCCTGATCACGCTGGCGGGACGCGCGCCGTCGCCGCACAACACGCAGCCGTGGTCGCCGCACATCGTCGGAGGTGGCGGGGATGCCGTCGCCGGCGCGACAGGCAGCGCGGCCGATGGCGGTGCGGCAGGCGATGGCGCGTCCGGCGGTGCGTCCGGCGGTGGCGGTGCGGCCAGCGGCGCCGACGCAGGTGGCGCAGCCATCGAGGTGTGCGTCGTGCCGAGCCGCACGCTGCCTGCGGGGGATCCGAGCTTCCGTGACGTCGTGCTCGCGCTCGGCGCCTGGGTCGAGAGCTTCGCGATCGGCGCCGCGGAGGCCGGTTTCGACACCCGCGTCGAAACCCTGGCCCAGCTCGAACGGCTCGAGGAACTCCCGCTGACCGGCCCGGCCGACGGCGCACGCCCCGTGCTGCGGGTCAGCCTCGTCCCCACCGGCACCCCGGCCGGCACCCCGCCCCCACCTACAGGGACTCCGCCCGCCACCGGATCTGTGCGCTCCACCTCCCTGCCACCTGTCGCCCCGCCCGGCACCGCGTTGCCCACCCCCGCCGCTTCCACCGGCACCCCGCCCGGCACCGCGCCGGCGCACCGCGCGCACCCCTTCACGTCCGCCGACGTGCGCGACAGGGCGGTTTTCCGGGGCCGGCTGGTCGGGCATCCGGCCACCTGGGACACGCTCAGCGACGTCGACCTGCCGCCGTGGCTCACCCTCCGGCGGCTCGACGACAAGGCGATGGCGTACCTCAGCCGGCTCGGCATCGCGTTCACGGCGTCGCGCCCGAGTGTGGCGAAGGAGCTTCTGCAGTGGCTGCGGCTCGACCCCGCCCATCCGCGTTACACCCGTGACGGGATGACCGACGCGATGCTCGGCATCCCGGCCCCGCTGGCCCGGCTCGCTGCGCCCGCGACGCGGTGGCGGCGCATCCAGAACCCGCTCGTGGGGGCAGCCGGGGTGGTGGGCCGCGCCGCCGAGTCGCTCGAACGGGCGCGCACCCTGCGCCCGCTCGCCCTCTCGCTCAGCGAGAGCGACCCAGAGTCGGCGACGCACCTGGTGCTGGTCGCGAACGCCCGGCTGGCCGCGCTCGATGACGGCCCGCGCACCACGGCCGCGATGGACAGCCGGATCGGCGTCTCGGAACCCGACGCCCTGGAGGCGGGACGCGTGCTGCAACGCCTGTGGCTGCACGCCCACACGCTCGGCCTCGTCGTCTCGCCGCACTCCGAACTCATCGACTCGCCGCTCGCGCACGGACTGCTGCGGAAGCGCCTGTCCCTCGGCCGAAGCGATGTGGCACTGTCGGTGTTCAGCGCGGGAGTGGCATCGGGCGAGGTCCCCCGGTCACCCCGGCTGACAGACGACCGCGGGTATGTGGGCGGCGGCGGCGCGGGCACCCACGGCGGCACCAGCGGCGGCGGCCCCCGCGGCGGCAGCGGCGGCCGCGGGGGCCGCGGCGGCGACAGCGGCCGCAGCACCGCCGGCACACCCGCCCGCGAGCACAGCCGATGACCGCGATCCCCCGCCGCGTGCTCGCCTGGGGCCGGGTGATGGACCGCTTCCCCTCCATGCACGTCGCCACCATGACGCCGAAGGACATCGCGCACAACCAGACGATGCAGCACGTGCCCGCGTTCGCCCGCCGCCTGCTGTTCGGCGCGCGGCACCGGGGCGTGCTGGTGGATGATCGCACCATCCCGACTCCCGCCGGGGACCTGCCCGTGCGCATCTACCGGCCGAAACCGGGCACCGCGCCCGCTCGCACCGCGCCCGCTCGCACCGCACGCGCTCGCCCCGCGCCCACCCGACCCACACGCAGCGCCCCGCCCACCGCCGCCGCCGCCCCGGCCACCCGCGACACCTCGACCCTCCCGGTCGCCCTCTACTTCCACGGCGGCGGCTGGACCCTCTTCGGCGCGCTCGATATGTGCGACTGGCTGCCGAGCCAGGTAGCGGCCGAGCTCGGAGCCATCGTGATCGCGGTCGACTACCGGCTCGCCCCCGAGCATCCGTTCCCCGCCGCTGTCGACGACGCGTACAGCGCGCTCGAGTGGGCCGCCGAGAACGCCCGCAGCCTCGGCGGCGACCCCGGCCGGCTCGCCGTCTTCGGCGACAGCGCGGGCGGCAACCTCGCCGCAGTGCTCACCCTCCTCACGTGCGACCGGGGCGGCCCGGTGATCGGCGCGCAGGGCCTCATCTACCCGGTGACCGACACCGATCTCGATGACCGGTCGATGCGCCAGAACGCCGAGAAACCCGTTCTGCACCAAACGGACATGCGCCGGTTCTTCGACCTCTACCTGGGCGACGACCCCGCCGATCCGGTGCGTACGGATGCCCGGGCGGCCCCGCTCCGCGCCGAAGACCTGAGCGGACTTCCGCCCGCGCTGGTACAGCTCGCGGCCCACGATGTGCTCCGTGACCAGGGTATTCGCTACGCCGAACGCCTCGTAGAAGCACGGGTGCTGACCGAGGTCCACGTCTACCCGGAGGCGACCCACGGCTGGGTCACCTACCCCCGCATCATGGCCGTCTCCCGGCGCGCCACCGACGACCTCGTGAGGTTCCTCCGCGCCCACACGTGACCGGTGGCCTGGTCGCCGTATCCGGATCCATGCTCCGCGCCCCGCACGGTGGAATCTGGGTGACGCCCCTCGTTGGCCTGCCGTTCCTCTACGTGCTGGCGATCCTGATCGGCACCGTCGGGACGGCGCTGCTCGTGATCGTGGCGAAGAACCCGAAGCGTGCGACGGAGCAGCCGGTCGACTCGCTCGAAGAGGACGACGCCAAGGAGACCTCGGCCGTCAACGCCTGATCCCCGCCGCTCGGCGCCCTGCGGGCCCGGCGCCTGCGCTTCCCATCGCGGGAGGGCGGGCGCCGGGCCCGCTCGCGTTGGCGGCGCCTCGCCGCTCGGCAGGCGAGCGGGCGGCGCTTCAGGCGAGTGGGAGGTCGCTCTCGGCGACGGTCGCGTTGTCGGGCGCGAACGAGAACCACGCGCGCACGCTGCCGCCTGCGAGAACGCCGGGCAGCCAGTGCTTCGCGTCGTCCCACATCAGCTCGAACGGGATCGCGTCGACCGCGAACCATTCCGGCGCGAGCTCGTCGGACGCGACCGGCTCCCCCTCCCAGCGCATGGCCGTGAACACGGTCGACTGCTGGCTCCACGAGCGCCTGTGCGGAAACTCGTAGTCGAGAAAGCCGACCTCGTGCAGGTCGGAGGCGGCGACACGGATGCCCGTCTCCTCCTCGATCTCGCGAGCGATGGCCTCGACCGCGGTCTCCCCCTTCTCGATCTTGCCGCCCGGACCGACGAGCTTGCCGATGCCCAGCCCGGTGAGCTTCCGGCCGAGCAGAACCTCGGTTCGACCATCCGCTCGCTCGCGCAGCAGGTAGCAGACGCACACCTGGTACGGCACCGGATGCCCGGGGGCGACCGGCCCGCCGGGTGAACCGGCCACGTGCTCAGGCTCCGGCGCCACTGCCGCCACCGCTAGAGGTGCTTCAGCATGCGCGTGTTGCCGAGGGTGTTCGGCTTCACACGGGCGAGGTCGAGGAACTCGGCTACACCCTCATCGGGCGAGCGCACGAGCTCGGCGTACACCTCGGGCGCGACGAGCGAGAGCGGCGAGGCGACGAAATCGTGCCGTTCGAAGAACGAGACCTCGAACGTGAGGCAGAACAGGCGGCTGAGGCCGAGCTCCCGGGCATCCGCCTCGATGCGTTCGAGCAGCGCATGGCCGACACCCTTGCCGAGGTACTCCCGGTCGACGGCGAGGGTGCGCACCTCACCCAGGTCTTCCCAGAAGACGTGCAGCGCGCCGCAGCCGACCGGGGTGCCGTGCTCGTCGACGGCGATGCGGAACTCCTGCACCGCCTCGTAGAGCACGACGGAGTCCTTGCCGAGCAGCACGCGCTCCTGCACCAGCGGCTCGGTGAGCTTCTGGATCCACGGCACATCGCTCGTGCGAGCCCGTCGCACCGTGACGCTGCCGCGCTTCGCGCCCACGCCCGTCCCCGTTGCGGGTGCGGCGTTGGAGGTTGCGGGCGTCGTCTCGGTCATGCTCCATCCTCCCGCACCCATCCCTGATCCCAAAAACGCCCGCCCCACCCCGTCCCGCGCCCTCGCCCCGTCCCGCGCCCCCGCCTCGCACTTCCCGCCCCACCCTGTCAATCGAGTGGGCGGCTTGGGCCCCAAAACGGCCGTTTTGGGGCCCAAATCGCCCACTCGATTCAGGATGGGGGCGAGGTTGGGGGCGGCGAGGAGGGCAGGGACGGGGGGGGGGCGAAGGGCCGCCCACCGGAGTGGACGGCCCTTCGAGTGCGGGAGCGGGCGGGTTGGGCCCGGCCCGCGCTAGATCTTGTCGATCGAGACGGCGCCAGCACCCTCGGCGGTGATCGCCGCGAGCGGCTCGGGAGAGATCGTCTTGAAGGTGAATTCACCGTCGACGAAGTCCACGTTGATGTGATTGCCGGCGTTGAGCTCGCCCTGCAGGATGCGCTCGGAGAGCCTGTCCTCGACCTCGTTCTGCATCGCGCGACGGAGCGGACGGGCACCGAGGGACGGGTCGAACCCGACCTCGATGAGGCGCTCCTTGGCCGGAACCGACAGCTCGATCGTGAGGTCGCGGTCGAGCAGGCGGTCGCGGAGGCGTCCGATGAACAGATCGACGATCTGCAGCAGCTCCTCTTTCGACAGCTGCGGGAACACGATCGTGTCGTCGACCCGGTTCAGGAACTCGGGCTTGAAGTGCTTCTTGAGCTCCTCGTTCACCTTGCCCTTCATGCGGTCGTACGACGTCGACACGTTCGTCTGCGACTGGAAGCCGATCGGCGATCCCGTGATGTCCTTCGTACCGAGGTTGGTGGTCATGATGATCACGGTGTTCTTGAAGTCGACCACGCGGCCCTGGCCATCGGTCAACCGGCCCTCTTCCAGAATCTGGAGGAGCGAGTTGAAGATGTCGGGGTGCGCCTTCTCGATCTCATCGAACAGCACCACGGAGAAGGGCTTGCGGCGAACCTTCTCGGTGAGCTGCCCACCCTCTTCGAAGCCGACGAACCCGGGAGGGGCACCGAACAGCCGCGAGACGGTGTGCTTCTCGCCGTACTCACTCATGTCGAGCGAGATCAACGCGTTCTCGTCGTCGAACAGGAACTCGGCGAGCGCCTTGGCGAGCTCGGTCTTTCCGACACCCGTGGGGCCGGCGAAGATGAACGAGCCCGAGGGGCGCTTCGGGTCTTTCAGGCCCGACCGCGTGCGGCGGATCGTGCGGGAGAGAGCCGCGATGGCCTCCTCCTGCCCGATGACGCGCTCGTGCAGCGCCTTCTCCATGAACATGAGCCGCGAGGACTCCTCTTCGGTGAGCTTGAAGACCGGGATGCCCGTGGCCTGGGCCAGCACCTCGGCGATCAGCCCCTCGTCGACGATGCCCGACGCCTTGACGTCGCCCGACTTCCACTTCTTCTCAAGCCTCAGGCGCTCACCGAGGAGGTTCTTCTCCTCGTCACGGAGCGACGCGGCCTTCTCGAAGTCCTGCTCCTCGATCGCAGCCTCCTTGCGGCCGCGGACGGTCGCGATGCGCTCGTCGAACTCGCGGAGCTCCGGCGGGGCCGACAGGATCGAGAGGCGGAGGCGTGCGCCCGCCTCGTCGATCAGGTCGATGGCCTTGTCGGGGAGGAAACGGTCGGCGACGTACCGGTCGGCGAGGTTCGCCGCTGCGACGATGGCGCCGTCAGTGATCGACACCTTGTGGAACGCCTCGTACTTGTCGCGGAGCCCCTTGAGGATGTTGATCGTGTGGGGCAGGTTCGGCTCAGCGACCTGGATGGGCTGGAACCGGCGCTCGAGCGCCGCATCCTTCTCGAAGTGCTTGCGGTACTCGTCGAGCGTGGTCGCACCGATGGTCTGCAGTTCACCGCGGGCCAGCAGCGGCTTGAGGATCGACGCCGCGTCGATCGCGCCCTCGGCTGCACCGGCGCCGACGAGGGTGTGGATCTCGTCGATGAAGGTGATGATGTCGCCGCGGGTGCGGATCTCCTTGGTGACCTTCTTCAGGCGCTCTTCGAAGTCACCGCGGTACCGCGAACCGGCGATCAGTGAGCCCAGGTCGAGCGTGTAGAGCTGCTTGTCCTTCAGGGTCTCGGGAACGTCGCCGCGCACGATCGCCTGGGCGAGGCCCTCGACGACCGCTGTCTTGCCGACGCCCGGCTCACCGATGAGAACGGGGTTGTTCTTCGACCGGCGGGACAGGATCTGCATGACCCGCTCGATCTCCTTCTCGCGCCCGATCACCGGGTCGAGCTTGTTGTCGCGCGCCGCCTGCGTGAGGTTGCGCCCGAACTGGTCGAGGATCTGCGAGCCCTTGTCGGGTGCCTGGTCGTTGCCGCCGACGGCGACCGCCTCTTTGCCCTGGTAGCCCGAGAGGAGCTGGATGACCTGCTGGCGCACGCGGTTCAGGTCGGCGCCGAGCTTCACGAGCACCTGGGCTGCGACACCCTCGCCCTCGCGGATGAGCCCGAGCAGGATGTGCTCGGTGCCGATGTAGTTGTGGCCGAGCTGCAGCGCCTCGCGGAGCGACAGTTCGAGCACCTTCTTCGCACGCGGCGTGAAGGGGATGTGGCCGGTGGGCTGCTGCTGGCCCTGGCCGATGATGTCCTGCACCTGCTCGCGCACGGCGTCGAGCGAGATGTTGAGGGATTCGAGCGCCTTGGCAGCGACACCCTCACCCTCGTGGATCAGCCCGAGCAGGATGTGCTCAGTGCCGATGTAGTTGTGGTTGAGCATCTTGGCCTCTTCTTGGGCCAAAACGACGACGCGACGGGCACGGTCGGTAAATCTCTCAAACATGCTGACTCCTCAGGCACCGGGGCAGTGACGGTAACCGGTAGATAAATGTTAACGACGGAGCCACCGGGAAACTGCTCTGTTCGCCGTGAGCAGATACTTCCTGCGGAGCGCGGCCTCAGCCGACGTGGTACCGCAGCGTCGCCCGGCCGTTGGTGGCCAGACTCGCACGGAACTCTTCCTCGCCGTAGACTGCCAGCTCGGTGAGCTGCTCGTCGATCTCGTCGCCCCGTGCGGGGGACCCGGTGAAGTAGGTGTAGTCCGCCTGCATCCGCACCAGCGTCGCCTCGGGAGTGTTCCAGAACTGGCCGGCAACCCACGCCCGCCCATGCTGGGCGATCTGTGCCGCCCAGAACGACCAGTCCGAGGGCGTTCCGGTCCGGCCCACCAGCGCCTTGTAGAGCGCGGCGACATATCCGGTGTTCGTACCGCCGTGCGCCTGGAAGTACTCCTGGGATCCGTAGAGCGAGATGAACAGGTCGTCCGCCCGGAGCGCACCCGACCTGATCGCGTTCAGCCAGTTGAGCCGCCCACCGGCATCGGATGTACGGTTCAGGATGCTCGAATAGGCCGCATCGATCCGGATGAGTCTGGCTTCATCGCTGGTCGCGATCAGATAGGCCGCCCGGCCGTCGTAGCCCTCCGACGCTCGGGACCAGTTGGCGACATCCGTATCGGTCGCGGCACGGTGCAGGAAGTCGGCGTAGTTCGCGTGCAGCTGCGCCACGAAGAAGGGGTCCACACCCGCCACCTTCGACACCTGTCGGGCCTCGATGAGGTCGAGCGGGTACGTCGACCCGGGGGCGTAGCCCACATAGACACTCGACAGCTTCGCGAAGGAGTCCCGACCTGTGTAGACGACATGCACCTCGTAGCTGTTCGCCGCCGGGAACACGCTCGCGAAGGAGTACCGCCCCGCAGCGCTGGGGCGAACGGCCTGCAGCCGGGTCATCGTGGTGCCGTAGTCCAATGCCCAGAGCTCAACACTCGTTGTCGCGGGGTCGGGTGGTGCGGTGCAGAGCTCACAGCTCACCGAGCCCGAGAAGACGATAGGGATCCGCAGCTCTTCGGCGTATTCCTGCACGGACGCCTGATCGGCGACGGCGGTGCTCCGGCCGTGCGGGGCGAGTGCGGTCTGCATCAGCCATTGGGGAACACGGCCGGCGGAGGCAGGCAGCTTGTCGAACTTCAGATAGTAGGTGCCTGCCGGGAGGTTCGTGAAGAGGTAGTCGCCCGTGCGACCGCTCAGGACCGAGGCCTGAGCGGTCGCCTTCCCGGCGGAGTTGATCGTGTAAGCCGTGACCGTCGCCCCAGCGACAGGCTGTTGCACCCACGGATTGCTTGCGACCGTCGTGTACACATTGCCGAGGATCTGGCCGGTGCCCGGTTCGGAGGCCCAGGGATTGTCGGGGGCCGTGTGCGTCGGTGTCGGCACGGGCACCGGTGTCGGCGTCGGTGTGGATGCCCAGGCCGGCGCCAGCGGACCGAGAGCCAGCGCGGCTGTCGCGAGAGCAGCGACCCCCGCACGCAGGATGAGTTTCGTCACGGGCAGCTTCCTTCCGGGCATCCTCAGTTCACCTCGTGGTAACGGTATTCGGCCCGGGAGGCGTACTCGCCGCTGCCGGTGAGACCCGCGCGGAGACCGGAGTCGCCCACCTGCAGGGCGACGGAGACCCAGCTGTCGAGGCCTCCGGGGTCGGGGATCCGGCCGAGGTAGAGCTGGTACATCGACGAGACCCGTTCGCTGATCGTCTCGGTCGAGTCCCAGAACTGCGCGACCACCCAGGCGCGGGAGTGCTGGGTCACGAGTTTCGCCCAGAAGGCGTACTCCGACGCCGTTCCCGAGCGGTGCAGCAGCGTCGCATAGAGAGCCGCAACGAAGCCGGTGTTCGTGCCGCCGTGCTGGAGGAAGTACTCCTCCGAGGCGTAGAACGTCGTCTCGATGTCGTCGGTGCTGAGCACGCCGCCCTGCATCCCGTGCAGCCAGGCGAGTCGCCCGCCGGCGTCCGGAGCCCGGCCGAGGATCGTGCGATAGGCGTTGTCGATACGGATCAGCCGGTACTCGTCGCTGTTCACGAAGCTCGCCGAGATCACACCGAGCCCGTCTCGGGCGGCGGGATAGCACCAGAAACGCACATCCGACTCGGTCGGCGACCGGTGCAGGTAGTCCCAGTAGAGCGCGTGCACCGACGGCACCGTGCCGACGTTCGAGCATTGCACCTGCACATCCCGTGCCAGAAGGAGATCCTGTTCCGCCGTGCCGCCGTATTCGGGGAACACGCGTGGATTCTGCGACACGGCCGACAGATCTTCGCTGCCACTGTAGAGCGCGTAGATCGCGAAACCGCCCCAGAGTTCGCTGGTCCGAAGTGTGAAGGTGTAGCTTCCGTCGGCTTCGGGCCTCACCGTGGCGATACCGATCGGATCGGGGTGGCTCGCGGTGAGTTCGAGTGTCACGTCGGCCGGGTCGGGAGCGCTGTCGCACTGCTCGCAGCTGATGTGTCCGGTGATGATGGATGCCCGGCTGAAGAAGCCGTAGATGCGCTGCTCTGTCGAGTCGGCGAGGCGGATGACCGTGCCGTAGAGGTTCAGCGAAGTGGATCCGTACCAATCGCTCGCGGCAGGCTCGCCGTCCACCGCCGCCGTGAACTCGACGTAGTAGTCGCCTGCGGGCAGGCCTGTCAGCGCGAACGTGCCGTCGTCGGCCGTGGTCACCGACTTCTGGAACAGCACCGACTGGTCGGCGGCGAACCGGATGGCCGTGACCGTTGCTCCCGGGAGGACCTCCGGACCGCCGTCACGTTCCGCGTAGTTGAGCGTTCCCGTGATGGCGGAGGCCGCGACCCCGACGGCCTGTGGGGAGGCGCCGCGATCGGATGACGACGGGCTGGCAGCGGAGCCCTCCGCCGGACCCGGCTCGACGGCGAGGGGGTGCAACACCGGCTGTAGCGGCGGCGCGGTGGGGGCAGGTGACGCGGCTACGACGCTGGCCTGGGCAGCTGCAACCGGAGCGGCGCGCGGGAGCTCCGCAGCCTCACCTGCCACAGCCGGACCCGCCACGACCAGCACCGACGCGACGAGGGCGAAGCCCGCGCCGGCCGCGATCATCCGGCGACCGGCGCCCCCGGCGAAGAACCGACCGCCCATGCGACTCACTCCTCGCGGAACCGGAACTGCGAACGCACGAAGTACTCGTCACTGCCGCTGAGGCCCGCGCGAAGCCCTGAGTCGCCGATCTGCAGGGCGATTCCGACCCAGTTCGCCAACCCCGCAGCATCCGGTGTGCGACCGAGGTAGAGCTTGTACATGCCGGAGACGCGGGCGCTGATGGTCTCCTGCGAGTCCCAGAACTGGTGGATCACCCAGGACCGGCCGTTCTTGACGACGAGGTTGCTCCAGAAGTCGTAGTCGCTCGAGGTGCCGTCGCGCCCCAGCAGGGTGCGGTAGATCGCCTCGGTGAAACCGCGGTTCGAGTTGCCGTGCTGGAGGTAGTACTCGTCAGAGGCGTAGAAGGTGGTCTCGATGTCGTCGGTGGTGAGCACCCCGCCGCGCATGCCGGTCAGCCAGTTCAGGCGGCCCGCGGCGTCGGGCTCACGGCCGAGGATCGTGCGGTACGCATTGTCGATCCGGATGTAGCGGTACTCGTCGCTCGACACGAAGCCGGCTGCGATGATGCTCAGGTTCGCCCCGCGCTGGATCTGTGCACCCCAGAACGACACGTCGGAGGAGCTGGGGAGACGGGTGAGGTAGTCCCAGTAGAACGCGTTCACGTTGGAGTTGACCGACGGCCGGATGCCGGAGACGGGGTCGACGTGTCGCGTGATGTTCACGCTGGTCGCCGCGAAGGTGTCGGCCGTCATGGCGAACTGCTCGGAGTTCGAGTACTCGTTGAACGGGCCGGTGCCGGTGTAGCGGGCGAAGATGCGGTAGTCGTCGAATGGGAACAGCGAGTCGAACCCGAAGCTGCCGTCGGCACCCGGATGCTCGGAGTCGATGAAGTCGTAGGTGTCGGTCGAACCGTTGTAGGCCCCGACATAGATGGTGACGAGGCTGGGATCCGGTGCCCCGGCGCAGGTCTCGCAGGTGACGGAACCCTTCACGCCGGCCAGGTCGGCGAGGGTGAAGTCGGTGCGGACGCCCGCGTGCGCCGGCACTGTGAACCAGTTGCCGTACGGGTTGAAGGTGTCGGACCCCCACCACTGCCACGACGGCATGTCGGGGTTGCGGTGTTCTTCGAACTCGAGCCAGTAGTTGCCTGCGGCGAGACCCTCGATCGTGTAGGCGCCCGTGCCATCGGTGGTGACGCTCGCGCTCTGGAAGGTCAGCTTGCCCTTCGCGTCGAACTGGAAGGCCGTGACGATGACCCCGCTGACGAACCCGTCGGCGTCGCTGACCTGGCCGTAGATCGACGCATCGCTCGCGGCATCCGGGGCAGCCTGCACACCGGCATCAGCCTGGGCGGGCGTGTGAGCCTGGATCTCGCGCGCATGAGGTGGCGTGACCTCGACGGGAGGCGCGACCGTGGCGACCTCGGGGCGCGGATCCGGCGACTCTGCGGCGTAGGCCGGCGTGGCAACGAACCCCGCACCGACGATGACGATGGCGGCGATGACCGCAGTGAACTTCTTCATGATTCCCCCTGATGCACAGCTGTGTGCCGCCCCGCGGCCCCTCGAAAGTTATCACACTGCAACGGTCCTACCGACGCATAAACTGCGTTCGTGAGCAATCTCGAATCCGACCCCGCCGAGATCCTCGAATGCTCGAACGGTGATGCTGGCAAGAGCCCGCGCATCGAGATCCTCACGCCGCGCGAGGTGCCGCTCGGCGGACCGCGCGCGATGACCGTGCGCCGCACCCTGCCGAGCAGAAAACGCAGCCTGATCGGGGCCTGGTGCTTCCTCGACCACTACGGGCCGGAGCCGGTCGCCTCGTCGGGGGGAATGCGCGTGCCGCCGCATCCGCACACCGGTCTGCAGACCGTCTCCTGGCTGTTCGAAGGCGAGATCGAGCACCGCGACAGCGTGGGCAGCCATGCCATCGTGCGCCCGGGCGAGCTCAACCTGATGACCGCCGGGCGCGGGATCAGCCACTCCGAAGTGTCGACGCCTTCTACTGACGTTCTGCACGGGGCGCAGCTCTGGGTCGCACTGCCGGAGGGCTCGCGGAAGATGGCCCCCGCCTTCGAGAGCCAGGCGTCCCGTCGGGTGCAGCTCGGTGATGCGGCCGTGCAGGTGTTCATGGGGACGCTGGCCGGCCTCACGGCCGACGCCACCGTCTTCAGCCCGCTCCTGGCGGCGCAGCTCGATCTGCCGGCGGGCGGGGTGGTGGTGCTGGAGGTCGACGACGGGTTCGAATACGGGGTTCTGGTCGATTCGGGCGCGGTGGGCATCCGGGGGTCGAAGGCCGAGGCGGCGAGCGGGCCGGCTGCTGCGGGCGGGCCCGGTGCGACGGGCGGGCCGGATGCGACGACCACCGTGCAGGCGCACGAGCTCGCCTACCTCGCGACCGGATGCCGCACCCTCCGGCTCGAGGCGGGCGACGCGCCCGTGCGGGTGCTGCTCATCGGAGGCGAACCGCTCGGTGAGAGCATCCTGATGTGGTGGAACTTCGTCGGACGGAGCCACGACGAAGTGGTGGGGTACCGAGCTGCCTGGCAGTCCGAGGCGGTCGGGGTCGGCGGGCCGCCGCCGCCCGGCACGGAGGAGCTCTTCACCGCGCGCGTCGCGGGCGCAACGCGCGAACACGAGGGCGCGCCGCTGCCCGCGCCCGAACTCCCGTCGGTGCGTCTCCGCCCCCGAGACTGACCGCCCACTCCCCCCTCCTCGGCCCCGGCCCCCCGCGGCAATCGACTGGGGAGTTCTGGGCTGAGAGAAGGCGGCGGCCGACGCGAAACCGATTTGTAGCGGCCGCGAAATCTGCGCGTCACATTCGCGCGCTACCGTTGCCGCTATGACGACCGATTCGGCAACCAGAGGGTTCCTGCCCTGGTTCTGCCTGCGCCGTCGCAGCGGAGCGCACAACGTCTCCGTCTTCTCGCTCGGCAGATAGCCGCTCCGCACCGCGGGAGAGGTCTGCCCGCCGGTCGCTCACCCGGCAGGCTGCCCACTCGGCAGGCCTCCCGCCCCGCCGGTCGCCCGCTCGACCTGCCGCCGGCTCCGGGCCTCGCCGCCGCACTCCCCTGGGCGCCAGCAGCCGCGCTGCCCGCTGCGGGTCTCCGGATGACCGGCTGACCCCTCCCGCAGCGGCATCCGCAGCCGGACACCACCGCTGACGCCATCACCGCACCCGATCCTTATTCGTCGACCCCTTCACCGGGGTCTCTCAACCGCGCCCGAAGGCGCAGGGAACACATGAAGACCCTCTGGCGGAATGCCCTGCTGATGACCATGGACGACGCGCGTTCGAGCGCCGTCTTCCGCGGCGACCTGCTCGTCGACGGCGACACGATCGTCGCGGTCGGCGACAGGGGCACGGTCGTTGCGCCCGGCACGGCAACCGCCGCCACAGCCACCGCAGACGGCCCCGCC
The DNA here is from genome assembly GCF_006716115.1 of Subtercola boreus. Lineage (NCBI taxonomy): Bacteria > Bacillati > Actinomycetota > Actinomycetes > Micrococcales > Microbacteriaceae > Subtercola > Subtercola boreus. The sequence goes on along the minus strand of NZ_VFOO01000001.1, from coordinate 3,872,229 downwards.
CGCATCGCCAGCGCCGCCCCCGGCGCCAGCACCGCCTCCGACGCCAACCCCGACTGCGAGGTCGTCGACGCGACCGGCCTCCTCATCGTGCCCGGCCTCGTCAACGCGCACATGCACTCCTGGGAGTCCCTGTTCCGCGGCACCAGCGAGCGTCTCCCCCTCGAACTCTGGACCCTCGAGACCTACCCGATCAGCGGCGTCGCCCCGATGTCGCCGCGGCTGGTCTACCTCCGCACCCTCGTCGCCGCCATGGACTCCCTGAAGGGTGGCACGACGGCCGTGCTCGACGATGTCGGCGAACTCCCGGCGCAGACCGAGGAGACCCTCGCGGCCGTCTTCGACGCCTACGACGACATCGGCATCCGCGCCACCTGCACCGGCGGCATCGCCGACGTCGCCTTTGCCGACCGGCTGCCGTTCTCCACCGAACTCCTGTCGGCGGAGGGCATCGCCGCCTCCCGCCGAGCGATGCCACCGAGCCGGCAGCTCATCGACGCGTTCGTCGACTTCAGTGAGCGGGCCTTCCGCACGCAGCACGGCCGCGCGGGCGGGCGGCTGTCGTACGCGATCGCGCCGAGCGCCCCGCAACGGAGCACCGACGAGCTGCTGCTGGCGGCAGACGACCTCTCCCGCCAACACGGTTCCGTGCTGCACCTGCACTTGCTCGAGACCCGGTTGCAGGCCGTGATGGGCCGCGAGCGGTACGGCACCACGATCGTCGAGCACCTCAGGACCCTCGGGCTGCTCACCGACCGCACCGCGCTCGCCCACGCGATCTGGCTGGGCGCCGGCGACATCCGGATGCTCGGAGAGTCGCCGGCCACGATCATCCACAACCCGGTCTCGAACCTCAAGCTCGGCTCCGGCGTCTTCGCCTGGCGCGGGCTGCACGACGCGGGCGCCACCGTTGCTCTCGGCACCGACGGCACCGCGAGCAACGACTCGCTCCGGATGCTCGACACCGTCAGGTCCGCGGCCCTGCTGCACACCGTGTCGGGCCCCGACTTCGCGGCCTGGCCGTCGACAGACGAGGTGCTCCGGGCGGCGACGCGCGGAGGTGCGGCGGCCGTCCACCAGGCGGAGACCATCGGCTCCCTCGAGGTGGGCAAGCGCGCCGACTTCGTCGTGTTCGACCTCACCCTCAGCACGAACTTCACCCCGCTGAACGATGCGGCCCGGCAGCTGGTGTTCAGCGAGAACGGCTCCTCGATCGCCGAGGTCTGGGTGAACGGCGAGCGGGTCGTGGAGAACGGCCGGCTGACCCGGATCGACGAGCGGGCCGTGTTGGCGGAGTTCCGGGAGCTGGCGGCAGAGTACCTCGCCGGTCACCGGCAGACCGTCGCCCAGAACCGCGGCGCCTACAGCGAGGCGATCACGCGGGTGTACGACCGCGTGCAGCAGGGCTCCTGGCCCGAGGAGGAGGGTTCCCGATGAGGATCGACGACATCTGCCTGGTGGTCGCCGACATAGACCGCGCCGACGCGTTCTACTCGGGCGAGGTCGCGCTCGAGCCGCGCATGCGCAATGTGCGGTTCGCCGACTTCCGGCTGGGCGACGGGGCACGCCTCGCGTTGTGGGAGGAGTGGAGCATCGCCGAGACCGTGGGCGCGGCGTATCCGACAGGTTCCGGGATGCCGTTCACCGTCACCCTCGAACTGCCGGGCGCGGCGCGCGATACTCTCACCGACCCCGACGGGTTCACGATCATCCGGAAGCCCTCGCCCACCGGGCAGAGCCGGCTCGCCGCCGCCACCCTCGCTGTGACCGACCTCGCGCGGTCGGCCGCGTTCCTCGGCGCGCTCGGATTCGCCGTGACCGGCACCGGTGCCGACTCGATGACGTTCGGCGCGGGAGCGGTCGAGCTGACCATCGTGCTGCACGGCGGATCGGGCGCGCCGGTCGCTGCCCTCGCCTCCGGCGGCGCCGGTGGGCACGTCATGCTCGCGATCGAGCTCGAGACCGGACCCGAGGTGGATGCCCTCGCTGCCGAGCTCAGAGCCCTCGGCCTGGTCGCATCCGGGCCCCCGCAGGTCTTCGAGTGGGGTGCCCGCTCGACCTACTTCGTCGATCACGACGGCTACATCTGGGAGATCTACGCCTGGGTGGAGACGCCGCGATGACGTCGGACGCACCACCCGCGCCATCCGCACCGCCCGCATCGCCTGCACCTGCACCGCCCGCACCATCCCATCCCGCACCATCCACACCCGCACAGCCCACCATCAGGAGGAACCACATGAACACCACCACCCGCCGGCTCTCGACCGGCGCCGCCGCCCTGGCCGCTGCCGCGCTGCTGCTCGCCGGCTGCGCATCCGCCCCCGCCTCGACCGGAACCACCGCCGCCGCCGGAAGTGCCGCGCCGACCGTCACCGACGGTTTTCTGCCCTGCATCGTCTCCGACTCCGGCGGGTTCGACGACAAGTCGTTCAACGCGCTCGGCCTCCAGGGCGTCACCGACGCGGCGACCGCGCTCGGCGTGAAGTACGTGAAGGTGCAGTCGGAGGGCGAGAGCGACTACCAGCCCAATATGGACAGCCTCGTCGCCCAGGGCTGCACGACCATCGTCGCCACCGGTTACCTGCTCGCCGACGCGACCAAGGCTGCCGCCACGGCGAACCCCGACGTGAACTTCCTGATGATTGACGACACCTCGATCACGCTGCCGAACGTCAAGTCGATCGTGTTCGACACCTCCCAGTCGGGCTACCTCGTCGGTTACGCCTCGGCGAGCTACTCGAAGTCGGGCATCGTGGCGACATACGGCGGGGCGCAGATTCCGCCGGTGACGCTCTACATGGACGGCTTCGCGCTCGGCGTGGCCAAGTACAACGCCGACAAGGGCAAGTCCGTGAAGATCCTCGGCTGGGACTTCGCCACCCAGCAGGGCGCGTTCACCGGCAACTTCACCGACATCAACGCCGCGAAGGTGCTCAGCCAGGGCTTCATCGAGCAGGCTGCCGACCTGATCCTGCCGGTCGGCGGGCCGATCTACCAGGGCACGGTCGCCGCGATCCGCGACTCGGGCAAGGGTGAGGCGCTGCTCGGCGTCGACACCGACATGGCCGTCAGCGACCCGACCGACGCCGACCTGTTCCTCACCTCGATCGCGCGCGACATGCCGCTCTCGATCTCCTCGGTGATCGAGAAGGACGCCGCCGGGAGCTTCGACAACACCGCGTTCGTCGGAACCCTCGCGAACAAGGGCGTGGCCATCTCTCCGTTCCACGACTTCGAGAGCAAGGTCGACCCGGCCCTGCAGGGCGAGATCGATGCCCTCCAGGCGTCGATCATCGACGGCAGCATCACGATCGACAGCCCTTCGGCCCCGTGATGCGACCGACGATCGTCATCACCGACCCCGGCCAGGAGCAGGCCGCTGCCCTCATGGTCATACTCGCCTCACCCGAGGAGTTCGAGGTGCTGGCGATCGTCGGCAGCGCGGGCAACACCACACTCGACCGCACCGTGCGGAACATCCTGCAGGTCGTCGAGCTCACCGGGCGAACGGGCATTCACGTGCACCGTGGATGCCCGCGACCCCTGGTGCGCGAGCTCGTCACCGCGGCGCATGTGCACGGCGAGACAGGGATGGACGGCTACCCGCTGCACGAACCCCGCCTCGAGCCGTCCGATGAGCCCGGGGTGCAGGCGATCATCCGGCACCTGCGGGCAGCCGAGCCGCACTCGGTCACCGTGATGCAGCTCAGCAGCATGACGACCCTGGCCGTGGCGCTCGTCGAGGCGCCCGACATTGCGGCGAGCATCCGCGAGATCGTCATGATGGCCGGGGCGTACTTCGAGGTCGGCAACATCACGCCGACCGCTGAGTTCAACATCTACGTCGACCCGCACGCGGCTGACATCGTGCTGCGGAGCGGGGTTCCGATCGTGATGCTGCCCCTCGACGTGACGCACCAGCTCCACAACACCCGCGAGCGGCTCGACCGGTTCTCGGCGCTCGGCAACCAGTGCGGCCGGGTGGTGGATGCTCTGCTCACCTTCTCGGAGACGTTCGACCTGGCGAAGTACGGCACCGACGGGGCACCACTGCACGGGCCCGTCGTGCCGCTCTACTGCCTGCACCCCGAGCTGTTCGGCGGGCGGCAGATCAACGCACGGGTCGAGATCTCGAGCGAACTGACGATGGGGATGCTCGCGGCGGACTGGTGGCAGATCACCGACCTGCCCCGCAACATCTTCTACGCCCGAACCGTGGATGCCCCCGCCTTCTACACCGCGCTCCTCGCCCTCATCGCCCGCCTCCCCTGACCGCCCCGGGGTGCTATTGGAGGCCGGAAGTGAGGCGGGCGAGGTTGTCGAGCACGGTGGAGCGGAGCGGCTGGCGCTCCCATTCGGCGAGCGTGAGTTCGCGACTGGATGCCCGGTAGCCGTCCTCGATCGCTCTCATCTGCTGCACGAAAGCCGACCCGCGCACCATCATCGACACCTCCATGTTGAGCTGGAACGAGCGGATGTCCATGTTGCTCGACCCCATCACCGCCACCTCGTCGTCGATGGTGAAGTGCTTGGCATGCAGGATGTACGGGGCCTTGTACATCCAGATCTGCACGCCCGCACGCAGCAGCGCCTCGTAGTACGAACGCTGCGCGTGATAGACGAGCGCCTGGTCGCCGATCTCGGAGACGAACAGCTGCACCTCGACCCCGCGCTGGGAGGCCGTGGTGATCGCGTACAACATCGAGTCGTCGGGCACGAAATACGGCGACGTGATGATGATCTTCTTCTGGGCGTAGTAGAGCAGCGCGAGGAAGAGGCGCAGGTTGTTCTCGCCATCGAACCCGGGGCCGCTCGGCACGATCTGGCAGTCGAGCGCGTCCTCCGACTCGAAGACGACACCGGGGGTGATGGCCTCGGTCTCGCGCACGAGCAGTTCGTTCGTCTCGCTGTACCAGTCGGTGATGAAGATCGCGTTGATCCCGTTCACGATCGGGCCCTGCACGCGCGTCATCAGGTCCTGCCACTGCAGGCCGCGGCGGCGGTTCACGCGCTTGTTGTAGCTCCGGTCGATCAGGTTCTGCGAACCCATGTAGCCCACCCGGCCATCCACCACCAACACTTTGCGGTGGTTGCGGAGGTCGGGGCGCTGCCATTTGCCACGAAGGGGCTGCACCGGAAGCATGAAATGCCAGGAAACGCCGATCTGCCTGAGCTTGCGGAACGTCCTGCGGTGGCCGGGCGACCGGAAGGATGCCACGTGGTCGAGCAGCACCCGAACGATCACGCCGCGCTTCACCGCGTTCTCGAGCGCCAGGAAGAAGTCGGCGGTCACCGAGTCGTACGACATGATGTAGAACTCGCAGTGCACGAACTTCGTGGCCTGGTTGATGTCGGCGGTCATCTCGGCGATCGACTGGGAGTAGTCCCCGATCAGGCGGGCCTTGTTGCCACCGACGAGGGGCATCGCGCCGAGGTTGCGGTTCAGCTCGACAACGGACCGGAGCCAGGCGGGCCACGGATGATCGTTCGAGACCTGCTCGATGCCCTCCGTCGTCTCGATGATGAAGTCGTTGATGGCCTGCTGCTTCTCACGCCGCTTCTTCGGCAGCTTGTAACTGCCGATCAGCAGGAAGACGACCAGGCCGAGGTAGGGGATCAGGAAGATCGCGAGCAGCCATGCCATCGCCGAACTCGGCCGCCGGTTGCGGGGCACGACGATGATCGCTGTGACTCGAACCCCGAAATCGAAGAGGAAGAGCAGAACGATGACGATCTCCGTCATCTGGACTCCGCTGATGAGGGGCTCCCTTCGCCTGCCGACCTGCCACCTCTTACCGTATCGGTTCGGAGGGGGTGTGCTGGCTACAGGCCGCGCAGGGAGCGGCCGATTCGGCTACAGGCCGCGCAGGGAGCGGCCGATTCGGCTACAGGCCGCGCTTCGCCCGCTCTTCGGCCTCGATACGGGCGAGCACCTTGCGTTCGCTCTTGTCGGAGCGCATGATCGCGCGCATCACGAACCAGAACAGCAGGCCGATCGCCACGGTCGGAAGCAGGGCGCCCAGGGCGAGGATCACGTCATTCATCGTGGTTGAAGGATACCTGCCGAACCTGTCAGTCGGCCGCGGTGCTGGCGAGCATCCGGAACCGGACCCTACTTCACCAGCGGGAACAGGATCGTCTCGCGGATCCCGAGGCCCGTCAACGCCATCAGCAGCCGGTCGATGCCCATGCCGAGGCCGCCGGAGGGCGGCATCCCGAATTCGAGCGCACGGAGGAAGTCCTCATCCAGCCGCATCGCCTCGTCGTCGCCGGCCGCGCCGAGACGGGCCTGCTCGATGAAGCGCTCACGCTGGATGACCGGGTCGACCAGCTCGGAGTACGCCGTCGCGAGCTCGAATCCGCGGATGTAGAGGTCCCACTTCTCGACGACGCCCGGGATGCTGCGGTGCGCGCGGGTGAGGGGGCTGGTCTCGAGCGGGAAGTCCATCACGAAGGTCGGCCTGACGAGCGAACCCTTCACGAAGTGCTCCCACAGCTCTTCGACGTACTTGCCGTGGTTCGGCAGGTGGATCTCGATGCCCTCGCGGTCGGCGAGCGCCTTCAGGTCGTCGATCGTGGTGGCCGGCGTGATCTGGATGCCTGCGGCCGCGCTCAGCGACTCGTACATGCTGATGCGGTCCCAGTCGCCTCCCAGGTCGTACTCGGTGCCGTCGGCCCAGGTCACCGTCGTGCCGCCCGCCACCGCGATCGCGGCGTTCTGGATGAGCGTCTGCGTCAGCTCGGCCATCGTGTTGTAGTCGCCGTACGCCTCGTAGGCCTCCAGCATCGCGAACTCGGGGCTGTGCGTCGAGTCGGCGCCTTCGTTCCGGAAGTTGCGGTTGATCTCGAACACCCGGTCGATGCCGCCGACGACGGCGCGCTTCAGGAACAGCTCCGGCGCGATGCGGAGGAAGAGTTCCGTGTCGAACGCGTTGCTCCAGGTCGAGAACGGGCGGGCCGCCGCTCCGCCGTGCATGGTCTGCAGCATCGGGGTCTCGACCTCGATGAACTCGCGGTCGGCGAACGTCTTCCGCATGCTGGCGACGGCCGCGGCGCGGGTGCGCACCATCTTCCGTGCGTCGTCGCGCACGATGAGGTCGAGGTAGCGGCTGCGCATCCGCGTCTCCTCGTTCAGCTCGCTGTGCAGGTTCGGCAGCGGCAGGAGCGACTTCGACGCGATGCTCCACTCGGAGACCATGATCGACAGCTCGCCGCGGCGGCTCGAGATGATCTCGCCCTTTACGAAGAGATGGTCTCCGAGGTCGACGAACTCCTTGAAGGCGGCGAGTGACTCATCCCCCACCGCTCCAAGCGAAACCATGGCCTGGATGCGCGTGCCGTCGCCCGACTGCAGGCTCACGAAGCACAGCTTGCCGGTGTTGCGGAGGTGCACGATCCGCCCGGCGAGGCCGACGATCTCGCCCGTGGTCTCGTCGGCCGCGAGCTCGCCGTACTGTGCGCGCACGGCCGGGATCGTCGTGGTGACCGCGACACCGACGGGGTACGGCTCGAGGCCGGTCTCGAGCATCCGCTCCCGCTTCGCCATGCGGATGACCTGCTGCTCGTTCGCGGCGGCGTCCGCTGCGGCGGCCTCTGCGTCCTGCTCCTCGGCGGCCTTCACGGCGGCGAGGTCGATCGCGTCGGCGGGCTGCTCGGGCTGGGCGTGCTTGGGATGTTCAGTCATGGGGTCGGGCGCTCCTCGAAAGTCGCCCCCAGTTTACGCGGGCACGGTAGACGTCCCGTTCGGCTATACTGAGCATTGATCAGATATGTCCGAGCGTCAGGAGCTGCGGCTCATCTTCACCACACCCGCGACACGGTCGGCTCTCCGGCGGAAGCAGCTCGAGGCGAGCGGGGTGCGACTCCTCACCGAACTCGGCGCGGGCGGTACGGATGGCACGGACGGCGCGGGCCACCGTCCAGCCCTTCCTGCCGAGCGGAACGTCTGGCGGCTGATGGCGAGTTCGTCCGTCGTGCCCCTGCGGATGATCCCCTCCGATGAAGTCGCAGAGGCGCGCGCGGCGGCCCACCGCGAATGGCTGGCCCTGTCCAGCGAGCTGGCGGTGGTGGCGGCCGACGGTTCGTTTCTCATCTCCGTGCCGACGGATGGCCCTGATCTCGGCTGGGCCCGAGTGATGCTGACCCCCGAGACTCTTCTGCCGAGCGATCAGATCGACGAATTCGTTGCGCTCTCGGAGGACGGCGTGCACTACTCGGCCGTCTCCTCCGAGGAGCACGGCTACTGGATCATCGTCGGCGAAACCGGTCAACCGCCGAGGTAGACCGTCTCGTTGTCGATGAGGCGGGTGGCGCCGACGCGGGCCGCGACCAGCACGATCGCCTTGCCGTGGTAGCCGTCGTCGACGGGGAGGAACGTCGTCGGGTTCACCACGCTGAGGTATTCGAGGTCGACGAGCGGCTCGCCCATGCCCGCGGACTGCGCCGCCGCGATCACCGAGTCGATGCCTCCGTCGGCGGCCGAGTCTGCGGCTTCGAGGGTGCGCGAGAGCACCCGGGCCGCGAGACGCTCACGCTCGTCGAGAAAACGGTTGCGGCTGGAGAGGGCCAGCCCGTCATCCTCCCGCACCGTCTCCACGACCTCGACCGTGACCGGGATGTTCAGGTCGCGCACCATGCGGCTGACGACGAACACCTGCTGGGCATCCTTCTGCCCGAACAGCACGAAATCGGGCTGCACGATGTTCAGCAGCTTCGACACCACGACGAGCACGCCATCGAAGTGCCCGGCCCGGCTGCGGCCTTCGAGCAGGTTGCCGACGTTGCCGGACGTGACCTTGGTCTGCGTCTTGCCGTCGGGGTACATCTCGCCCGCTGCGGGGGCGAACACGATGGCGCCGGCACCGGCGGCGTCGCCGGCGAGGGTACCGAGGTCGGCGTCGAGGTCGCGCGGATAGCGGTCGAGATCTTCGGACTCGCTGAACTGCAGGGGGTTCACGAAGACCGACACGACGACGATGTCCGCGACCTCCGCGGCCCGCTGCACCAGCGCGAGGTGGCCCTTGTGCAGGGCGCCCATCGTCGGCACGAGGGCGACGGTCGGTTCGGCCGCACCGCGCACCCGGGCATCCGACTTCGCGGCGGCGATCCGTGCGCGCACCTCAGCGATCGTGACAGCGAGTGTCGGCACTGGATCTCCTTTACTGCGCGGACGTGGTTCTCCGCGTGGGCCAACCGTGCTCCGGATGCTCGTGCACTCGGTGCGCCCCCAGAATGTTACCCGTGTTGGGCCGCGGCCCTTGCACTTCCTCCTGCTGCCCGACCCTGTCGTCGAATCGACTCGATGTGTCGCTGTCTGCTCCGAAACCGCGTTGGAGGAGCAGTTGGCGTCCTCTCGAATCGATTCGCGCGGGCGCGGGAGCGCGGAGGAGGGGGCAGGTGGGCGCCGGGGTTAGGAGCCCAGCGGCAGGCCGAGCGAGTCCTCGGGGCCGACGGCCCGCTGCAGGGCGTTCTCGACGCTCGAGCGCACGAGAGGGGCGAGGAACCGGCCCGGCGACCCGAACCCGATGCCGCCGAGGATGCCCGTGGCCTGGTCCACGATCGAGCTCGAGAACGTGGTGGCGGTCTCGATCGCGTCCGCGTAGGCCGCCCGGTCGCGCTCCGCGACGATCACCGGCTCGCCGCCCATCTCGACCACGAGTGCCTGCCCGATCGGCTGCACCGGGGCGGGGGCAGTGACGGCGAAGTAGGCTCCGGCGAGGCGCGCGATGTCGATGCTCGACCCGGTGAAGCTCATCGCGGGGTGGATCGCGAGCGGGATCGCCCCCGCGGCGAGCGCCGGCGCGAGAACCCCGATCCCGTACTGCGCAGCGGTGTGGATGACCAGCTGCCCCGCCTGCCAGGCACCGGCGTTCGCGAGCCCTTCCACGAGCGCCCCCAGCTCAGCGGAGGGCACCGCCAGCAGCACCAGCTCGCTCCGTTCGATCAGCTGCGGAATCTCGAGGATCGGCGCCCCGGGCAGCATCGCCTCGGCGCGGTCGCGGCTCGCGTCCGACACCGCGGACACCCCCACGATCGCGTGCCCGGCCCCGGCGAGCGCCGCCCCGAGCACGGGCCCGACCCGGCCTGCGCCGATGATGCCGATGCCGAGTCGTCCGGAACGTTGCTGCGGTGAGGCCATGCGAACCAGTGTCACACAGCCCGCGCACAGTGCCGGCCGCCCGGCGGGGTGCCACCCGCCAGCCTCTCGCGACCGCGGCCGCCAGCCGCCCGCCGCCGGCCCGACCTGTGCTGACGCACCCGGCAGCGGCCGCCCTCACACGGCCGGCCGCCGCGCCACCCGCGCCGAACCCGCCCGCGCTAAACTGGCCACCCCGCGAGCCGCACCGCAGCGACGCCCCCGCGGCCCACCTGTGAGGGAGTGGATCGCGCATGGCGAACCTCGTGACCTGGCTCTTCGGGATCGCCGCCACGGAGCCCGGCGACTACCTCAAGCTGCGAAGGATCCGCCGCCGCATCTACAGTGTCGTCGCGCCGCTCGAGGCGCAGATCATCCGCTCCCCCGAACCGATCGCGTTCGGTGACCTCGACCGCGCTGCCTTCACCCCGGCCGCCCCCGGAACCTCGTGGGGCCGCACCCACGACTGCGCCTGGCTCCGACTGACGGGCACCATCCCCGAAAAGCTGCGAGACGATCCCCGCACAGTGGTGATGCTCGGCATCCGCGGCGAAGCGCTCGTGCACGACGCGGGCGGCCAGGTGATCGACTCGGTCAGCACCGTGTTCCTGCAGGGCGACCTGCCGCATGCGGGGGCGCGCTACCGACCGCTCCACCACGTCGAACCCGACGCCGAGGGCACCGTCGAGCTGTTCGCCGACGTCAGCTACAACGGCCTCCTGCTCTACGCGATCGGCCGCGGTGTCTACCACGGAGCCCACATCGCGACCCGCAACGACGAGGCGTTCGCCCTCTACTACGACTACCTCACGCTGCTGGTGCTGGCCCGGGCGACCGAAGACGAAGAACTCGAGACGGGCATCCGGAGCGCCCTGCACACCTCGTACGAACGCTTCGCCGCCGGCGACCTGCGCGGGGCACGGATCGCGCTCGCCCCCTCCCTCGAAGCGCGCTCCCAGAGCGATTTCGTCTACAGCGCAATCGGTCACGGCCACCTCGACATGGCGTGGCTCTGGCCGCTCCGGGAGACGCACCGGAAGGCGGCGCGCACCTACATCCGCGCCGTCAACACGATCGAGGAGCACGACGGCTACCTCTACGGCACCAGCCAGCCGCAGCAGCTGCTCTGGATGAAGCAGGAACAGCCCGCGCTCTACGAACGAGTGAAACAGGCCGTCGATGACAAGCGGATCGAGCTCCAGGGCTCGTTCTGGGTCGAGACCGACACCAATCTGGCGGGCGGTGAGGCGCTCATCCGCCAGTCCCTCGTCGGCCGGCGGTTCCTGAAGGAGGAGTTCGGGCTCGGCGACGAGGACCTCCGGCTCTGCTGGCTGCCCGACACCTTCGGTTACAGCGGAAACCTGCCGCAGATCATCTCGAAGAGCGGGATGGACTGGTTCCAGACCATCAAACTCGCCTGGAACAAGGTCACCGTCTTCCCGCACCGGAGCTTCGTCTGGAAGGGAATCGACGGGTCGAGCGTGCTCGTGCACATGCCGCCGGAGGGCGACTACAACAGCCGCGGTGCCGCCGACGGCCTGCTCACCGGGCTCAGGCAGTACCCCGAGCGGGCGATCAACACGGCGCTGCTCGTCTTCGGCTCGGGCGACGGCGGGGGTGGCCCGAACGAGGTGCACCTCGAAGTCACCGGGCGGGAGCACGACCTCCGCGGGCTGCCGCGGGTGGAGTACCGCACGGCCGGCGACTTCTTCCGCGGGCTCGAACGGAAGGTGGATGACCTCCCCCACACCCACACCGGCGAGCTGTACCTCGAGACCCACCAGGGCACCTACACGACGCAGGGCCTGATCAAGAAGCACGACCGCCTGGCCGGCCGGAAACTCCACGAGGCCGAGGCTCTGGCGGCGATGGTCGGCGACGACAGCACCGTGGTTCTCGAGCCGCACTGGCGAGCGCTGCTGCTGAACAACTTCCACGACATCCTGCCCGGTTCGTCGATCGAGCGGGTCAACCGCGAGGCTGTCGAGGCGTACGAGGGCATCGAGGCGTCCGCCGACGCCTACAGCGCCGGGCTGGTCGCGCGACTGCCGGGCGCTGAGGCTCCGGGCGCGGTCGCTCCGGGCGCGGTGGCGGTTGGGCGAGCGGCTCCGGATGTGGCGGCCACCCCCGCGCGCACCGCCACGCCGGCCGCCGCGCCGGCGCCCCTCTCCGCCATCAACCTGACGTCGTTCGCACGGGACGAGTTCCTCGAGGTCGACGGCCGCTGGTACCGGGCCGAGGTCGGTCCGTACGCCGCCGCGCCGCTGGTGCCCCTCACCAACGCCGCGTCGGGCGTCACCACGCCGACCGGAGTCACCGAGCCGACCGGTGCCACCACCGCCGCGACGACTACCCCGTCGGGCGTCACCGCGCCGACCGGCGCCACCACCGCTGCCGCGACCGCCCCGTCCGGCGCCACCGCCGCCGCGAGGATCCCGTCGGGCGTCACCGCCACCACCACCGCCGCGACCGCGCCACCCTTCCCCGAGCTCCGCCACACCGCCGACACGATGGCCAACGGCATCCTCACCCTGCGTTTCGCCGCCGACGGCTCCATCGACTCCTGCCTCGACGCACGCGGGGAAGAGCACTCCGCCGGTGGCCTCAACCGCCTGACCCTCCACCGCGACCCGTACCAGTGGCCGTTCGACGCCTGGGACATCGGCCAGAAGTACACCGCGCGAACGCCCCAGACCCTCCGCCCGTCGAGCGTCAGCACAACGATCGACGGCCCCCGGATCATCCGGAACCAGACCTTCACCTGGAAACGGGGCACCGTCGAACAGCGCATCGTGCTCGAGGCGAGCAGCGAACTGGTGCGCTTCGAGACCCGCGTCGACTGGCAGGAGACGCACCGGATGCTGCGCGCCGACTTCCGGCCGACGCACTTCGGGCCCGTGGCGAAGTGCGAGATCCAGTTCGGGCACATCGACCGCGCAACGACCGAACTCGACGCCCCGTCGACGGCCCAGTTCGAGGTGTGCGCCCACAAGTGGATCGCGACCTCCGACGCCGACGGCGGTTTCGCCCTGCTGAACGACGCGAAGTACGGGCACCGGGCGAAGAGCGGCCTCATCAGCCTGAACCTGCTGCGCTCCCCCACGTTCCCCGACAAGACTGCCGACCGCGGCACGCACACGTTCACGTACGCCTTCCGTCCGTTCGCTCCGGATGCCCTGGCCGACGTCATCCGCGATGGATACCGCCTCAACAACCCGCTGATCACCACCCCGGGCGTCTCGTTCGACAGCGTGGCCTCGGTCGATCATCCGGGAATCGTGATCGAGACCCTGAAGCCCGCCGAACTCGGCCGCGGGGTGATCGTGCGGCTCTACGAGAGTCTGGGCGAACCGGCGAGGGCGGCGCTCCGAACTACTCTCAGGCACTCACGGGCCAGCGAGACCGACCTGATCGAGCGCACCACCGGCATCGCCGACCTCACGCGGCTCGAGTTCACTCCGTTCGAGATCAAGACGATCCTCCTGGAAGGCTGAGACATGACCACGCAGACAGCGCCGTCTGCTGCACGCACTCCCTCCCTCCGCACGCAGGGCATCGCGATCGTGGTGGCGGGGTTCGGGCAGAACGCGATCCTCACGACGGTCACGACCTTCCTGCTCGTGTACCTGCTGCAGTTCGCGCACATCACCACCACGGGCATCGCTGTGGTCACCACGATCATCTCGGTCGCGAAGATCCTCGATGCGATCAGCGACCCGGTGATGGGCAGCATCATCGACATGACGCGCACGCGCTGGGGCAAGATGCGCCCGTTCATCCTGTTCTCGGCGGCGCCCGTCGCCGTGCTGACCGGGCTGCTGTTCTCGGTGCCGGCGATCGACGAACCCGCGCAGCTGGTCTACTTCGGCATCGTCTACGTGCTCTGGGGGTTCGCCTACACCGTCTGCGATGTGCCGCTCTGGGGGCTGATCGGCTCGGCGTTCGCGGACCCTGTCGCCCGCAACCGGGTCATCTCGCGGGTGCGAGCCTTCGGCGCCATCTCCCTCGGGCTCGCGACGCTCGGCATGCCGTGGCTCGCGCAGGCGCTGAGCTTCGCGCCCGCCTCGGCGGACGCGGCCGACCAGACCACGGCTGCCGGATGGTCGCGGGCCGTCTTCCTGGTCGCGATCGTCGGCATGGGGCTGTACCTGTTCGCCTTCGTGTACGGGCGGGAGCGGCCGCAGGCCGTCGCGGCGCCGCGTCTGTCCTTCCGCAAGCTGTTCGGGGAGCTCTTCCACAACACCCCGCTGCTGATGGTGCTGATCGGATCGGTGCTCGGCTTCGGACGGTTCATCGTTCAGGCGGGCGGCGCGGTGTTCGTCGTGATCGCCTACGGCAACGCGGGGCTCTTCACGTTCATCGGGGCCGCGATCATCCTCGGCCTGGTTCTGGCGTCGTTCTTCACGCCGATGCTGCTGCGCCGGATGTCTGCACGGCGCCTCATGGTCGGCAGCTCCGTCGCCGGGGCCGTGTTCTACGTGGCGATGTACCTCGTCGGGTTCCAGAGCATCCTCGCCCTGGCGGTCTTCATCTTCCTCACCGGGCTCACCCTCGGAGTCTTCGGGGTGGTGCAGGCGACCATGATCGCCGACGCCGTCGACGACGCGGAAGCCCGCACCGGTGTGCGGAACGACGGGATCTCGTTCGCGTCCCTGACCTTCGTGTCGAAGATCATGAACTCGCTGGCCGTGCTGGTGTTCGGCCTGTTCGTCGTGATCGCCGGCTACGAGAGCGGGGTGGAGGTGACGCCCGCGATGCAGAACACGATCTTCCTGTCGATCACGATCGTGCCGGCGGTCAGCTGCCTCCTGTCGGCGGTGCCGTTCCTGTTCTACCGCCTGTCGGGCGCCCGCCCGGCGCCAGTGGCCGTATCCCCCAAGGGCGCCTGACGCCGCCGCAGGGGAGCCCTGCACAAATGGACGAGCCTCCGCCGGCAGGGCGCCGCAGAGCGCACCGTGCTCGCTAAGGCTCGTCCGTTTGTCGCGGCGGCGGGCTGCGGGCGGGCCGGACGCGGGTGGCCGCGGGCGGAGGTGCGGGGGGCGCAGGCGGAGGCGCCCAGCACGAATGGGCGAGCCTCCGCCGGGACGGCACCGCAGAGCGCACCGTGCTCGCTGAGGCTCGTCCGTTTGTCGCCGCGACGGCGAGCTGCGGGAGGGCGGGCGCAGCCGGAGGTACGGGGGGCGCAGGCGGAGGCGGAGACGCCCTAAACGAATGGACGAGCCTCCGCCGGCAGGGCGCCGCAGAGCGCACCGTGCTCGCTGAGGCTCGTCCGTTCGTCGCGACGGCGGGCTGCGGGCGGGCCGGACGCGGGTGGCCGCGGGCGGAGGTGCGGGGGGCAGACGAGGAGGCCTTGCACAAATGGGCGAGCCTCCGCCGGGACGACGCCGCAGAGCGCACCGTGCTCGCTGAGGCTCGTCCGTTGTCGCCGCAACGGGCGGCGGGAGGCCGGACGTGGGCGGAGGGGCGGGCCGGACGCGGGCGGAGGGGCGGGCGCGGGCGGCACGAGGGCCGAGGGGGGCGTCAGGCGGCCCAACGGTGGGTGCCGTCGGCGCGGAGCGCTTCGACGGCCGCCGCCGACACATCCGTGAACACCGCGACGGCCGCCGCGCGATCGATCACCCCGAGCTCGGCACGCACCGGCCCCGCGATCGTGGTGAAGTGCAGCTCGGCGAGGTCGAGTATCCGCCGCACCGGACCCTGCGAGACACGCACGCTCTGCAGGCGCGCAAGCGGCAGCACGGTGAGCCGCCGCCAGAAGAACCCCGTGCGGAGCAGCACCGCGTCGTGAGTGCGCGCGAGCCCGGTGCGGCGCCACGAGAACGGGCGGAGGCACTGCGCCCGCCGGGGTGCCCGCGAGAATCCGGTGGCCGCACGCCCGCGGGCGACGAGCCCCGCCATCACGAGCCCCTGCGTGTCCGCGCCGGCAAGTCCCGGCAGCAGCAGAGCCAGAACCTTCTCGACGTCGGCGATCCGCCCGACGGGCAGCAGCAGCGTGTGCGGCGCGGACGACGAACCGCGACCGGAGGCGTGGCCGGCACGGTTGATCCGGATCATCCACCATCCCATCGGCCGCCAGAGGATCGGCTGCGTGACCTCGATGGCGTGGATCCGCCCCGGCGGCAGCGTGTCGTTGCTGGTGCTGAGCAGCCCGTACCCCACGCGCACGCCGTCGGATGTCGCGGCGATCGAGTAGCGGGCCGCCTTCGAGAAACGCCGCACGTAGTAGCCGAGCGAACCGAGCACACTGGGCAGCAGCAGGAAGAGGATGAAGTACCGGTGCAGCACGAAGGTGGAGAAGAACAGGGCCGCCACGACCAGCAGCAGCACGACGGTGAACTCGCTGACGACGAGCGAGCCGAGGATGCGGAGCGGAGTGATCTTCACGACCGACTCGGGCGGTGCTGCGTCGAGGTCGAGTTCCGGGCCCAACAGTTCGTGCACACGCCGGTTCAGGATGCCGGCTTCGCGGGCCTGTTCAGCGGCGGGTACCGTCCCGGGGGCGGGGGCCGCGCCGTGGACTGGGGTGGCGCCGGCGGCGGAAGCCGCGCCGGGGGAGGGAGCCGTCCCGGGGTCGGGTGCCGTGCCGGGGTCGGGTGCCGTCCCGGGGTCGGGTGCCGTCCCGGCGGCAGGGGCCGTTCCGGGGGCGGGGGCCGTCCCGGGGGCGGGGGTAGTCCCGGCGGCTCCGGCTGAGGTCCCGGCGGAGACAGTGGCAGTGCCGGCCGCCTCCGCGCGCGCCGCCGCCTCCGCCCGCTGCACCCCCGACGCGCGCCGGAGCAGCTCACGGCGGAGCTCGTCCACCTGCCGGGAGCCGAGGTACGACAGCTCGACCTTCGCATCCTGCCCGGCGACGGTCAGTTCGATCCGTGCCGCGCCGAAGACGCGGGCGAGCAGCGGCCGGGTGATGTGGATGCCCTGGATGCGGTCGAGCCGGGCCTGCCGGTTGTGGCGGAAGACCACGCCGCTCCGCACCTCGACGGCGTCGGTGCCGATACGGAAGGTGTGCATCCGCCACGCCACCGCGAACAGGGCGACAGCGATCAGGAGCACCCCGAGCGTGATCAGGATGGCGACACCGGTGAAGCCGGTCTCATAGATGGCGTTGAGCGGGTCGCCGTCGAAACGGCCGCCGTTCTGCCCCCCGGTGCCGTCGCCCGGCTGGCCGCCGCCGCCCGGACCGCCGGTCTGGCCGATGACGAGCTCGACGAGGCGCTCGCGCAGGTTGGCGAGCACGAAGGCGAGGATCGCGACGAAGGCGATCCCGCCCTTCAGCAGCGGCGACGCCCAGTGCAGCCGGTGCCACTCCCCGTCGGTGAGCTGCTGCACGGCACGGCGCACCGCGGGCGGCGCAGCAGTGGGCGCCGCTGGCAGAACGGGAGGCGCAGCGGAAGGCACGGCCGGCAAAACGGGAGGCGCGGCGGAGGGCGCCGCCGGCAGAGCGTCCGACGCGGGCGAGGGCGCCTCAGCGCCCGGCTCCCCCGTCCCGCTCACAGCCCCGACCGGCGCGACTCCGCCAGCGCCACCAGCCGGTCGCGGAGCTCGTCGGCCTCCGCCTCCGGCAGCCCCGGGATCGACACCCCCGTCGACGCCGCGGCGGTCACGAACTTCAGGTCACTGAGACCGAGTGCGCGCGCAAGTGGCCCCCGGTTCACGTCGATGAGCTGCATGCGGCCGTAGGGCACGGCGACGATGCGGAAGAACATGATCCCCTGCCGGTAGAGCAGGTCATCCGTCCGCAGCTGGAATCCGATCGCGCGGGCCCGCCGGGGGGCCACCACGAGAAGCACAATGGTCACGATGACGGCAGCCCCGAGCATCCACCAGCCGAACCAGGCCCCGATGACGAGCGCGAAGAAGAGGCTGATGGCTGCCAGCACGGCCCCGGTGACGATCGACTCGGCGACCACCACGCCGACGTACTTGCTGCTGACGCGCCGCCACGGCCCGTCGTAGTCGAGCCGCCGGGACTTCGCGGTGGGTGCGGCCGGGGGCGTCACGGGCGAGATCGGCGCCCCCAGCGAACCCGCAGGCGCCGCCGACCCGGGCACCTCAGCTGCGCCGTCGGTCACCCCGTCGGCTGCGCCGTCGGTCATCCGATCAGCTCCGCCGTCGGTCATCCGGTCAGCTCCGCCGGCGGTCGGGCAGGGGTTCCGGACGATCGGGGTCGCCGTAGTCGGGCGGCAGAGTGCAGAGCTTCTCGGCGACGAGCCCGCAGGCCAGAAAGACCACGCCCGCGAGGGCTCCCGCGATGCTCAGCCAGAGCGAGGCGACGGCCGGGATGACGGCGCGCGACAGCAGGTACACGACCACCCCGGCCCCGAGGCCCGCGATGAGTGACCCGACCATGCTCGACGCCTTCGCGAGCACGGCGACGCGCATCGCGCGGAACGGGTTGATCGGGGCCTGGTTGGTGCCGCGGATCGCCCGCGCGATGGGCACCGCCAGCGAGACGACGATGGCGCCTGCTGCGACGAGGGTGATCGAGAGCGACAGCGGAAGCGCGATGATGGGCCGCCCCGAGGAGGCGAGGCCGACTTCGATGACGAAGCCCGCGAAACCTCCGACGACGGCGAGCAGCACGAGCGTCAGCGGACGGGTTCGTCTCACGACGACCACCGTGCGAACAGCCGCGGACTCTCGTAGGTGGCCGCGAGCAACGGCCCGATGGGGCCGCGACCCGGAATCTCGGCTCCCGGGTCGATCTCGTACCAGGGTGCGAGCACGAACGCCCGCTCGAAGGCCCGCGGGTGCGGCAGAGTGAGCGTCTCGTCGTGCTGCACGAGGCTCGCGAACGTCACGATGTCGAGGTCGAGGGTGCGGTCGCCCCAGCGCTCGACCCGTACCCTGTCGTGCGCCTCCTCGATGGCCTGCAGCGCGAGCAGCAGCTCGTGGGGCGGCAGCGCTGAGCGCACCAGGATGACCGCATTGATGTACGCGGGAGCATCCAGGTCGATGCCCTCGGGCTTCAGCGCGTCGGTCTCGTAGAAGCTCGACACCTCGTCGACCCAGACACCGTCGAGCTGCCCGATCTCGGCGATGGCCGCGCGGAGGGTCTCTGCACGGTCACCGAGGTTGCTGCCGAGGGCGATGACGGCGGGCAGGGTCACACGCAGCTTCTCGCGCCTCACGCGCGCCTCCTCGTGATGGTGATCGACACGTCGGTGAACGGCACCGTGATGGGAGCTTCCGGCTTGTGCACGGTGACCCGCACGCGCTCGGCGATCGGTGAGGCGAGCGCCACCCCGGCGACTCGCTCAGCGAGCGTCTCGAGCAGGTCGACCGGGTCGGCCGCGACAGCATCGTGCACCGACTTCGCGAGGATCCCGTAGTTCAGGGTCTGGTCGAGATCGTCGGATGCCGCGGCGGCGGCCGTGTCGAGCCACACCGTCAGGTCGATCACGAACGGCTGCCCGTCACGCCGCTCATGGTCGTAGACACCATGGTTCGCCTGCACGGTCAGGCCGGTCAGGGTGAGGGAGTCGAGTTCGTCTGGCACTCTGGTGAGATTACTGGATGCCGGCACCGCACCCGTCACTCGGCACCCCGTTTCCACGCTTCCGCCACGACGAGAGCGGACTTCGTCAGGGCGACGTCGTGCACCCGCACAGCCCAGGCGCCCTGCTGGGCGGCGAGAGCGGCGATCACCGCGGAGGGGAAGTCCCGGGCATCCATCGGCGCTCCTTTTTCGACGAGCTCGCCGACGAAACCCTTGCGTGAGGCGCCGACGACGACCGGCAGGCCGAAATCGGTGAAACGGGAGAGGTGCCCCAGCACCTTCCAGTTGTGTTCGGAGTTCTTCGCGAACCCGAGGCCCGGGTCGACGAGGATGTTCGAGGGGTCCACTCCGCGCACGATGAGCTCCGCGACGCGGTACTCGAGTTCGCGCACGACGTCGGCGACCACGTCGTTGTAGGTCGCGCGCGAGGTCATTACGTCGCTGTGGCCGCGCCAGTGCGAGACGACGAGGGGCACGGCGAGGTCGATCATCGTGTCGGTCATCTGCGGGTCGGCGAGCGCGCCCGACACATCGTTCACGATGAGAGCCCCGGCTTCGACGGCGAGCCGCGCGGTGGAGGCGTTCATCGTGTCGACGCTGACCGCCACCCCCTGCTCGGCGAGGCTCCGGATGACCGGCAGCACCCGCGCCTGCTCCTCTGCCAGCGCGACCCGGAGCGCCCCGGGTCTCGTCGACTCTCCCCCGACGTCGACGATGTCGGCGCCGGCGGCAGCCAGCTCGAGCCCGTGCGACACGGCGGCTTCTGTGCGGAGCCAGCGCCCGCCGTCGCTGAAGGAGTCGCTCGTCACGTTGAGGATGCCCATCACCAGCGTGCGACCCCGGGGCAGCCCGGCGAAGGTGGGCGAGGTGACGGGCTCGCTGCGCTCGGCACGACGCCGCCGGGAGAAGGCTGCCCCGACCTCGCTCACAGGGCCACCTCGTGCGGGGTCGTGTTCGTGGTGGTGGGCGCGGCGGCGGTCGCCGCCGCAGCGGCCCGGCCCCCGATCAGCCCCATCAGCTCGGCACGGGCGGCCGGCTCGCGGAGCGTTCCGCGCGACGCCACGGTGACGGTCGTGCTTGCGGCCTGCTGCGGTCCGCGGAGGGTGACGCAGCCGTGCGACGCTTCGAGCACGACGAGCACCCCCCGGGCATCCAGAGCCTCATCGAGGGTCGCGGCGATCTGCTCGCCCAGCCGCTCCTGCAGTTGCGGGCGGTTCGCGAGAACGTCGACCACCGCGGGGATGCGGCCGAGGCCGACCAGCCGCTGCCCGGGCACATAGGCGACGTGCGCCGTGCCCCGGAACGGCAGCAGGTGGTGTTCGCACACCGACCGGAACGTGATGTCCCTCAGCAGCACAGGCTCGGGCTCCGACCCGGCAACGACCGGGTAGGTTTCGCCGAGCTCGAGTCGGGCATCCCGCCCCACGCCCGAGAAGAACTCGGAGTACGACTCGGCGACCCGTCGGGGAGTGCTCTCGAGCTCCTCCCGCGACGGGTCCTCACCGATGGCTGCGATCAGTTCCCGCACCGCAGCCTCGACGCGTCGCCTGTCCACTGCCACAGCGCCGAAGCCGCCCTACGCGGTGGCCGGGCGGGGCGGGGCCTGCGGAGCGCGCTTGGGCTTCAGTTCCGCCTCGGGCTCGCTCGTGATCGCGCCATCGGTCTTGCCGAGGTCGATCGGGGCCTTCGCCGCCCGGAAGTCGATCGGGGGGATCGTCGAGACGGGCCGCTTCTGGCTGGAGAGCCACTGCGGACGGGGCGGCATGTGCCGAACATCCTTGAAGATCTCTGCGAGCTGGTGCTGGTCGAGGGTCTCGTGCTCGAGCAACTCGGTCGCCAGGCGGTCGAGGATGTCGCGGTTGTCGTTCAACACGTTCCACGCCTCGTCGTGCGCCGCCTCGATGAGCTCGCGCACCTCGGCGTCGACCTGCTGGGCGAGGTTGTCGCTGTAGTCGCGCTCGTGACCCATATTGCGGCCGAGGAACATCTCGCCCGATGCACTGCCGAGCTTGACCGCACCGACGTTGGCGGACATGCCATAGTCGGTGACCATCTTGCGGGCGGTGTCGGTCGCCTTCTCGATGTCGTTCGACGCACCCGTGGTCGGGTCGTGGAAGACGACCTCCTCGGCCACGCGGCCACCCATGGCGTACGCCAGCTGGTCGAGCAGTTCGTTGCGCGAGACCGAGTACCGGTCTTCGAGCGGGAGAACCATCGTGTAGCCGAGCGCACGGCCCCGGGGCAGGATCGTGATCTTCGTCACCGGGTCGGTGTTGTTCATCGCCGTCGCGACGAGAGCGTGGCCGCCCTCGTGGTAGGCCGTGATCAGCTTCTCCTTGTCGCGCATGATGCGCGTGCGGCGCTGCGGGCCGGCCATGACGCGGTCGACAGCCTCATCCAGGGCGCGGTTGTCGATCAGCTGCGCGTTGGAGCGGGCGGTCAGAAGGGCGGCCTCGTTGAGCACGTTCGCCAGGTCGGCGCCGGTGAAACCGGGGGTCTTGCGGGCGAGCACTTCGAGGTCGACACCGGCGGCCAGCGGCTTGCCGCGGCCGTGCACCTCGAGGATCTGCTTGCGACCCTGCAGGTCGGGGGCGTCGACGCCGATCTGGCGGTCGAAGCGGCCCGGGCGGAGGAGCGCGGGGTCGAGGATGTCGGGACGGTTCGTCGCCGCAATGAGGATGACGTTCGTCTTGACGTCGAAGCCGTCCATCTCGACCAGGAGCTGGTTGAGGGTCTGCTCGCGCTCGTCGTGCCCACCGCCCATGCCCGCACCGCGGTGGCGACCGACAGCATCGATCTCGTCGATGAAGATGATCGCGGGAGAGTTCTGCTTGGCCTGCTCGAAGAGGTCGCGCACGCGGCTGGCGCCGACACCCACGAACATCTCCACGAAGTCGGATCCACTGATCGAGTAGAACGGCACACCGGCCTCACCCGCGACAGCGCGGGCGAGCAGGGTCTTGCCGGTACCGGGTGCGCCGTAGAGAAGAACGCCCTTCGGGATGCGTGCGCCGACGGCGAGGAACTTCGACGGGTCCTTCAGGAAGTCCTTGATCTCCTCGAGTTCCTCGATGGCCTCGTCGTTGCCCGCGACATCCGCGAAGGTGACCTTCGGGGTGTCCTTGGAGACGAGCTTGGCCTTCGACTTGCCGAACTGCATGACCTTGTTGCCGCCGCCCTGCATGCCCGAGAGCATCAGCCAGAAGAAGGCACCGATCAGCAGCACGGGCAGGAGGATGCCGAGTAGGGAGAGGAACCAGTTGGTCTGCGGCACCTGGTCGTTGAAGCCGTCGGCCGGGGCCGCAGCGGTCACCGCGTTCACCACTTCGGAGCCACGCGGGGCCACGTAGTAGAACTGCACCTTGTCGCCGTACTTCGAGTCGGCGGTGGCGAGCGTCAGGTCGACCCGCTGCTCGCCATCGATGATGAGGGCCTCGGAGACCTTGCCGTCTTTCAGGAACTGCAGGCCCTGCTGCGTCGACACCTGCTGGAACCCCGACCCGGTGATCAGGCCGAAGCCGATCCACAGGGCGATCGCTCCCAGGATGATGTAGGGAATCGGAGACCGGAAAATGCGTCTGATGCTCATGTCTTTTTTAGGTTCTTGCGGCAAAGCCGGCACCTTTCTGGTCACCAAGTACTCGGCAAGGTTACCCGTGCCGGGCTGGACGGTGCCTGCGTGTTCCCCGTGGGCTTAACTTGCGGCTGGCTCGACGTGCGCTGGCTTCGCGCCGAGCCCGAGCGCCGGCAGGATGACCCCGTCGATGAGCGAGACCAGGAAGTCGCGGTCGACGGGCTTCTTCAGCACGAGCGTGCGGTACGTCGCCATCGAGGGGCTGATCATCGCGACGGTCTCGATGTCGCAGTCCGCGGAGATCTCGCCGCGGGCGACGGCCCGGCGCATGAGCAGCCGGTTGACGGCGGCACGCGGCTCGATGATCGCGGTGTTCGCGGCGTCGGCGAGTTCGGGGGCACGCGAGATCATCGACATCAGGCCGGCCATGATCTGCATCTTGCGCTCGCTGTCCTCGATCGAGTGCGGCTTGATCATAGCGATCATGTCACCGCGGAGCGTACCGGTGTCGGGCAGAGCGGCCGGGTCGAGGTCGACCTTCTTCATGCAGGCGACCGCATCGATCACGAGTTCGGCCTTCGACGGCCAGCGGCGGTAGAGCGTGGCTTTGCCTGCCTTGGCGCGAGCGGCGACCATGTCGATGGTCATGCCGTCGTAGCCGGTTTCGGCGAGCACGGCGAGTGCGGCATCCAGAATCTCGGGATCACGTGTGTGGTCGCGCTTCCGCCCCGGCCGGACCGGGAATTCTGCGAGCTGTTCCGAGGTTTCAGGTTCGAGCAGCGTCATTGCGGCTCCTTTCTGCTGTCTGCGACATCTAGGTTACGTGAGTGTTAATTCAGGAACTGATTGGTTCCGATACTCGACAGTACCGTATATAGTTCAGAACATGTCCCAGACTTCTCAAGCCGCGCCTGTCGCGGTCTCCTCCCGCCGCTGGTGGACGCTGACCGTCGTCGCGCTCGCCCAGCTCATGGTCGTTCTCGACTCCACCGTCGTCAACATCGCCCTCCCCGCCGCCCAGGCGGACCTGCAGTTCTCCAACGGCGACCGCCAGTGGATCGTCACCGCCTACTCCCTCGCCTTCGGCAGCCTGCTGCTGCTCGGCGGTCGCGTCTCCGACCTCATCGGCCGCAAGCGCACCTTCATCATCGGTCTCATCGGTTTCGCCGCGGCCTCCGCGCTCGGTGGTGCCGCTGACAGCTTCGGGATGCTCGTCTTCGCCCGCGCTCTGCAGGGTGCTTTCGGCGCTCTCCTCGCCCCCACGGCCCTCGCCGTGCTCACCACGACCTTCACCATTCCGAAGGAACGCTCGCGTGCCTTCGGAATCTTCGGCGCGATCGCCGGTGCCGGCGGAGCAATCGGCCTGCTGCTCGGCGGATTCCTCACCGAGAGGTTCGACTGGCGCTGGAACCTGTACATCAACGTCTTCATCGCCGTCATCGCCGTGATCGGCGCCGTCGTCTTCGTGGTGAACGCCAAGCGTGAAGGGCCGCGCCCGAAGCTCGACGTGCCCGGCACCATCCTCGTCTCCGGCGCACTGTTCAGCCTCGTCTACGGGTTCTCGAACGCCGAGACGGACGGCTGGGACTCCCCGCTCACGTGGGGCTTCCTCGCCGCGGCCGTCGTACTGCTGGTCGCGTTCGTGCTCTGGCAGCGGAAGGCCGCCCATCCGCTGCTGCCGCTGGCGATCATCCTGGACCGCAACCGCGGTGCCGCCTATTCGTCGGTACTGATCGCGGGCGCGGGGATGTTCGGCATCTTCCTGTTCGTGACCTACTACCTGCAGGCCTCGCTCGGCTACTCCCCCATCCAGACCGGGCTGTCGTTCCTGCCGATGATCCTGATGCTCGTTCTCGCGGCTCAGCTCGGCAACAACATCTTCCTGCCGCGGTTCGGCCCCAAGGTGCTTGTGCCCATCGGCATGGCACTCGGCGCGATCGGCATGATCTACCTGACGCATCTGAACACGACGAGCACCTATGCGGCCGACATCCTGCCGCCGCTGATGATCCTCGGGTTCGGTATGGGCACGATCATGCCCGCGTCGATCCAGACCGCGACGCTCGGCGTCGACCGCCGGTTCGCCGGGGTCGCCTCGGCGATGGTGAACACGAGCCAGCAGGTCGGTGGCTCGATCGGTACGGCACTGCTCAACACGCTGGCCGCGTCGGCTGCGACCGGGTACGTGGCGTCGCACCTGCCGGCGTCGGCGGCTGTGGCCGCGGATGCCGCGGTGGCGAGTTACGCGACGGCGTACTGGTGGGGGGCCGGGTTCTTCGCGTTCGGCGGCATCCTCGCGGTGCTGCTGTTCCGCCGGAAGCCTGTCGCCGCCGCGCCCGGCACCCCCGCGGCATCCGGAACCGCGGTCTCGGCGAACGCCAAGGCGCCCGCCTCGGCCTCGGACGACCTCCCGGAGCCCGTCGTAGCCCACTGACCCGGCGCGCCTCCCGGCGCCCGCGCGCTTCTCCATCGAGTGGGCGGTTTGGGCCCCAAAACTCCGGTTTTGGGGCCCAAACCGCCCACTCGTTTGTTCAGCTGTAGACGTGGGGGGCGAGGACGGCGATGTCCTTCAGGTTGCGGTACTTCTCCGCGTAGTCGAGGCCATAGCCGATGACGAAGTCGTTCGGGATGTCGAAGCCCACGTATTTCACGTCGAGTTCGATGCGCACGGCATCGGGCTTGCGGAGCAGGGCGCACACCTCGACGGATGCCGGCCCGCGCGACCGCAGGTTGCCGAGCAGCCAGGAGAGGGTGAGGCCGGAGTCGATGATGTCCTCGACGATCAGCACGGTGCGCCCCTCGAGTTCGCTGTCGAGATCTTTCAGGATACGCACCACCCCGCTCGACTGGGTGCTCGTGCCGTACGAGCTGACGGCCATCCAGTCCATCGTGATGGGCAGACGGAGTTCGCGGGCGAGGTCCGCCATCACCATGACCGCGCCCTTCAGCACGCCGACGAGCAGCACGTCCTGCCCGGCGTAGTCGGCTTCGATGCGACGCGCGAGCTCGGCGATCTTCGCGTGGATCTCGGCTTCGGTGATGAGAACGTTCGTGAGGTCGCCTGAGACGTCGCTGGAATCCATGCGTCGAGCCTACCGAAGGTGGCCGTCCGCGGCCGGCCGGGCTGGCTGGCCGGGCTCACGGCAGGCCCAATCGGCCTGAAACCACCGGCGGAGACCGCCCGGGAGGAGCTGGGGCGATCCGAGCCGTATGGAGCGCCAGATCGACTCAGCTCCTCCCGGGCAGGAATGCGCCGGGCGCAAAGCCGGCCGGCGCGGCGCAGCTGTGCGCACCGCGCGGTTTGTTGGAGGGTGGTGCGGGCGCGGGGCGGTGCGAGCGCGGGGCGCGGCCGGCGGCAGGTACACACGCGTCAGCGGCCGGCCGCGCGAGCGGCGCCGCAACGCGGGGTGCGGCGGGCGTGCGGCGGGTCAGCGGCGGGCGGGCGGGCGGTTCAGCGGCGGGCAAAGACGAGCTGCGCGCCGGCGCGGGTGACGCGGATGCCCGGCAGATCGACCCCGAGCTGTCCGCGCCACTCGGTGACGAGCCGCAGGGCCGCGAGGGTCTGGCTGCGACTGAGGTTCACCCCGAACTCCGACGCGACGACGAAACGCACGATGCGCTGCGCCAGCGCGGGCGGATTCGCCCTCAGTCCGTGCACATCGACCGCGATGCCGGCCTCGGCGTGCTCGACGATCTCGGCCGCCCATTCGGCGGCGAGGGCATCCAGAGCTTGATCGTCTTCGCGCAACTGGTCGGCCGTGCGGGCGAGTGCCTCCGTTATGCCAGGCCCGAGCTCGGATTCGAGCAGTGGAAGCACGGTCTCGCGCACCCGAACCCTTTTGTACGCCGGATCGAGGTTCTGCGGGTCCCGCCAGGGGACCAGGCCCGCGTCATCCACCGACTGGTGCACGGTCTGGCGCCGGATGCCCAGCAGCGGCCGCACGAAGGCTCCGTTCACGGCGGCCATGCCCGACAGGCTCGACGGCCCGGAGCCGCGCGCGAGCCCGAGCAGCACCGTCTCGGCCTGGTCGTCGAGCGTGTGGCCGAGGAGG
Source organism: Subtercola boreus (assembly GCF_006716115.1). NCBI lineage: Bacteria > Bacillati > Actinomycetota > Actinomycetes > Micrococcales > Microbacteriaceae > Subtercola > Subtercola boreus. The sequence goes on along the minus strand of NZ_VFOO01000001.1, from coordinate 3,844,975 downwards.
ATGCGGGTGGCGCCGGTCGGTGCGCCGAGTACCTCGTCGAACGCCGCGTAGCGGGCGGCGCGGGCGGCGGCCTCCGGGCCGTCGGGGCTCGCAGGATCAACTCGCACGCGGACGACGACCACGGGGTCGAGGCCGAGCTCACGAGCCTGCGCGGCAGCGGACTCGGCGACGGCGGCGGACCCGGCCTGCAGGTCGTGGTCGACCACGACGGCGCCTGCCAGGAACCCGTTCCGGGGCGCCTCGAAGGCGGTGGCGATGGCGAGGGCGAGGGAGTCCGGGCCGCCGCTGAGGGCGACGAGCACGAGCGGCGCCGCGGGCGTGGTGGGCGGCGTGGCGGCGACGGGCGCCGCATCGGGAGCGGCGGCGGGCGCGGGCGGCGCAGCGGCGGGCGCGGGCGGCGCAGCGGCGGCGGCGGGGGTGGCGGCGGCGGCGGTCGCGGCGGCGGTCGCGGCGACGGGCGCCGGGGCGGCGGGGGCGGGGGGCGCAGCGGTGGGCGCGGGCGGCGCGGTGGAGGCGCCAGCGGCAGCGGCGGGAGGAGGGGCGCTTCGCGGGGGTGCAGCCGCGACATCCAGAGCCGCGCCCGCGGGGGACTCGGGCAGCGCCTGGAGCGTCTCGCGCACGGCCCGGCGAACGTCCGCCATGGCCGGAGTGAGGCGTGGGCGGCGGGCGGCAGGGTGCATCCAGTAACGTTATTGCAGTTTCGCCAGCGTGCTGGGCGCTGTCGCCGACGCGAGCACCGGCCCGACGGGCATCCACCGGCGCACCTGAACCCGCACCAGCACTCTGACCAGCACCCGCACGCAGACACCACACAGAAGGAGCACCCGCCCATGGCCAGCTACGACGCCGTCATCGAGATCCCCAAGGGGAGCCGCAACAAGTACGAGGTCGACCACGTCACCGGCCGTGTGTACCTCGACCGCGTGCTCTTCACGAGCTTCGTCTACCCCACCGACTACGGATTCTTCGAGAACACCCTCGGGCTCGACGGCGACCCGGTCGACGTGCTCGTGCTGCTCGAGTACCCGGTCTACCCGGGTGTCGGCGTCAAGGTGCGCCCGGTCGGTGTGTTCAACATGTCGGACGAGGCCGGCATCGACTCCAAGGTCATCGCTGTGCCGGCGAAGGATCCGCGCTGGGCGCACATCACCGACGTCGACAGCATCCCGGCGCAGCTGCGCAGCGAGATCGAGCACTTCTTCGAGCACTACAAAGACCTCGAGCCCGGCAAGTGGGTCAAGACCGAGGGCTGGGGTTCGGCCGCTGACGCTGAGCAGATCATCCAGAATGGCATCACCAAGCTCGCCGAAGAGGGCGCGCACTAGGTTCTGTGCACAACGGGCGCCACGCTGCGCCTGTGGAGGAGGGGACGGGCACCGGATGCTCGTCCCCTCCTTCGCGTATGGGCGCTGTTGCGCCACCACCGCGCGCCTCACGGGTGGCTGCGGTATCGGCACGGCACGGCACGGCACAACGGGCGAGCCTCAGCCGACACGGAGCGCTATGCGGTCGCGTGACGGCTGAACCTCGTCCGTTCGGGCACCGGTGCGCGCGCCCAGGCGGGGCTAGAAGCCCGCATGGGCGAGCCTCGGCCGACACGGAGCGCTATGCGGTCGCATGACGGCTGAACCTCGTCCGTTCGGGCACCGGTGCGCGCGCTCAGGCGGGGCGGGCGGGCGGGCGGGGCTAGAAGCCCGCGCCGTACTGCCCCAACACCTGGCGCGGGTTCTGCGCCGTGCCGTTCAGGCGCGTCTCGAAGTGCACGTGGCATCCGGTCGACGCCCCCGTCGTGCCCGCCTTCGCAATGAGCTGGCCTTCCGCGACGCTCCAGCCGGAACGCACGACGAGGGACGTGTTGTGGCCGTAGACGGTGGTGCGTCCGCCGCCGTGGTTGATGGTGACCGCGTTGCCGAGGCCGCCGTTCGAGCCGGCGAAGGTCACGGTGCCAGCGGATGCCGCGTAGACGTTCACGCCGCAGGTTCCGCCGGGGCTCACGAGGTCGATGCCGGCGTGCAGTCGCCAGACCGCGTCGATCGGATGGAACCGGTTACCGAACTCGCTCGACACCCGCGCGTTCGGGAGCGGGCTGCTCCAACCCTGCCCGCCGGGGCCGACGACGATGGGGGCCGGGGACCCGCCCGAGCCGCCGCCACTGCCACCTCCGCTGCCGCCGCCCCGAGCCGCCCGCTCACGCTCCGCCGCCGCCCGGGCCTCCCGTTCGGCCCGCGCCTGCTCCTCCGCGATGCGCGCGCGCTCGACGACACCCGCCTGGTAGTCGGCCTCCGTCGCGGTGCGGTTCGACACCAGAACGTCGAGCTGCGCGGCCAGCTCCACCCGGCGGCTCTGCTCCTCGGCGAGCATCGACTCGACGGCCGCCTGGGCCGCAGCCGCTTCGGCGAGCGCCTGCTCCGCCGCCAGCCGCAGACCGTCGAGCGCCGTCTTCGCCACCGCCGCCTGGCTCGCCACCGAATCCGCGCTGTTGCGGCTCTGGGCGGCGAGGTCGTAGATCTGGGACGTCTGTTCGGTGAGCTTGCTGAGGGCTCCGAGCTGGTAGAGCAGAGCATCCGTATCGCTGCCACCAGAGCTGCCGAGCAGGGCGATCGACAGGCTGGAACCGCCGGAGCGTGCCAGTTGCGCGGCAAGAGCCCCCGCACGCTTGCTGGATGCCGCGGCCTCCGCCGTCGCCTCCCCCGCCCGGCCGTCGAGCTCCTCGCTCACCCGCACACCCTCGTCGAACGCGATCTGCGCCGTCTCGTACTCGGCTCCGCGCTGCTCGGAGAGGGCCTGCGCCGCAACGGTCTCGGCCTCGAGCCCCGAGATCAGGCCCTGGATGCGCGTGATCTCACCCTGCTTCGACGCCTCGTTCGAGCGGGCCGCGAGAACGTCCTCCCAGCTCGGGTAGTCCACAGCGCGGGCGGCCTCGGGGGCGAGCCCGTCGCCGAGCACGAGGGCAAAGGCGACAGTCGCGGCCTGCGCGAGCGCCCGGAGCCGGCGGCGAGGTCGGTTCGCGGGGTCAGCCGGGGCGCCTGCGTGCGAGGTGGCGGGATGATCGGTCACGAACTCGTCCTGTCGGGTGAGGTGGGGGGCGGGCATCCGTCGACCACCGGGCTTGGGCCCACAGTAATCGGGCCCGCTGGGAGCTTCGGCTCCCACGCCGACGGCCTTCATCTGCACAGACGCTGCTCAGCCGGTGCGTTCCGGACAGACGATTGGCGAGGGGGGCCTCGCGTGTGGCATACTCGTTGAGTTGTCAAAACGGCCCCATCGTTTAGCGGCCTAGGACGCTGCCCTTTCACGGCAGTAGCACGGGTTCGAATCCCGTTGGGGTCACGCAGTACCAGCTAACGATGTCCGCTAGTATTACCTGCGGCACTGTTTTACAACACAGAACAATTTCATAAGTTTGGCCCTGTAGCGCAGTTGGTTAGCGCGCCGCCCTGTCACGGCGGAGGTCGCCGGTTCAAGTCCGGTCAGGGTCGCAAAGGATCGAATGCCCTTCCCTCGGGAAGGGTTTTTCGGCCTCTGGAGGGGTTCACCTCTTCGGCTCTGTAGCTCAGTTGGTAGAGCGTTCGACTGAAAATCGAAAGGTCACCGGATCGATGCCGGTCGGAGCCACTGCCTCGCTTCCCGGCTTCTACGGGGAGTGAGGCTTTTTCTTTGCCCACTGGCCGTTCGGCCGTTTGCGCAGCGCTGGTGCAGCCCGTGAGCGCGGCGTCAGGCGGCCGCGAAGCGGCGGGCGGAACGCTCCTTCGCCTTGGCGGCCTCGACTTCGCGGTCTTTCGGCGGCACGGCGCTCACGAGGTCTTCGAGCAGGTGGCCGGTGATGTGGGCGATCTCCGCGACGGCGCGGTCGAACGCCTCGGCGTTGGCCTTCGAGGGCTTGGTGGTGCCGCTGATCTTCCGCACGTACTGCAGCGCGGCGGCGTGCACTTCGTCGCCGGTGGCCGCCGGCTCGAAGTTGTGCAGGGTGTGGATGTTTCGGCACATGGGAACCTCCGGGGACTCGGATGATCGGGGTCACGTTTTGTGAACAGCGTACACATGCGCTCAGAGCTTCAGCAAGCCGTTCTCGTAGGCGAAGACGACGACCTGCACACGGCTCTGCAGGCCGAGTTTCGACAGGATGCTCCGGATGTGCGTCTTGGTCGTCGTCTCGCTGATGAACGCCGACGCCGCGATGTCACTGTTGCTGAGGCCTTTGGCGGTGAGGAGGAAGATCTCCTGCTCGCGCGGAGTGAGAGCGGCCAGCGCCGGATGCACCGGGTGCGCCGGGTGCGCGACGGGTCCCGCCACCCCGAACTCCCGCACGGGCCCAAGAGTTTCTGCGGGCCGCACGACGGCGCCCCCGGCGTGCACGGAGCGGATCGTCTCCAGAACGGTCTCCGGCGACGCGTCCTTCGTGAGGAACGCGCTGGCATCGTGCTTCATCGCCTGGAACACGGCCTCCTCGCGCTGGAACGTCGTCAGCACGACGACGCGCGGCACCGCGCCCCCGCCGACACCGCCGACACCGCCGACACCGCCGGCGCTCCGGGCGATGCGGTGAGTCGCTTCGATTCCGTCCATCACGGGCATCCGGATGTCCATCAGCACCACATCGGGACGAAGATCGTCGACCAACCGCACGGCTTCCGCGCCGTCTGCCGCCGAGCCGACGAGGTCGAGGTCGAGGTCGGGCTGGGATTCGATGAGCATCCGGATGCCGTAGACGAACAGTCGCTGGTCGTCGACGACGAGCACGCGGATCGGGTTCACGCGGCGGCCTCCCCCGCACCAGCCGACGGCACCGCAGTAGGAATGTACGCGGTCACGATGTACGCCGGGTCGGAATCCGAGGCACCCCCGTCGAGTCCGGCGGTGAGCCACCCGCCGGCGAGCCGCGCGCGGTCCTCCATGCCGCGCAGCCCGAAGCGCGGCCGCGCATCCGCCGCGCCGTCGCCCGCCCCCTCACCAGCACCGCCGCCCGCACCCTCACCCGCACCGCCGCCAGCGCCGGCGCCAGCACCGTCGCCCGCCCCGGCGCGCAGCCCGTCGCCCGTGCTCGTCACCACCAAAGCGAGCCCCGGCCCCTCCCACGTGAAGGTGACGACGGCGACCGGATGCGCGCCGCTGTGCCTCAGCGCGTTCGTGAGGCTCTCCTGCACGATGCGGTAGGCGGCGAGATCCCTGCTGGGAGTGAGCGCCTGCGGGGCGCCGAACTGCTGCACGTCGACGGGCATCCCCGCGGCGGCGAGACGGCTCGTCAGCGCCGGAAGGTCGGCGAGCCCGGGCTGCGGATGGTCGGGGGTCTCATCGCGGAGCCCCTCGATCAGCCCGCGGAGGTCGCCGAGCGCCGCGCGGGCCGTGTCGGCGATCTCGCGGAGGGCCCGGTCGGTCGTCTCGGGCTTCGTCTCGCGGAGGAACCGGGATCCGTCGGCCACGGCCACCACGACGGCGAGCGAGTGGGCGAGCACGTCGTGCACCTCCTGCGCGATGCGCGCCCGTTCCTCCAGGCTCCGCAGCTCGAAGCCGGCGGCGGTGAGCTCGGCCTCGGTCTCGTCGAGCAGCGCCCTGTCGTCGCGCCGGCGTGCGCTGACGGTCAGCGCGAAACCTGCTGTCCAGGCGGCCGCGCAGAACACCACGCCCAATACGGCGAGAGTGGATGCGTACCGGAGGTACGTGTCCGGCGAAACCGACTGGCCCCCACCGGCCCAGTCCAGCCAGTCCCCCGTGTACACGAGCAGGAACCCGAGGAGCACCGCCTGCAGCACCACGACGAGCAGCCCGGCCCGCCGGATCCGCGGCCGGGCGTGGGTCGCGATGGCGAAGGCGACGAGGATGCTCGCCCCAGCGATCGGCCAGGTCGTGGCCTGCGGCCGTTCGAGCAACCCGACGGCCTGGGCGACCGGCACGACGAGCAGGATCGCGAGCGCGACCCGGGGGAAGGCGCGGGCGGAGCCGATCGCGACGGCGTAGGCCGCGAGGGCAGCGTAGAACGAGGCGGAGTGCATCCGGCCCACCTCGGCCATGATCCAGAGCAGCAGGAAGACCGCCGCGACGGCGGGCAGCAGTGCGGGACGGAGGGCTTTCAGCGCGGTGAGCATGCCTTCACGCTAGGGGTCCGGATGCTGCAGGCCGAGCCCTCCGGCCGGATCTCATCCCCGCGGACGAGTCGCCGTGGCATCCGCGAGGCGGAAGCGCGCCCTTTCGGGTCATCCGCGCCTGCGCGCCAGGGCGCGGATGACCCGAAAGTGCGCGGAACAGGGGTGGCCGGGAATGCGGGCGGGGGGGCCGGGGCGCGTCAGCGCACCAGCACGGCAAGGGCGACCACGGTCATCCAGAGCAGGATCGCCGCGGACAGCAGCCGCTCGGCCAGCCCGAAGACCCGCCGGAGCGACGGAATGAGGCCGGCTGCGACCACGAAGACACCGAGGGCCGCCATCGCCCAGGCGAGCCCCGTCGAGAGCCCCGCGATCGATCCGAAGACGGGATCGCCGACGAACGAGCCCGTGAAGAGGAACGCGGCGACGGTGGCCGAGGCGAAGAAGAGGGCCGCCAGCACGGTGTGCGCGCGGCCGGTGCCGGTGCGAGGGGCGCCGGGCGCATCCATCGGGGCCCAGCTGATGACGAGCCGCGCGACACCGGACAGCAGAAGGAAGAGGAACGCCAGCAGGTTCGGCGCGGCGAGGAAGAAGGTGACCGCGACCCCCAGGGAGATCGCCGCGACCCCGAGCGCGATGGTGGCGACCCGGTACCTGCCGCGACGGGCGGAGATGCCGTACTCGCCGACGGCCGAGCGCACGGGGCTGAGCCCGGGGCGCCCGAGGTGCAGGACGATCAGCGCGGCCAGCGCGACGGCCACGCCGACGAGGGCCACGATCGCTGCGAGTGTCGTCATCGCCGCCCCTCCCTCGAGCCGTTCCCCCCGATCCCGATTCTAGGGGCGCTCCTGCCGGGGTTTAGAATATTCGTCACCACGTCGCCTGGCCGAAGGGGAAGAGCCGACCGATGAGCCGACCCGTTCTGCGTCGACGCACCCGCGGGGCCTTTGCGATCTGGGTGGCCCTGTACACGCTCATCGTTGTGCTTCCGCTGCCGCTGGCGCTCATCCGGCTCGACCCGGGGCGCGGCTTCTGGATCAACTTCTCCGTGGCCCTCGGCTTCGTGGGCCTGTCGATGTTCGGGCTGCAGTTCGCCATGGCGGCGCGGTCGGCCGCCGTGGTGCATCCGGTCGGAATGGACATCGTGCTGGGCTTCCACCGGCAGATGGCGTACCTGGCGACGGTGTTCGTGTTCGCGCATCCGATCATCCTGTTCGTCGTCGACACACAGTTCCTCGGCCTGCTCGACGTGTTCACCTCGCCGCTCCGGGCCAAGTTCGCCGTCGCCTCGTGTGTGCTGCTTCTCGTCATCATCGGGCTGTCGGTGTTCCGCCAGCGGCTCCACATCAGCTACGAGGCCTGGCAGGCGACGCACGCGGTGCTCGCGGTGGCGGTCGTCGTCACCGCCCTGCTGCATGTGCTGCTCGTCGGGTACTACGTGCGCGAGTGGTGGGAGCAGACGCTCTGGATCGTTCTGAGCGCCGCCTTCGTGGGGCTCGGCGTCTGGGTGCGGCTGGTCAAGCCGCTGCTCCGGCGGCGGAAGCCGTGGGTGGTCGAGAGCATCGACCACGACGTCGACGAGGTGACGACGATCACCATCCGGCGAGTGGATGTGGGTGCCGCCGACGACGCGCCCGGCCGCGGCACCGCCGGTGCGTTCCACTTCGATCCCGGCCAGTTCGCGTGGCTGCAGGCCCGACGCTCCCCGTTCGCGATCACGTACCACCCGTTCTCGATCTCGTCGAGCGCCGAGCGGCCCGGCCGCATCTCCTTCTCGATCAAGGCGAAGGAACGGTTCAGCCACGACGTCGCCGGCCTCGAACCGGGCGACCGGATGTTCGTGGACGGACCGTTCGGCGCGTTCGTGCTGCCCGAGTCCGGCCCGATCGTCTGCATCGGAGCCGGCGTCGGTGTGACACCTCTGCTCAGCATGCTCGAGACCCTCGCCGACCGCGGCGACTCTCGCCGGTGCGAGCTCTGGCTCGGCAACCGGAGCGAGGGCAGCATCCCGTGCCTCGCCCAGATCACCGCGCTCGAACCGCGCCTGAACCTCGAGGTGGTGCACGTGCTCTCGCGGCCCGGCGAGGGCTGGGAGGGGGCAAGGGGGCACATCGACGCCGACTTCATCCGTTCGCGCCTGCCGGAGGTCGCTGCCGGTTCGACGTTCTGCATCTGCGGTCCCGATTCGCTGATGGATGCTGTCGAGCACGTTCTCGCTGAGCAGGGTGTGCGCCCCGACGCCATCCGCTCCGAACGTTTCGGGATGGTCTGAGATGTGGCGGGAGAAGGCGGCGCGGCATGCCTTGATCGTGGTGGCGATCGTGGTCGTGCTGGTCTGCGCCCTGTGGGCGTCGCTCGCGCAGACGCTCGTCGCGCCCGCAGCGGCGCCGCAACCTGCGGGCCGGTCGGTGGCACGGTCGGTGGGCTGGTCGGTGGCACAGCCCGTCGATCGAGCCGCCGGTCAGCCCGCGAGCGCCCCCGGCAGCACCAGCTCCGGCCCCGGCTCATCCAGCAGCGCACAGCTCGCGTCGACCTCACTGAGCACCGCGACCCCGCCCGACACGGTGACCGTGGTGACGCCGCAGTTCGGGTAGCCCGGCGCGATGCGGCCGCCCGGTACGAGCAGCGGCACGAGGGACTGCAGCACCGCCCCGTGCGCGACGACCAGGATGTCGCCATCCGTCCCGCTGCTCGTGACGGCACCCGCGACCGCCTCGATCGCCGCGACCGCTTCGCGCATCCGGGCGTTGACCGCCGCCGCGTCCTCCGCCATCCCCGACGGGTCGCTCGCGGCGACCTGGTCGATCACGGCGTCGGGACCCTCGACGGTGAGTTCGTCCCAGTGCCCGCGGTTTCCATAGACGTAGCCACTGGCCTCGAAGAGGGGCGTCCAGAGAGAGGGGTTCGGTTGGCCCTCCCAGCCGCCGAAGTTCCATTCACGGAGGGCGGGCATCCATTCGGCCGTGAGGTGAGGATGCCCGGCGAGCGCCCCCGCGGTCGTTGCCCGGGTGCGGGTGAGGTCGCTCGAGAAGGCGGCGACGAGCGGGATGCCCCGAAAGAACTCACCGAGCGCCGCGACCTGCCGCAGCCCGCGGGGGGTCAGCGGGGAGTCGCACCAGCCCTGGAGTTGGTGCCGCACGTTGAAGAGCGTCTCCCCGTGGCGCACGAGGTGGATGCGGAGGGTGCTGTCGGTCATGGAACTCCTGGAGGTCGGGAGAAAGTCGGATGGTCGGGCAGTCGGTCGGTGGGGGGGCAGGCGGGAGGCGCGGCGGCCGGCGGGCCGGGGTGCGTGGCTCAGTCGGCGACGACCCGCGCGATGTGCAGCGCGAGGAACGCGATCTCCTCGTTCGGCAGGGTCTGGTCGTACTCCTGCTGCACGAGCGCCCGCACCCGCTCGGCGGCGAGCACGGCTGAGGGGTAGCGCGAGCTGAGGTTGGTGAAGAGGAAGTCGTCGTCGCTGGTGGCGAGCCGGCCCGCGAAGAAGCGCTGCGCGAAGTACTGCAGGTGGGCGACGAACCGGGCCCCGTGCAGGTCGTCGAAGTGCAGTTGCACCCCGGTGGAGTGCGTGACGATCGTGGCGACCTGGCTGACGAGCTGCACGACCCGCACGGAATCGACCCCGGAGTTGCCGACCTCGGCATTCACCAGGTGGAACGCGACGTTCGCCGCCTCCTCCGGCGGCAACTGCACTCCGAAACGCTCGAGCAGCAGTACGACCGCCCGCTCGCCGATCGCGTACTCCCGCGGGTAGATCGTGCGCACCTCCCAGGCCAGCCGGTTCACCGTCACGAGCCCCTTCTGCTGGCGTTCGACGGCGAAGTGCAGGTGATCGGTGAGCGTGAGGTAGACGTGCGGGTCGAGTTCGAATCCTGCCGCCTCCGCCAACTGCACGATCGACCGGGTCAGGTCGGCGTACTCAGCAGGGACCTCGGCGAACAGCTCGACCAGGTTGCGGTGGTCGCCCTCCGGCAGCGAGACGAACACCTGGTGCGCCTCATCGGGGGCGACGAGCTCGCCGGGCTTCCGGCCGTAGCCGATGCCCTTGCCGAGCACGACCCGCTCCACGCCGCGCTCGTCGACGACGAGCACGACGCTGGAGTTGAGGACTTTCTTGATGCTCTGCATGGGTATCTCCGTCGACACCCGTGGCGTGTTCACGACAGGTCGGCTCCGTTCGACGCAATGACCTTCTGGTACCAGAAGAACGAGTCCTTTCGCCGACGATCCATTGTCCCACGCCCGAGATCGTCCATGTCGACGTGGATGAAACCGTAGCGCTTCGTGATCTGGGAGGTGGATGCACTGATGAAGTCGATCGGCGACCAGCTGGTGTAGCCCAGGAGCTCGACACCTTCATCCACCGCCGTGATCATCTCCTCGAAGTGCGCACGGAAGTAGTCGATGCGGTACGGATCGACGATGCGCCCGTCGTCGGTCACCTCGTCCCGCATGCCGAGCCCGTTCTCGACGATGAACAACGGCTTGCCGTAGCGGTCGTACAGGTCGATCAGCGAGACGCGGAGGCCGATGGGGTCGATCTGCCAGCCCCACTCACTCGACTCGAGGAACGGGTTCTTGACGCCGAGGATCGTGTTGCCCGGCGTGCGCTCGGCATCCGGCCTGACCGACTCGGTCATCGACATGTAGTAGCTGAAACTGATGAAGTCGACGGGGTATTCGGCCAGCAGCTCGGCGTCGCCCTCGGCGAACGGGATGGTGACACCGCGGCGTTCGAGCAGGTTCAGCGCGAGGCGCGGGTAGGCGCCGCCCGCCTGCACATCGGTGCAGAGGTAGAGCAGGCGCTCCTTCTCCTGCGTCGCCACGACGTCGTCGGGGTGACAGGTGTTCGGGTAGGTGGTCAGCATGGTGAGCATGCAGCCGAGTTTCGAATCGGGCCACATCTCGCGGAGCATCCGGGTCGCCGAGGCCGAGGCGACGAACTGGTGGTGCAGCGCCGTGTAGCAGGCCTCCTCGAAGTTGCCTTCGACGGTCTCCTCGATCAGCCCGCCCGAGGTGAACGGGTGGCGGATGATGCCGTCGATCTCATTGAAGCTCAGCCAGTACGTGATCAGGTGCCCGAAGCGCTCGTAGCAGGTCTTCACGAAGCGCTCGAAGAGGCCGATCGTCGAACGGTCGAGCCAGCAGTTGTTCTTCAGCGCAAGCGCGAGGGGCGGATCGTAGTGCGAGAGGGTCACCAGCGGCTCGATGCCGAGGCGGCGCATCTCCTCGAAGAACGCGAGGTAGAAGGCGACGCCCTCCTCGTTCGGTTCGAGCTCCTCACCCGTCGGGTAGAGCCGTGTCCAGGCGATGGAGACGCGAAGAACCGTGAAGCCCATCTCCGCGAACAGCGCGAGGTCCTCGGGGTAGCGGTGGTAGAAGTCGATGCCGCGACGCTTCGGGTAGTACACCTCGTCGTCATCGTTCATGGCCTCCGTGATGCTCGCCACCGTGTTCTGGTGGTGGATCGCGTACAGCTTCGGGTCGGCCTCGGGCCGGTACCGGTTCACATCGGTCACGGCGGGGCCACGACCGCCTTCCTTCCAGGCGCCTTCCGCCTGGTTCGCGGCGATCGCGCCGCCCCACATGAATCCGTCAGGCAACGCCACTGGCGAGCTCCTTTTCCGTGATCGAGACGAGAGGTTCGCCCGTGCTGATGCTCCCGGCCGCGTTCCCCCGCGTGCTCACGACGACGGCGAACCGGTCGGAGTTCGTGACGACGACCGGGGTGGTGGTGTCGTAACCGGCCGCCTCGATGGCGGCGAGGTCGGCCTCGATGACCAGCTGGCCGGCCTCGACGCGGTCGCCCTGGGTAACGTGGGTGATGAAGTGCTCACCGTTCAGCTTCATCGTGTCGATGCCGACGTGCACGAGCACCTCGACGCCTCCGTCGGAGGTGATGCCGATGGCGTGCTTCGAGTTGAGCATCGAGGTCACCGTTCCGGCGATGGGGGCGCGCACGCCGCCCGAGGTCGGCCGGATCGCGACGCCGTCACCGAGGATGCCGCCCGCGAACACGGGGTCGTTCACCTCGGCGAGCGGGATGACCGTGCCGGTCAGCGGCGCAATGAGGCCGTAGCTGCCGAGCGACGCCGGTGCGGCATCCGGAGCCCCTGCGGTGGTGTGCCGGGCGGCGGTACCGGTCGAGTGCTCGGCGAGCTCGGCCGGGAAGTCCTCGTCGGCGACACCCTCGGCAGCGTCTTCGAGTTCTTTTCGGATGGTCGGGGAGGTGGAATCCTTCCAGATCACGGCCGAGATGACGAAGGCGACAGCGACCGAGATGAGGGCGCCGATGGCGGCGTTCAGGAGGTTCATCGGGTTGGCACCATCCACGAACATCGTGAAGCTCGCGAGCCCCGGGCCGACGACCGCGAAACCGGCTACGACGGTGAGGCCGAGGTAGGCGCCACCGGCGAACGCGCCGGCCATCACCGAGAGGAGCACCTTGCGGTTCTGGAGTGTCACACCGTAGAGCGCGGGTTCGGTGATGCCGAAGATCGCCGAGACTCCGGCCGAGATGGCGGTGGCGCGGAGGCGACTGCTGCGGGTGCGCACGGCGACGGCGAAGCACGCGCCGGCCTCCGCCGCGTTGTGGCCGAGCGAGGCGACGAGGTAGAACGAGTCCCGGCCGGTGGCCGCCATCGTGGCGATCGTGGGGGGAATGAACGCCTTGTGCATGCCCACCGCGATGATGAACGGCAGGAGGGCGGCGAGAACAGCGACGGCGACCCAGCCGAGCAGGCTGTAGAGCCCGATCATCGCGCCGGTCAGCAGCGAGCCGAGCCAGAAGCCGACCGGGCCGAGAACCAGCATGAGCAGCGGGCCGACGATCAGGTAGCACATGAAAGGCACGAAGAACACGCGGATCGGGCCGGGAGAGATCTTCGTGAAGAACCGTTCGAGCGGCCACAGCAGCAGCACGGCGAGGATCGACGGGAAGACCTGCGAGGCGTAGGCGACGGCCTGCACCTTGATGCCGAAGAGGGCTGCGCCACCCTCCCCGTTGATCAGGGTGGAGAAGTTCGCGAAGAGCAGGAACGCGACGACACCGAGCGCGAGCGGCCGGTTCACGTTCAGCTTCTTGGCCGTCGTGTACGCGATGAGAAGTGGCAGGAACGCGAAGACCGCATCCGGGATGACCGCCAGCAGTTTGTAGTTCTGCGAGTCGGCGGGCAACCAGCCGAGCGCCGCGGCACCGACGAGCAGCGACTTGAAGATGCCCGCGCCGGCGATGGCCGGAACGATCGGCGAGAAGATGCTCACCACGAAATCCATCAGCGTGCCGCCGACGCGGCGCCAGGTGAGGGGCTGCTTCACGCGGTTCGCGGCGTTGCCGCCGGTCTTGCCGCCGCGCTCCCGCTCGACCGCGTTGAAGGCGCCGACGACACCGTTGCCGATGACGACCTGCGTCTGCGCGCCGCTCTGCACGGCACTCATCACGCCGGGAAGGTTCTTCAACGCTTCGAGATCGGCCTGGCTGTCGTCGACGAGCGTGAACCGCAGTCGTGTGCTGCAGTGCGTGAGGCCCGCGATGTTCGCGGTGCCTCCGACGCCGGCGATGATCGCCTTCGCCTCTTCCTGGCTGCTGGCCATGGGAGTCCTTCCGTGGATTCGTGTGGTCGCGCATCTGTGCGCTTTCCGGTTCGCGCAGCGGTGCGCTTCGGGACATTCCGGGCCATTCCGGGCCATTTCGGGCCATTTCGGGCTATTTCGGGCACAAAAAAAGGACCCGATCGTCGACTTTCGCCTGACGTTCGGATCCTGCCTGCGTGACCAGTTACATGTCCTGAAAGGGACGATAGCACACGTCGCCCCGCGCGCACATCGTGCTACACAGGGTGCCATGGGCTCTCAACAGCAGACAGGGCTGCGGTGGGGAATCCTCGGCGCAGGAAAGATCGCGAGCGTCTTCGCGGCCGATGCGAAGGCCGCGGGCATCCGCTTCACCGCGATCGGCGCGCGCGACACAGGGCGGGCGCGGGCCTTCGCCGACCGCTTCGAGATCGGCCGCGCGCACGGTTCGTACGAAGCGCTCTGCGCGGATCCGGGCGTCGACGTGGTGTACATCGCGACCCCGCAGGCTTTCCACGCCGAGCAGGCGCTGCTCGCGATCGCGGCCGGCAAGCACGTGCTCGTCGAGAAGGCGTTCACGGTGGATGCGGCATCCGCCCGCCGGGTGTTCGCGGCCGCCTGCGAGGCCGGCGTGTTCGTGCTGGAGGCGATGTGGACGCGGTTCACCCCCACGATGATCGCGGTGCGGGAGCGCATCGCCCGGGGAGACATCGGCGAGGTGCGCGCGATCACGACGGCGCACCACCAGAAGCTCGACCTCTCGAGGGCGGGGCGGCACGGCGACCCGGCCCTCGCCGGCGGCGCGCTGCTCGACCTCGGGGTCTATGCGTTCGCGCTCGCGCTCGACCTCCTCGGCACACCGCACTCGATCGCGGCCGCGGGGCGGGTGGATGTCGCCGGTGTCGACCTCGGCGCCCAGGTGCTGCTCGGCTATCCTGATGCGGGCGCGTCGCTGTCGTTCTCGATGGCGCACCCGGGTCCGAATGATGCGTCGATCATGGGCGACGAGGGGTGGATCCATCTCGACGCACCGTACTTCGCGTGGACGGCATTCCAGCGCCATGACGCCTCCCGGCCCGCCCGGCTCGTCGAGTCGTGGGAGCCATATGCCGCCAGCGGCATGAACGGCACGCGCGGTATGCAGTTCCAGGCACTCGAACTCGAACGCTCGGTCGCAGCCGGCCTCCAGGAGTCGCCGCTCATGCCGCACGCGCACACCCTCGCCGTGCTCGAAGCCATGGACGCGGCGCGCGCCCAGCTCCGCTGACCCGCCGGCGCGCGTCGTCGAATCGATTCGAAAGGACGCCAACTGCTGCGACGGGCACGAATTCGAGCAGTTAGCGTCCTCTCGTTTGCCATCGCGGTGGCGCCGGCGCGCGCGGGGACGCGCGGGGTGCAGGGCGCGCGCGGGGACGCGCGGGGTGCAGGAGGCGCGCGCGGGGACGCGCGGGGTGCAGGAGGCGCGCGCGGACGCGCGGGGTTGCAGGGCGCGCGCGGGGGCGCAGGGGGCGCGGTGCGCGCGAGGGGACCCGCGGGGGCGCAGGGGACGCGCGGGGACGCGGTGCGGGTCAGTCGAGCCAGAGCACGATGCCCGTGAGGTCGTGCAGCACGGAGGCGACCCCGGCACGCACGGCCGACGCGCACCGCTCGGGGGTGAACGACGTCGGGTCGTACGTCGACGACGCCCCGAGCCCCTCGCCGCGGAACGACGCGCCCGTCCAGTCTACGGCGGTCACGTTGCCGGTCGGTTCCGCGACCTCCGCGCCCACGACGAGGAACTGCTGGTCGAGGTGGCTCGCCGTGACGGCCGCGAGCGCGTCGATGAGGTCGTTGCCCGCCGAGACGATGAGGTCGGGGTGCAGGTCCATCGCTTCGACGATCCCGCCGACGTGGTCGTCGTCGGCCCGCACGGTGCGGAGGTCGACCTTCTCGTCGGCCGCCCACTCCGTGACGGCATCGGCCAACGCGACCGCCGGTGCGTCGTCTCCCGCGGTCAGCAGCACGACCCGGTAGCCGGCGGACGGATGCACGTCGGCCCACGAATCGCGAAGCGGAGCGATGGTCGCCTCCGGGCTCGGGGCCGTCGTCGGCAGGAATCCGTCGCGGAGGGCGCCGACAGCGGTGGGTGCGTCGTGGGGTTCCGACCAGTCGTCACCGGCCGCGCAGCCCGCGAGCAGAACGGCGGCGAGGGCAGAGGTGGTGAGCAGTGCGGCGGCTCGGGTGCGGGAGCGCAAAGGTGATCCGTCCTCCGGGTGGGGTGGGGGTGTGGGCAGGCAGGTGCCTCCACATCCTGCGGCACCGGATGCCCGGGGCGGGCCTGCCCGGGGCAGAGTTCCTCCCCCGTTCTCTCGCGGTCCTCACGTTGTTCACCGTCGGACGCCAGCCTTCAGAGTCGACTGAAGGAGACCCATGCCACACCGGCCCAGCCGTATCCCCTCCACGATGCTCCGCGGCGCTGTCCTGGCGCTCGCGGGCACCGGCCTTGCCGGGGCCCTCCTCTTCGGCACGGCAGGGGCCGCCTCCGCGCACGGTTTCTCGTCGGTCGTCTACGCCGATGTCAGCCGCACCGACTCGGGAAGCGTGCGCACGGAACTGCAGCTGGAATACGACCTCCTGGTGGTCTCGGCGGCCGACGCCGAGCACGACGATGATCTTTTCCAAGCGGGAACGGACGCGTTCGAGAACGGTGACGCCTCGACCCGGGTGGCCGCGCTCGAGGCGCACACGGCGAGCGTGGAGAACTACCTCTCGAGCAGGTTCAGCGTCACGGCAGGCGGCACCACGTGCATCCCGCACCGTGTCGGCGACATCACCGAGACCATCGACCAGGGCGTGCCCTACGCCGTGATCACCTTTGACCGGGAGTGCGCGGCGACGAGTGACGGCCACATCGTGGAAAGCTCGGTGTTCCCGGACTCAGAGGGCTACGTCACCGGCACGAAGACGATCCTCACCTACGAGATCGACGAGCGCTCCGGCACGGCCGCACTCGACTCGAATCAGCCTTCGTTCTCGACCGAGCAGAGCACGGCCGAGCGCTTCTGGGAGTTCTTCCACCTCGGCGCTGAGCACCTGCTCTCCGGCATCGACCACATCCTCTTCCTGCTCGCCCTCATCGCCGGCTCCCGCAAGTTCCGGGAGGTGATCCTCGCCGCCACCACTTTCACCGTGGCGCACTCGGTCACGTTCATCCTCGCCGCCACCGGCGTCATCTCGGTCTCCGCGCGCATCATCGAGCCGATCATCGCCCTCTCGATCGCGGTCGTCGCGTCGTGGTACCTGTGGAGGCTCTGGCGCCGGGGGGATGCGGCGAACGAACTCGACGCATCGAGCGGACCGCTCGGGCTCGATCGCGCCGGCTGGCTGCGCCTCGGGGTGGTGTTCCTGTTCGGGCTCGTGCACGGGCTCGGTTTCGCGTCGGCGCTCGGCATCGACGAACCCTGGTCGTGGACGCTGCTCTGGTCGCTGCTCGTCTTCAACCTCGGCATCGAGGCGGTGCAGGTCGCGATCATCGCCGCCCTGTTCCCGCTGCTCGCACTGCTGCGTCGCCGCCAGCCGCGGATCGGGCTGTGGGCCACCGGAGCTCTCGCGGTGGCCGTTTCTGTGTTCGGGCTCATCTGGTTCGTCGAACGGCTCCTCGACCTGTGAAACAGCAGCACCGATCATGTGAATCGGCTCAGAGTATTTGCGCTTGATCAACTACCCCAGCGACATCCGTTCAACAGCCGTTCACCCCCGGGCGGAACCGTGAAGACATCCACCTGCTCCCCTCGGGGAGCCCAAGAGAACGGAAGACTCATGTCCTCCCCCACAGCATTCACAGCAGGGCGGCGGCGCACCCGCTACCGCGCCGCCGTGATCCTGACCGCCGCCGCCCTCGTGGGTTGCGTCTCGGTCGGCAGCGGCTTCGCCGCCCCCTCCGCCTCGGCCGCCGAGACCGCGAACCTCACCGGCGTCGTCCTCGGCGTCGGTGCGAACGAATCGCAGCGCATCGTGTCGTGGTACTCCTCGGCAGACACGAGCCAGCAGATTCAGCTCGCGCCGACCGCCTCGCTCGTCGCCGGCGCCTTCCCGGCCGGCGCGACGACGTTCGCCGCCATCGGTGCAGCGAACATCGCGACCAGCGGCGGATTCAACCGCCACGCCACGATCTCGGGCCTCAGCGAGAACACCGCGTACTCGTACCGCGTCGGTTCCGAGGGCAACTGGTCGAGCGCGTACGCATTCAAGACGCAGAGCTTCGACGGCGACTACGACTTCCTGTTCCTCGGCGACCCGCAGATCGGTTCGTCGGGCAACGTGGCGAAGGATGGCGCGGGCTGGGCTGACACGCTCGCCGTCGCCACCGCGGCCAACCCGAACGCCGAACTGCTCGTCTCGGGCGGCGACCAGGTCGAGACGGCCAACACCGAGGCGCAGTGGGACTCGTTCCTCGCGCCCGACCAGCTGCGCCAGGTTCCCTTCGCAGCCACGATCGGAAACCACGACGTGGGCGGCAAGGCCTACGAGCAGCACCTCGCGACGCCGAACACCGACCGCTCGGCCGCGTACTACTCCAACGGCCAGCCGACGTCGAACACCTCGGGTGGCGACTACTGGTACATCTACAAGGATGTTCTGTTCATCGACCTGAACAGCAACAGCTACTCCACTGCGCAGGGTGGCGGCGGAGACGCTGCCCACATCGGCTACGTGACGGATGTCGTCAACCAGCACCAGGCCGAGGCGAAGTACACCGTGCTGGTCTACCACCACGCGATCTACTCCCCCGCCGACCACGCGAAGGACTCGGACAACAAGGTGCGTCGCACCGACTACCCGACCGCGTTCTCGAACCTCGGCGTCGACCTCGTTCTGCAGGGCCACGACCACAGCTACTCGCGGAGCTACGAGATCAAGAACGGCGCCAAGGCCAACCCCGATGAGCAGCCCGGCCAGGACGATGTCTACCCGGGCCCCGGCGGCGTCATCTACGTCACGGCCAACAGTTCCTCCGGCTCGAAGTACTACGACATCACGGCTCCCGACTCGAGCGGAACGAGCGGTGCCGGCAACGGCGCCGACCCGCTGAACCCGTCGAGCTACTGGTACAACTCGGTCGAGAACCAGGAGCACGTGCGCTCGTACGTCAAGGTCTCGGTCGCGGCCGACCAGCTCACCGTGCAGACCGTTCGAAGCGGCACCTGCGCCGTTCCGAACGCTGCCGTCGAGCTCGGCAAGGTGCCGTGGTGCGGGCCGGACAACGGCGCCACCGCCGCGCAGCCGGTCGGCTCGATCGTCGACTCGGTCGCCATCCACCCCAACCACGGCAACGGCGAAGACATCCAGGTGACGGTTCCGACCGCCGCCCCGGGTGAGTTCGGCTGGACCATCGACGGCGGCAACCGCCTCGTCGACCTCGGCACCGCGGTTGAGAAGAACGGCCAGTACTTCGAGGCCAACGGCTCGATCAACCCGATCACCGTCACGGACACCCGCCACACGCAGTCACCGTGGTCGATCTCGGCCTCGGTCGGTGACTTCCGCGACGGCACCGCCACCTTCTCGGGCAAGAACCTCGGCTGGACGCCGAAGGTCGTCACGCCCGGTGCCGGCGCCAATGCCGGTCTCGCGATCCAGTCCGGCTACGACGGCGGAACGGGCCTCTCGGTCTCCCGCGGTCTCGGTTCAGCCGACCAGGGCCACGAGCGCGGTACCGCGAAGCTCGGCGCCGACCTGGATCTGAAGATCCCGGGTTCGGTCGACAAGGGAAGCTACCGCGCAACCCTGACGCTGACCGCGCTCAGCAGCTAGGCAGCAGCACCCGAACGGCCCCGGTGGGGTGCGTGCCCGTCGGCATGCGCCCCACCGGGCATTCGCTCTTAACTCCTCAAGGACACCATGAACGTGCACAGATCACCCAGCGCCATCCTCGCGACACTGGCCGTCGCCACTCTCGCCCTCATCGGCGTCATCGCGATGCCCGCCGGGATCGCCCACGCCGAGGGCGACGAGGTGACGTGGTCGGTGCGTACGGCATCCAACCAGTTCGGAGCAGAGCGCACCGGCTACAACTACGCGATCACCCCCGGCTCCTCGATCGACGACGCCCTCGTCGTGGCGAACCACGGCGACACGGCGGTCGACCTCGGGGTGTACGCCGCCGACGGGTTCACAACCGAGAGCGGGCAGTTCGACCTGGTCGTGGCCGGAACGCCGTCGGTCGGCGTCGGCGCCTGGGTGGCCGGCTCGACCGACCACGTGACTGTGGCACCCGGCGCAACCATCGATTTCCCCTTCACCCTCACGGTGCCCGCCGACGCGACCCCGGGCGACTACTCGGGCGGGATCGTCACGTCGCTCACCCAGCCCGGAACCGAGAACGGCATCAACGTCGACCGTCGCCTCGGCATCAAGATCACCCTCCGCGTGGGCGGAGACCTCGCACCGTCGCTGGCCGTCGAGAACATGCACGTCGACTGGAACGGCGGCCTCAACCCGTTCGCGGGCGGCGACGCCACCGTCGGCTACACGCTCCACAACACGGGCAACGCGGTGCTCTCCGGCCAGCAGTCGGCGACCGTCGCCGGCCCGTTCGGCTGGTTCGCCTCCGACGCGGGTGCTCTGGATGCTCCCCCGCAGCTGCTCCCCGGAGAGACCTGGAACGTGACCGTGCCCGTGCGGGATGTGCCCGGGACCTTCTGGCTGGGCGCCTCGGCGAGCGTCGTGCCTGTCGTCATCGACGCCTCCGGGTCGACGACCGACCTCGACCCCGTGACGGCGTCGGCGTCGGGCTGGGCGGTGCCGTGGATGCTGCTGCTGGTCATCCTCGTGCTCGCAGCGCTGGTCGTGCTGGGCATCCGCCTGCGGCGCCGCCTCGCCGCGTCGCGTGCCGCCGCGGAGGAGGAGCGCGTGAGCGCCGCCGTCGCCCACGCGCTCGAGGAGTCACGCGCCCCCGCCGCGCTCTGACCCCCGCCGCGCGCCCTCGCCATCTGACCCCGTCGCGTGCCCGCCCGTTCCCGCTGCGCTGCGGCGTCGAATCGATTCGATGGGACCCGAACTGCTCTGAAGATCACCTTTTGGAGCAGTTGGCGTCCTATCGAATCGATTCGACGCGGGCGCGGGAGCGCGGGAGGAGCGAGGCGCGCGGCGGGTCAGGGCGCCTCGAAGTGCGCGAGCCAGGCGGCGAGCAGCGCCTCGAGCGCGGGGCGGTCGGCGGCGGGCACGAGGTCGACGAGGCGGTGCTCGTTCGCCATGTGCTCCGTGAATGCCGCATCGATCACCTCCCGGCCGCGAACAGTCAGCGCCACCACGCGACGCCGCCCGTCGCCCTCGGCGGCCCGCCGTACCACGAGGCCTGCCGCAGCAAGCCTGTCGAGTCGCTTCGTCATCGCCCCCGTCGTCACCATCGTGTGCTCGGCGAGCTCCCCCGGGGCCCGTTCGAACGGATGCCCCGCCCGCCGCAGTGCCGCGAGCACGTCGAACTCGCCCTCGCCCAGCCCGTGGCGCTCGTACACGACGGCCAGCTCGGACGTGAGATGCGCGGCGAGCCGGTGCAACCGGCCGATGACCCCCTGCGGGGACACGTCGAGGTCGGGGCGCTCGCGCCGCCATTCCGCCTGGATGCCCGAAACCCGATCCGTCTGCACACTCCACTATAACTTCCCCGGAAGCTATAGTGGCTTCCATGGAAGCTATAGGCTCACGGATGCCCGCCCTCCCCCGCGGCTGGCACTGGTTGCTCATCACCGCCATCGCGCCGGTCGCGTGGGGATCGAACTACTACGTGACGCGCCAGTTCCTGCCGCTCGATCATCCGCTCTGGGGCGCCGTGCTGCGCGCCCTGCCGGCCGGACTGCTCCTGCTCGCGGTGAGCCGGTCTCGCCCGCGCGGCTCGTGGTGGTGGAAGTCGGTCGTGCTCGGCACCCTCAACGTCGGCGCGTTCTTCGTGCTGGTCTACGTCGCGTCTCAGCTGCTGCCGTCGAGCGTGGCGTCCACCATCATGGCGACCTCCGCCGCCGTGCTCATGCTCGTCGCCTGGCCGCTGCTCAGGGACCGGCCCACCCTGCTCCCGCTGCTCGGAGCCCTGCTCGGCTTCGTCGGCGTGGGCACGATGGTACTCGGCGGCACCACCGCGATCGAGCCCGCCGGGGTGCTCGCCTCCCTGGCCGCGATGGTGATGTCATCATTCGGCTTCGTACTCACGAAGAAATGGGCTGTGGGCGAGAAGACACTGGCCATCACCTCTTGGCAATTGATCGCCGGCGGGCTGCTCGTGCTGCCGTTTGCGCTGGTCATCGAAGGCGGTCCCCCGGTGATCGACGGCACTGCCGCCCTCGCGTTCGGCTACGTCACCGTCGTGGCGACGGCGCTGGCGTTCGTCGCCTGGTTCACGGGCCTCCGCCACCTGCCGGCCGGCACCGTCGGCCTCGTCGGCCTGCTCAACCCGGTCACCGGCGTGCTGCTCGGCACCCTGCTCGCCGCGGAGCCGTTCGGGCCACGCGAGGCGATCGGCACGGCGCTGGTGGTGGGCGGCGTGCTGCTCGGGGTGCCGCGCGGCGCTCCCGGTCGCCGACGGTCAGTTCGGGAGGATCGACGCCGTGAACGACGTAGTCACGCCGCCGACGGTCGCCGACCCGAAGACCGTGCCGTGTGAGCCGACGATCACCAGCGGCAGGGCGTAGCCGTCGGTGATGACGTACGACGCCAGGGTCGCGCTCGAGTAGCCCTCACCCTCCGGGTCGAAGGACACAACACTGGCGTCGTTCAGGGCGACCGTCAGCACGCCGCTCGCGAGCGGCGCACCGTTCTCGGAGATCTGGAAGACCAGCGGGATCGAGTCGCCGATGTCGGCCGCCATCGGGTCGGGCGCGGTGATCGTCGCAGCACCACCCGATGCCGCGAAGGCCGGAGCACCGACCGCGATCGCCACGACCGGCACGCTCCAGGCTGCCGTACGGAGCACCGCGCGGCGGCTGGGCGTCCGGCCGCCAGGGAACTGTTCGGGTTCGGTCGATGGTGCGTTGTTCATGGTGTCTCTCTTCTGGTGAACCGGCTGGCCGGGTGAACCGAGCGGCCGGGTGAACCGAGTGGCCGGGTGGCCGTGTGAGCCGCGTGCGAGTGGACGGTGCGGGCCGAAGACCGCCGGTCAGCCCGCCGCCGCGGCCGAGTAGGCCGCCGACAGGCTGCGTTGTCCGGCATCCGACGAGACCACCGCGGTCGCCGACCCGGCCGGCACGGATGACAGGTACGACTTGAAGGTCTGTGTGACCGTCTGCCCGGACGCGACCCCCGCGAAGGTCTTCGTTCCGTAGCTCGTCTTCAGCACGATCGTCACCGGGGTGGCCGACGTGTTCGTGGCAGAAACCGTCACCGACACCTTGCCCGTGACCACCGCGGTCGTCGCCGAGACGGTCGCCGTGAGGGTCGGAGCCGGCGCTGCCACCGTGATCGCGGGGAGCGCGACCGTCGCCGATCCGGCTCGCGAGGCCGACACCGTGATGGTTCCGACCCCCGTGCTCACGATGGTGGGCGTCAACGATATACCCGCCGAATTCGTCACCACGTTGACCGTGAGAGAGCCGCTGGCGAAGGTGCCCGGCCCGGCGATCGTGAACTTCACCGGCTTGCCCGCAACGACCGCGCCGGTCGAATCCACGAGACGCGCGCCGAGCCCGGCGACAGTTCCGCCCGGCGCGATCGTGCGTGCCACACCCTGCGGCTCGATGCTCAGGATGCCCGAAGGAGCAGCCGCGGGAACCGAGAGTGTTTGCACCGAACTGACGGTCCCCGCGACATCCGTTGCCCGGAAACGCACGCTGTGGGCGCTGCCGTCGAGCACGACCGGCGCGCTGTAGGCGACCCACGCGGTGGCGGCGTCGAGCTGGTATTCGATGCTCGCGACACCCGATCCGGTGTCTGCCGCGGTGAGCGTGAGGGTGCGGCCGGCCAGCGACCCGGAGACGGTCGGCGGGGTCGTGTCGGGAATCGGGGTGCAGTTCACCGAGCCGCTGCGCAGGGCGAAGCCCGCGTCGTTCGTGTCGTCCGACCAGAAGGCCGGCTTCTGCCCGGCCACGCACTCGGCCCGGGGTGCCAGAGCGAAGCCCTCGTTGTTGTAGTTCGGCATGCCGGCCGGTCGGTCGTAGACGTGGGTCACTGCGAAGTGGCCGGCGTTCGCACCCGACGAGGCGATCTCGAGAATCGCCGACTGCCCGTTGCAGGTGTCATCGCAGACCGCCCAGAGCCGGTTCGTCTCCTGCTCGAACTCGAGATCCATCACGCCGGTGAAACCGCTCGCGATCGTCGCGACGCGGGTGTAGCCGCCAGTCACCTGGTTCAGCGCGTAGGCGTAGACGGTGCCGTTCGCCTCGAGCCCGACGAAGAAGAGGCCGTCGCCGTGGTCGGCGTAGGTCGCCGGGTTGTAGGCGGCGCCCGTGTGCTCGTCGACGAAACCCTTCGAGGTGAGGAACGCATCCGACACCCACGAGATCGCCTCGAGCCCGCTGTTCGGTGCCACGGCCGGGAGGTCGGCGGTGAGGTTCCACTCCATGGTGGCGTTCAGGCTGGTGGCACCGCTGGTCGCAGAGCCTGTGGCGTCGAACTTCAGCACCGAGGGGCGGCTGACCGCGCTGACGCTGTTGTTGCGCTCGGTCGAGACGAACGCCCCGCCCGAGGGGCCGGCGCCGGTGAAGGCGACGCCCTCAGCGTCGGGGTCGCCCGTGCCGTCGGTGTAGTGCAGGGCCTTGCCGGCCGACCAGGCGCCCGTGCCGCTGGTGTCGGAGACCCAGGCCGACCCGTTGTAGCTGAGCTTGTAGAGCGTGCTCGGCCCGTTCTTCACGGCCCACAGCGTGCCGCGGGCGCTCGTGCCCGACGGGTCGTAGGCGAGGCCGCTCAGGTTGCCGCCGATCACGCCGTTCTGGTCGGCCGTGGTGATCGCCGATGCGCCGGGCCAGGCCTCGGCCGTCGGGCCGGTCGGGGTGGGCGGCGCGCAGTCGTTCGCCGCACCCTTGGTCGGGGTCGTGGTCGTGGTGAAGGCGCCTGTGCCGTCGGGGCAGCGGCCATACGTCGTCGACGCGTGCGCCGTCCACGTGTACGAGTCGATCAGCGTCGTGCCGTCGGTGCCGAACAGGCGGGCCGAATCGGCTGCGCCCAGCCCGTAGGCAGTCTCCACATCCAGCGCGAGATACCCGTTCGCGGCGATCGACGTTCCCGACGGGATCGTGAACACGTGGGTGTCGTCGCTGTCCTTGACGACCAGCCCCGAGACATCCACCGCAGCAGCAGCCGTGTTCTTGAGCTCCACCCAGTCGCCGGGCGTGCCACCGCTGGACTCGACCTCGTTGATCTTCACCGCAGAAGCGGCCGACACGGTGCAGCTGTTGGCGGCGCCCTTCGTCGGCGCGACCGTGGTCACGAAGGCGCCGGTGCCGTCGGGGCAGCGGCCGTAGGTCGTCGCCGCGTGGGCGGCCCAGCTGTACGAGTCGATCAGCGTCGCAGCGCCGGGCGTGAAGAAGCGGGCAGAGTCGGCGGAGCCCAACCCGTAGGCGGTCTCCACATCGAGCGCGAGGAACCCATTCGCGGCGATCGAGGTTCCCGATGGGATCGTGTACAGGTGCGTGTCGTCGCTGTCCTTCAGCACGTAGTCCGAGAGGTCGAGGGCGACGCTCGCCTTGTTCGCCAGTTCGACCCAGTCGCCCGGGGTTCCGCCACTCGACTCGACCTCGTTGATCCTGACCGAGGCCGCGACCGTCGGCGTGCAGCTGTTGGCGGCGCCCTTCGTCGAGGCGAGCGTGGTCACGAAGGCGCCGGTGCCGTCGGGGCAGCGGCCGTAGGTCGTCGCCGCGTGCGCCGTCCAGGAGTAGCTGTCGACGAGAGTTGTGCCGTCGGGGGCGAAGAGACGGGCCGAATCGAATGCGCCCAGCCCGTAGGCGGTCTCCACATCCAGCGCGAGATACCCGTTCGCCGCGATCGATGTGTTCGCCGGGATCGTGAAGATGTGCGTGTCGTCGCTGTCCTTCACGAGGTAGCCCGAGAGATCGACCGCAGAAGCAGCCGTGTTCACCAGCTCCACCCAGTCGCCCGGCGTGCCGCCCGACGACTCGACCTCGTTGATTCTGACGCTGGTCGCGAGAGGAACAGCCGAAGCCGCCTGCAGCCCGACGAACGGTGACGCCAGAACGGCGGCGGCAAGAATGATGCTGACGGGAAAACGCCAGGGTGCAGGCACGATGATTCTCTCTTCCTCGGGAGACCGCACAGTCATCCCTGGGAGAGCATCCCGGCCTCAGGCATCACGCAGTTGACCGCGAAGTGAACAGCCGGTGCGAGCGGCTCAGCGATCGAGCAGCGCGGCCCGCTCCGGATGCTCGTCGAACCACTGCCCGACATACCAGCACATCGGCACGACACGATAGCTCGTGTTCTTCTCGACGTCGTCGACGGCGTAGGTGACGACCTCGTTGGCGTACCCCTTGCCGCGCAGTTTCGGATCGGTGAACGTGTGGTTGAAGGAGATGGTGTTGTCGCGGAGCACGTAGTCCGCCGCGCTGACGAGGGCGCCGTCGACGCGGAGGGAGTAGCGGTGCCGCTCGGCGTCGTGCAGGAGTTCGCTGGCCATGGCTCCAGAATACGTCCGAAGTCGGCTGCGAATCATCCAGCGAGCATCCAGCATGCTCACCGAGGGCTCATAGGATCGCCCTCCACGATGGAAGGAACCAAGGAGGGCGCAATGAACAGGTATCTGCAGGGCATCCGACCGGCTCTGAGCGTGCTCGGCATCGTGCTCTCGGTCGTGGTCGGCTACAACACGTGGGCACAGATCGACGCCGTGAACGGCGATCATGCGGGCAACAGCCACGCAGCCGACCTGGGCTGAGCGCAGGGGCGGATGGGCGCGGCGCCGATCGCGCACGACAGCGCCGGGGCCGGGCGCGTAGCGTGAGACCGTGACGTTCACCCGCGCCGACCTTGCCGCCTTCCACGGTGGCACCCTGCCCGACCTCATCGGGCCGCACGTGCGCCTGCTCTTCGTCGGCATCAACCCGGGACTCCGCACTGTCGCTGTGCAGGCGCACTTCGGTGGCGGGAGCAACCGTTTCTATCCGGCGCTGTACCGGGCGGGCATCCTCGACCGCCGCATCATCGCGTCGAACGGGTTCGAACCCGATGACCTCGCGCACCTCGAGGAGCGCGGCGTCGGCATCACCAACCTGGTGGCGACGGCATCCGCTCGCGCCGACGAACTCACGCATGCCGAGCTGGTCGAGGGCGCAGCCCGGCTCGAAGAGCGGGTGCGGATGATCGCACCAGCCGTCGTCGCGATGCTGGGCATCACGGCCTACCGCCAGGCCTTCGCGCGGCCGAAGGCGGTCGAGGGCCGGCAGCCCGAACTGCTCGGCGGAGTGCCGCTCTGGGTCGTGCCGAACCCCAGCGGGCTGAACGCCCACGCGACGGTGGACACGCTGGCGGCCGCGTACCGCGCGGCCGCGGTCGCGGCGGGCATCCGCGTGTACGACGCGCCGCCTGTCCCCTAGCCCGTGGCGCGAGCCGCAACGCCGTCCCACCCCGATCGAGTGGGCAGTTTGGGCCGTAAACAGCGTGTCTATTGGGCCCAAACTGCCCACTCGATGGGCGCGACGCGGGGGTCGTCAGGGCGTCGGCATGCCGCCGTTGACGTGCAAGGTTTCGCCGATCACGTAGCTCGACTCGCCCGACGCGAGGAACACGTAGGCCGGCGCGAGTTCCGACGGCTGGCCCCAGCGGCCGAGCGGCGTCTCCTCGCCGACCGTCGGCAGCGCCTCGGTGGGCTGCCCGCCCGCGGTCTGCAGCGGAGTCCAGATCGGCCCCGGCGCGACGACGTTCACCCGGATGCCCTTCGGCGCGAGCTGCTGCGAGAGCGCCTTCGAGAACGTGTTGATCGCAGCCTTGGTCGAGGCGTAGTCGACCAGCGTCTCCGACGGCGAGTACGCCTGGATCGACGACGTGTTGATGATCGACGAACCGGGCGCAAGGTGCGGCAGCGCGGCCTTGGTGATCCAGAACATCGCGTAGACGTTCGTCTTGTAGGTCTCGTCGAACTGCTCGTCGGAGAGATCGAGCAGGTCTTCGACGAACTGCTGCTTGCCGGCGTTGTTCACGAGCACGTCGAGACCGCCGAGCTCGGAGACGGCGTCCGCGACTAGGCCACGCGCGAAGTCGGGGCTGGTGATGTCGCCCGCGAAGCCGACACCCTTCTGGCCGGTCTCCTCGATGAGGGCGAGGATGCGAGCGGCATCCTCCTGCTCCTCCGGGAGGTACGAGATGGCGACGTCGGCGCCCTCCCGGGCGAACGCGATCGCGACGGCGGCGCCGATCCCCGAGTCGCCACCGGTGACGAGGGCCTTGCGGCCGGTGAGGCGGCCACTGCCGCGGTACGTCTTCTCGCCGTGGTCGGCGCGGTCATCGAGCTCGGAGTCGAGCCCCGCGCCCTCCTGGTACTGGGCCGACGGGGTGATGTCGGCGAACATCTTCGAGGGATCCTGGAACGTGTACTGGTCATCGGTCATACTTCGACGCTACGCGGGCGGCGGGGCGGGTCGAGGGGGGTTGCGTTTCGCGCGCTCCTGCGGCAGATCGCGCCCCGGATGCCCGAACAGAGCTCGAAGGGACCCAGATCGTGCCGCCCCCGGCCGGTTGGCGCGATCTGCGTCCCCTCGCGGGCCGCAGATCGCGGGGGCGGGCGGGTAGGGTCGGACGCATGAGTGTCAACGCCTCCCGCCTCGGGCTCGGCCTCGCCGCCATCGGCCGGCCCGCCTACATCACGGTCGGGCGGGGCGATGATCTCGGCGACGGCGCCGACCGCTCCGTCGAGGCCATGCGCGGCCGCGCCCACCGACTGCTCCAGAGCGCGTGGATGCTCGGCATCCGCTACATCGATGCCGCCCGGTCGTACGGGTTCGCCGAACAGTTCCTCGGATCGTGGCTCGCCGAGCATCCGGAGCGCCGCGACGAGCTCACGATCGGCTCCAAATGGGGCTACGAGTACGTGGGCGACTGGCGCATGGACGCCGCGGTGCAGGAACGCAAAGACCACAGCCTCCGGATGCTCGAGGCCCAGTGGCCCGAGACGCTCGACGCGCTCGGCGGGGCGCCCGACGTGTACCTCGTGCATTCGCTCACGCCTGACAGCCCCGCGCTCGGCGACAGTGCACTGCTCGACCGGCTGCGGGAGATCGCGTCGAGCGGGGTGCGGGTCGGTTTCTCGACGAGCGGACCGGGCCAGTCCGCGGTGATCGACGCGGCCCTCGCCCTGCCCGATTCGCCGTTCAGCGCGGTGCAGTCGACGTGGAACCTGCTGGAGCAGTCTGCGGGGGCCGCGCTGGCGCGAGCAAACGACGCGAACTGGCTCGTGGTGGTGAAGGAGGCGCTGGCGAACGGTCGCCTGACGGCGCGCGGCGGGGAGCTCGGGGCAGCTGTCGGGCGCGGAACGGCGACCGCCGCCGCGGCAGCAGCCGGTGAGGCCGGCGCAGAAGGTGAGGCCGGCGCAGAAGGGGAGGCGGCCGCCCTCGCGGCGGCGGAAGACCAACCGCTCGCGGGGCTCGCCCTCGGCGCGGCGCTGGCACGGCCGTGGGCCGACATCGTGCTCACCGGGGCCGTCACCGGCACCCAGCTGCGGGAGAACCTCACCGCACGGGCGCCCGCCGCCGACGACGACGCGCTGGTCGCGCTGGCCCAACCGCCCGAGCAGTACTGGGCCGAACGCACCGCCCGCGCCTGGACCTGAGCCGGGCATCCGGTCGCCACTGGCGCACCACCGGCACCGCACCAGCGGCACGCACACCAGACCGCGGTGCCGACTGCCGGTTCTAAGCTGTCGTCATGACCAATGTTTCCGACCTGTTCGACGAATCCGTGTGGATGCCCGTCGACGGCTTCTCCGACCTCACGGACATCACCTACCACCACGACACCGCCGGCAGAGTCGCCCGGGTGGCCTTCAACCGGCCGGAGGTGCTGAACGCGTTCCGCCCGCAGTCGGTCGACGAACTGTTCCGGGTGCTCGAGGATGCCCGCCAGAACACCCGCATCGGGGTGGTTCTGCTCACCGGCAACGGCCCCAGCCCGAAGGACGGCAAGTGGGCGTTCTGCTCGGGCGGCGACCAGCGCATCCGCGGCCGCGACGGCTACCAGTACAAAGACGGTACGCATTCGACCGGTCGGCTGCACATCCTCGAGGTGCAGCGGCTCATCCGTTTCATGCCGAAGGTCGTCATCGCTGTCGTACCGGGCTGGGCGGCGGGCGGCGGGCACTCCCTGCATGTGACCTGCGACCTCACGATCGCGAGCGCCGAGCACGCCCACTTCAAGCAGACCGACGCGGATGTCGGCTCGTTCGACGGTGGCTACGGCAGCGCCTATCTCGCCCGGCAGGTGGGCCAGAAGTTCGCCCGCGAGATCTTCTTCCTCGGCCAGGAGTACGGCGCCCAGCGCGCCTATGAGATGGGCGCGATCAATGCGGTGGTTCCGCACGCCGAACTCGAGTCGACGGCGTACGCCTGGGCCAACACGATCCTCGGCAAGTCGCCGACGGCGATCCGGATGCTCAAATTCTCGTTCAACGCGGTCGACGACGGGCTCGTGGGCCAGCAGCTGTTCGCGGGCGAGGCGACCCGGCTCGCCTACGGCACCGACGAGGCCGTGGAGGGCCGGGATTCGTTCCTCGAGAAGCGCGAAGCCGACTGGGGACCGTACCCCTGGCAGTTCTGACGCCGGCGCGGGCGCCGTTCGCCCGATCGGCTCAGGGAACTATCGGCTCAGGGAACTATCGGCTCAGGGAACGACGATCTCGCGATCCTCGTCTGCCCCGAGCACCACGGCGGCGTAGGAGTGCACGTGGCGCGTCATGCGGCGCACCGCCGCCTCACCATCGTGGTCGCGAATGGCAGCCGTGATGGTGGCGTGCGCCCGCGCGGTGGTGTGGCGCACCTCGAGGTCGACGAACTGCTCGTCGTCGGTGGCGGCGTAGATCGCCTGTGACAGCGCCGTCATCATCCCCGAGAGCAGCTTGTTGTGGCTGGCCCGGGCCACCAGGACGTGCCATTCGACGTTCGCTTCGAGGAACGTCGACAGCGGGCCCTCATCGTCGGTGAGGGCGGCCACTGCGGCGTCGAGCAACTCCAGTTCGGCGTCGGTGCGGTTCGCCGCAGCGAGTTGGGCGCAGTACGGCTCGATGGCTTCGCGCATGCCCAGCAGGTCGGCGAGGCGGATCTGCTGGCCCCTGATCAACAGGTTGACCGTGCTGGCCATCGCTTCCTCGCCCGGTCGCTGCACGAACGCACCGCCGGTGCGACCCGCCTTGATGCGGATGAGCCCCTGCACTTCGAGTATGCGGAGCGCTTCACGCACCGTCGTGCGGCTCATGTGCGTCTGGGTGACCAGGTCGCGTTCGGCCGGCAGCCCGACCCCCTCGGGGAACTCCCCAGTCAGGATGCGTTCCCGCAGTTCGTTGGCAAGAACATCCGATGCTTTGGAGACTTTCATCGGCGCAAGGGTGATCGGGGAACGCTTCACCGGCACAATCGGCTCTGCTTCGGTCACGATTCCTCCTGAGACAGGCCGCGGACTGGCCTGATGGTCTGACCTAATTTACCATCGCCCTTCGACCGCTCGATCTCCGCCGCGCCCTGCTCTGCTAGGCTACGGTCCAGCCATTCATTTGGTCATACCAAACCTTGCGACGGTGTAGAGGGGGAAAGATGTCCGAAGACGTCTCGGCCTGGCAGTGGACGCCGGAGACCCTCGCCGCCCTGGCCACGTTCCTCGAACAGCGAGGCATCACCGCGGGGCCGGTCAGCAGCACCCCTATCGGCGACGGCCATTCCAACCTCACCTACCTCGTCACCGACGGCACGGTGCGGGTCGTGGTACGGCGCCCTCCACCTCCACCGGTGCCGCCCGGCGCCCACGACATGCTTCGGGAGGCCCGCTTCATGCACGCTCTCGGCGGCACTGCCGTGCCCGTGCCGAGGGTGCTCGCGACGGCGGCCGCCGGCGACGTTCTCGACGTGCCCCTCTACGTGATGAGTGCGGTCGACGGCCCGGTCGTCACCACCCTGACCCCGTCGCCGCTCGACACACCGGAAGCCCGCCGCTCCATCTGCGAGAGCATGATCGACACCCTGGCCGACCTGCACAGCGTCGACTGGCGGTCGGTGGGCCTCGCCGACGCCGGCCGCCCCGAGGGATTCAACGCGCGCCACCTCCGTCGCATGGCCGCGTTGGTGGCGGCACCGGATGGCTCGCCGCCGGCCGAATTCGCGGGCATCCAGCTCTGGCTCACCGAGCACACCCCCGCAGAATCGGGTGCGGCGATCGTGCACAACGACTTTCGTCTCGGCAACCTGGTGCTGGCACCGGATGCCCCGGGCCGAGTCGCCGCCGTTCTCGACTGGGAGCTCGCGACGATCGGCGACCCGCTCTTCGACCTCGGCTACTTCCTCGCGTCGGTGCCCGAGTCGCCGAACGAGCTCACCCCCACGGAGGAGTTCGCAACCGCGATGCTCGAGCCCGGCTACCTGTGCCGCGACGAGCTGGCGGCACGCTATGCCGAACGCAGCGGACGCGACCTCACCGACCTCGCCTGGTACTCCACACTCGCCCTCTGGAAGCTCGCAGTGCTCTACGAGTACGGGCGGCGTCGGGCTGAGCGCGGTGTCGGCGACGACTACTACGCGGGCCGGTCCCAGGTCGAGTCGTTCCTGCGGGCGGCGCACCAGACGGCAGGCATCCACATCCCGTGACCCGCACCCCGAGAAGGAGCATCATGCCGGAAGATCACACCAGCACGACCGGATTCCACGACGCCCTGGTGACGCCGGGCGAGACCGGTCTGCCGGAACGGTTCTTCGACCGGTTCATGTTCAATCTGCACCCCCGGGACGCCCTCACCCCTTCGGTGATCGTCGGCGCGGGACTCTACCCCGGCCGGAACGTCATCGACGGGTTCGCCCTCGTCACCCTGCCCGAACAACAGCGCAACCTCCGCTTCTCCACAGAACTCGACACCACGGACGGCGCCGGAGTCGGCCCCCTCAGCTGGTCGATAGACGAACCGCTCGAGCGTTGGCACCTGCGGCTCGCCCCGAACGAGACGGGCTTCGAGTTCGACGCGAGCTGGCAGGCGCGAGCGCTCCCCTGGTCGGGCGACGTCACGGTGCGGGGCGACGACGGATCGGTGACCTCGTCGTTCGAGCACCTCTTCCAGTCGGGCCACTACACCGGCACGGCATCGCTCGACGGCGTCACCCTCGACATCGACGGCTGGTACGGCCAGCGCGACCGGTCGCGCGGGGTGCGCACGATGTCGGGCGGCCAGGGGCTGCACCTCTGGTTCCAGGCCCAGTTCGACGATCGGTCGATCGGCTTCCTTCTGGTCGAGGATCGGGCTCAGGCGCGACTGCTGCTCGAAGGCGCGGTGATGCCCGTCGGCGGTTCACTCGACGAGATCGTCGACGTGCGCCACGACCTGCGCTTCACCGACCAGCTCGACCTCGAAGGCGGAACCGTCGAGGTGCGCACCGCGAGCGGCGAGATGTATCGCATCGGCGTCGACGCCTCGGCGAAGGGCGGCCACATGTCGGGCGGCGGCTACGGCGGCCAGCACGGGCATCCGCGAGGCCTGGACCACGTCGAGTTCGACGTCTACCCGCTCGACGGATCGGTCTCCCCGCGCTCGGTCGACACCGCCCTGACCGACCGGATGACCGTGTTCGAGTGGGCCGGACGCACCGGTATCGGCATCCTCGAGTTCGCGCACTCGCGGAGCGCCTCCTACACCTACCAGCCCTCGCTCGACCGCTAGAAAGGCTCAGCCATGCCCTACACCTCCGTCTTCGCCCCCGGGCTCTTCGCCGGCCAGACCGTCGTCGTCACGGGAGGCGGCAGCGGCATCGGTCGCTGTGTCGTGCACGAACTCAGCTCTCTCGGAGCGACGGTGGCCGTCGTCGGCCGGAGCCTGGAGAAGCTCGACCGCATCCGCGCCGAGGTCACCGAAGACGGCGGCAGCGTCACGACGCACGCCACCGACATCCGCGACGAGGCGGGGGTGGTCACCGTGATCGACGAGATCCTCCAGCAGCACGGCCGCATCGACGGCCTCGTGAACAATGCGGGCGGCCAGTACAAAGCCGAGCTGAAGACGATCTCGACGAAGGGCTTCGAGGCGGTGGTGCGCAGCAACCTCACGGGCGGCTTCATCGTGATGCGCGAGGTCTACAACCGGTGGATGATCGAGAACGGCGGCGCGATCGTCAACATGATCGCGGACATCTCGAACGGCTGGCCGGGATTCGCGCACTCGGCTGCCTCGCGGGGCGGGATGCTCACCCTCACCGAGACGGCCGCCACCGAATGGGCGGAGTCCGGCGTGCGCGTCAACGCGGTCGCCCCGGGCTCGATCGCGTCGAGCGGGCTCGACACCTACGACGACGAGCACACGGCGTTCATCCAGAACAAGGTCTGGCGGGGCATCCCGCTGCAGCGGTTCGGAACCGAGTCGGAGGTCTCGGCCGCGATCGTGTTCCTGCTCTCCCCCGCGGCCAGCTTCATCACCGGTTCGACCGTCCGCGTCGACGGCGGCGCACCGAACGCCCGCTCGGGCTGGTGGGACCTCCAGGAGGTCTCGCACAACACCCCCTTCTCGGGCTTCCACCGCGCGGCCGCCCCCGACATCCTCGCCTAGCGCCCGGGTCCCACGCCCCCCGCACGAACGGACGAGCCTCAGCTGGCTTGGCCTCGTATTCGGCGTCGCGTCGGCTGAGGCTCGCCCGTTCGCACCGGCAGCGCCCCGCGGGTCAGCTGGTCGCTCGGTCCTGGTCGCGGCGGTCGAGGAACTCGTCGCGCTTCGCGGCGATCTCGGGGTCGCCCATGGTCGAGTAACCGTAGAGGGCCTCGAACTTCAGCTGGTCGTCCAGCGGCCGGCCGACGACCTCGAGAATGGTCTCCTTCGCCGACTCCACGGCGACGCGGGGGTTGCGGATGATCTTCCGCGCCATGTCCTCGGCCGTCGACATCAGCTCCGCCTGAGGAACCACGCGGTTCACGAGGTGGATCTCCTTGGCCCGCTGCACGTCGATCGGCTCGCCCATGAGCTCCAGTTCCATAGCGATGCCGACCCCGCAGGTGTTCACGAGCCGAACGATGCCGCCGTCGGCGAAATGCATCCCGCGCCGCATGTGGAAGAAGCCGAACTGCACGTTGTCGCTGGCGACACGGATGTCGCAGGCCAGCGCCAGCTCGATGCCACCGCCGATCACCCAGCCGTTCAGCGCCGCAATGATCGGCTTCCTGATGTGGTGCAGGCCCCGGGTGATTCCCCCGGCGAATCCGCGGGCGAGCACGCTCCGGCCGAGCTCGGGCCCGGCGTTGATCCACGGGTCGATGTGCGACTTCAGGTCGGCGCCCGCGCAGAACGACTTCTCGCCCGAGCCGGTGAGGATCGCAAGGCGCACGTCGGGATCGCTGTCGAACTCGTTCCAGGCGTCGAAGAGCAGATCATCCGTCTCCCGGTCGATCGCGTTGTGCACCTCGGGCCGGTTGAGGGTGATATAGGCGATCTGGTCGCGCTTCTCATAAAGGACTTTGCTCATCGGATGCCGCTCTCTCGTCTGGGTGAGGTTCAGTGGTTTCGGGCGGAGCCGGCGGGCCTCGGCCGGCTCGGGCTCAGCTGGTCTCGCGGCCGGCGTGGTGGCGGGCGATGACGAGCTTCATGATCTGCGCTGTGCCGTCGCCGATCTGCAGCCCCAGCACATCCCGCAGCCGCTGCTCGTAGGGCAGCTCGCTCGAGTACCCGCCGTGGCCGTTGGTCAGCAGGCAGGTCTGCACCACCTCGAATGCGAGTTTCGGTGCCCACCACTTGCACATGGCGGCCTCCTCGGTGTGCGGCAGCCCGTTGTCCTTCAGCCAGAGGGTCTCGAGGCACATCAGGCGGCAGGCGTGCACGAGCGCCTCGGCCTCGGCGAGCGGGAACGAGACTCCCTGGTGGGAGGTGAGCGGCTTGCCGAAGCTCTGCCGCTCGGCCGCCGCCTTCCACGTCTCTTCCAGCGAGATGCGCGCAACCGCCAGGCACTGGAGCCCGATCAGGGCTCGGCTGTAGTCGAAGCCCTGCATCACCTGCATGAACCCGCGGCCCTCGTCGCCCAGCAGATGGTTCGCCGGAATGCGCACGCCGTCGAAATGCAGGATGCCGCGGCCGGCCGACCGGCCGCCCATGTCGTCCCATTCGGTGGCGGTGATGCCGGGGCGATCGAGCGGCACGAGGAACGCGCTGATGCCCTTCGCTTTGCTCTCCACGGTGCCCGTGCGCGCCCAGACCACCGCGAAGGCGGCCTGCTTCGCGAACGTCACGGAGTTCTTCTCCCCGCTCAGCACCCACTCGTCACCGACCCGCTCGGCCCGCATGGTGAGGGTGGCCGCGTCGGAGCCTGCGCCCGGTTCGGTGAGGCCTATGGCGGGCAGCAGCTCTCCCGCGACCAGGCCCTCGAGCCAGTACTTGGCGATCGACGGGTCGGCATACCGGGAGACGATCGTGCCGGCGAGCGCCATCGTCACGGAGAGCTGGCCGATGTTGTAGTCCGACTCCGAGAGCGCCTCGAGCACGAGCCCTGCGCTCACCGCGTCGAGGCCCAGGCCACCGAACTCCTCGGGCAGTTCCATACCGAACAGGCCCATGCGCCCCATCTCGCGCAGGGTCTCACGGTCGAAGGCACCCTCCCGCTCGCGCTGCCGGTAGAACGGGGCGAGCCGGCGAACCCCGAACTCGCGGGCGCTGTCGGCGAGTTCCTGCTGGTCGGCGGTGGGGGTGAAGCCGTAGCCGCTCACGAACGCACCGAGCGGGCTGCAGCCACGCGCTCGAAGAGTGCCGACGATTCGGCCTCTGCGCTCAGCGCGATGATCGTCTGCGCCTCGGTGTCGAGATTCTCGGCGAAGGGGCGGTCGACGGATGCCCGCAGCAGCTGCCGCGTGCGCCCCAACGCCCTCGGAGCCGTCGCAAGAACGCGGTG
This sequence comes from Subtercola boreus, assembly GCF_006716115.1. Lineage (NCBI taxonomy): Bacteria > Bacillati > Actinomycetota > Actinomycetes > Micrococcales > Microbacteriaceae > Subtercola > Subtercola boreus. The sequence goes on along the minus strand of NZ_VFOO01000001.1, from coordinate 3,808,311 downwards.
CGCGACCTCGCGGGCGCGAGTGTCGACGTCGGCGAGCGAGACGACCTCGCCGACGAGGCCCCAGGCGAGGGCATCCGCCGCCGTCAGCTTCTGGCCACCCACCGAGAACTGCAGGGCACGCTGCACCCCGACAGCGGCCGGGAGCCGCTCGCTCACACCGCAGTCAGGCGTGAAACCGAGGCGTTCGTAGGCCGACATGAAGGTGCAGTCGTCTGCCGCGATGATGAGGTCGCCGGCGAGCATCAGGCCGACCCCTCCCCCGGCGACCACGCCGTGGGCCGCGACCACCACCACGACAGGGAGGGAGTCGAGCAGGGCGAACGCGCCGTGCAGCTGCTCGGCCAGTTCGGTGAGGTAGGCCTCTCGATCGGTCGCCTCGGCGATGCCGTCGAGATCGCCACCGGCGCAGAACGCGCGGCCCCGGGCCTCGATGAGGACCACGCCGACTTCCGGCCGATCTGCAATCTGCCTGACGGCGTCGAACAGGCTGCGCGCAAAGCCCATCGACATGGCGTTGTACTTCGAGGCGCGGTTGAGGGTGATCGTGGCGAGCCCATCGGCGACCTCGAAGAGGATGGGTGACTCGGCGGCCTGCGCGTCGAGTGCCTGCGCGTCGGGGGTCTCCGCGTCGGTCTTGCTGGCTGCACTGCTCATGGCTGATGTCTCCCTTGACACTTTGGTCCAATAATAAGATTATTGACCGATAGCGTCAAACGAATCGCGGCTTTCATCGAAGGAGATGAGGATGCCCCCAGGATCGTCATCGGCGGGCGTCGTCGTGCTCGGCGGAACGGCCGGCGTCGGCCTCGAGACCGCTTGCCAGTTCGCCGAAGAGGGTGCGCGTCTCGTGCTGCTCGGCCGGAATGCCGAGCGCGGTGAGGCCGCAGTCGCGGCTGTCCGCTCGCGCGTTCCCGGAGCCGCTGTCGACTTCGTGCGGGTCGATGCCACTGACGCTTCCGAGGCGACGGCTGCCGCAGCATCCTGCCGCGCGCTGCTCGGCGAGATCGATGTGCTGGTCAGCACCACCGGGCCGTCCGACCCGCCGCGCCTGCTGCACACGATCGCCATCGAATCGGTGCGCCCCCGCATCGAGGAGATCATGCTGCCACCGCTGCACCTGATGCATGCCGTTCTGCCGGGGATGCGTGAGCGCGGGCAGGGCGCGATCGTCATCGTGGCCTCCGATGCCGCCAAGGTGGCCACTCCCGGCGAGACCCTGATCGGAGCAGCCATGGCAGCGATCGTCATGTACTGCAAGGCCGCGGCGGTCGAGGCGAAACGCGAGGGCGTGCGCATCAACGTGCTGACGCCGTCGCTCATCGCCGGAACGCCCGGCGCCGCCCTCATCGACGGCGAGGAGTTCAGCGCGAAGATGTTCGAGAAGGCCGCCCGGCTCGCGAGCCTCGGGGTGCCGGATGCGTCTGATCTCGCCTCGATGGCGGTCTACCTGGCCAGCCCCGCAGCCCGGCGCATCACCGGCCAAGCCATCAGCATCAACGGGGGGATCTCGGTCGCCTGACCGGGACGAACCCGCACACCGACCCACTGACCCACTGACCCACTGACCCACGATCAAAGGAGATCCCCATGTGGTTGTACGCAGAAATCAAGACGCTCGGTGACATCCCCCGCCACTATGCGCGCACGACCCCCGACGCCCCGGCGATCATCGACGCCGACGGACCGCAGACGTTCCGCGAGCTCGACGAGGCCAGCAACCGGGTGGCGAACGCCCTGCTCGCGCTCGGTGTGGCCCGCGGCGACCGCGTCGCGTTCCTCGGCAAGAACACCGCCCGCTACTTCGAGCTGCTCTTCGGTGTGAACAAGGCCGATGCCGCGCTCCTGCCGCTCAACTGGCGGCTCGCCGCCCCCGAACTCTCGAGCGTGCTCGTCGATGCCACCCCCACCGTGCTGATCGCCGACCGGGAGTTCGGCGAGCTCGCCGAGACCGTCGTCACACAGAGTGGTCTCGACTGCCGGGTCATCGGTTTCGATGCCGCCGACCCGGCGCATGCCGAGCTCGGACTGCTGATGGCCGCCGCGAGCGCCGACGACCCCGGCATCGAGGTCGACCCGTGGTCGACCTCGATCCTGATGTACACCTCGGGCACCACGGGCATCCCGAAGGGTGTGAAGCTGTCCCACCAGGGCTACCTGTTCCTTCGCCTCAGCGAACACCTCGAGCCCTCGTTCGACTACACCGCGAGCGACATCATGCTGACGGTGATGCCGCTCTTCCACGCCATGGGCGTCGGGCTGTCGCTGCAGGCGATCTACAACGGGGCCGCCGTCGCGGTGTACCCGATGCCGACCCCCGGGCAGCTCATCGAGCTCATCGCCCGCGACCGGCCGACGCTCCTGCCGATCGTGCCGACGGTCATCCAGATGCTGCTCGACCACCCCGACGCTGCGAGCGCCGACTACTCGTCGGTGCGACTCGTCGTCTACGCCGGCTCGTCGATCAGCCCGCACACCCTCCAGCGGGCCATCACCGAGATGGGCTGCGACTTCCTGCAGTTCTACGGCGGCACCGAGACCGCGGCGGGCATCACCTTCCTGCGGCCCGCCGACCACAAGCTCGACGACAAGACGTTGCTGAAGTCCTGCGGCAGCCCGCTGCCTCTCATCGACATCAGGGTCACGGATGCCGAAGGCCGCGAGGTGGGGATCGGCGAGGTCGGCGAATTCCTGATCCGGTCGCCCTCCCTCACCACCGGCTACTTCAACAAGCCCGAGGTCACGGCCGAGGCCTTCGACGGCGGCTGGTACCACTCGGGGGATGCGGGCTACCGCGACGCGAACGGCTACCTGTACATCGTCGACCGGGTGAAGGACATGATCGTGAGCGGCGGCGAGAACGTGTACTCCACGGAGGTCGAGGCGGCACTCTCGCAGCTCGCCGGAGTGCAGCTGAGCGCGGTCGTCGGCATCCCCGACGAGAAGTGGGGCGAGCGTGTCGTCGCGTTCGTCGTAGCCGACCCCGCGGCGAACCTCACCGAAGAGGCCGTCATCGCCCACTGCCGCACCCTCATCGCCGGCTACAAGGTGCCTAAGCAGGTGAACTTCGTCGAAGCACTGCCGCTGACGGCGAGCGGCAAGGTGATGAAGCGACAGCTCGTCGCGAGCTTCACGGCAGAGACGGTGTGATGACGGGATGACCGGGGCCCTGCACGGCCTGAAAGTGCTCGAGTTCGGTTCGATCGGGCCGGCGCCGTTCGGGGTGATGATGCTCGCCGACCACGGCGCCGACGTCGTACGCGTCGACCGCCGAGGAGCATTCGCCTCCGTCACCCCGGCCGGAGACGCGCGGGAGGAGCTGCTGCACCGCAACCGCCGCTCGATCGCGCTCGACCTGAAGACCGACGAAGACCGCGAGACGGCCCGGCGGCTGGCTGGCGCGGCCGACGTGCTGGTCGAGGGTAACCGCCCGGGCGTCATGGAGCGCCTGGGGCTGGGACCCGAGGTTCTGATGGCCGACAATCCCCGTCTGGTCTACGCCCGGATGACCGGCTGGGGCCAGACGGGACCGTACGCCGGCCGTGTGGGGCACGACATCAACTACCTGTCGATATCGGGCACGCTCAGCCTGATCGGCGCGAAGGGTGCACCCCCGACCATCCCGCTCGCCCTCCTCGGCGACTTCGGCGGGGGCGGCACCTTCCTGGCATTCGGCATCATGGCCGCCCTCTGGGAGCGCGAACGGTCAGGCAGCGGGCAGGTGATCGACGCCTCGATCCTCGGCGGTGCGACCCTGCTGGCGACAGCGTTCCACGGCTACCGCCAGACGGGCGGCTGGAGCTCCGATCGCGAAGACAACCTCGTCGACGGCGGCGCCCCCTTCTACGCGGTCTACGAGACGGCCGATCGCCAGTGGATCTCGGTCGGCGCCCTCGAGCCGGCGTTCTACGCGGAGTTGCTCGCGGTGCTCGGGGTCGATCCGGCCACAGTTCCCGCCCAGGATGACCGCCAGAGCTGGTTCGCCCTGAAGAAGCGGTTCGCAGCCATCGTGGCGCTCCGCACCCGGGACGAATGGGTTGCCGCGGCGGAAGGCACGAACGCGTGCCTGACCCCTGTGCTGACGCTCGAGGAGGCGCGCGCCGACCCGCAGGTCGTTGCGCGCGGAGGCTTCGAGCAGGAGGGCGGTCTCCACCAGCCCGCTCCCGCCCCGCTGCTCGGACGCACCCCCGCCGCCCGGCGCACCCTCCCGCCCCGCCCCGGCGAGCACGCGGCAGACATCCTCACGGACTGGCTCGGCTGACGCGCCCCACAACAGACGAAGGGACCCCTATCGCTCTCCCAAATGGGCAGGTGGAGCGATAGGGGTCCCCTCAGACCGCTAGTGGACGAGAACGACCTTGATGGCCGACCCATTGTGCTGCGCCTCGATGCCCTCGTTGATCTGGTCGAACGGCATCTTCGTGATGAGCTTGTCGAACGGGAACTTCCCCGCGAGGTGCAGCGCCATCAGTTCGGGGATGAACACGTCGGGGTCGCTGTCGCCCTCGACGATGCCCTTCACCGTGACGCCCAGGATGATCGACTGGATGAGCGGCAGCGACAGCACCGAGGTCGGGTCAGCCGGGATCGCGACCAGTCCCAGGGTGCCCTGCGGCGCCAGCGCGTTCAGTGCAGAGCTGAGCACCGCGGGGATGCCCGTGGTGTCGAACGCGAAGTTGACGCCATTCGCCTCGATGGCCCGCACCTGCTCCTCCACCGGGCCTGCAGCCGGATCGATCGCGTGCGTCGCTCCGATCGACAACGCAAGCTGTCGCCGCGACTCGACCGGCTCCACCACGATGATCGTGCTGCAGCCCTGCACGACCGCACCCAGCACAGCGGAGAGCCCGACAGACCCGCCGCCCAGCACGACGATCGACGAACCCGCGGGCGCCGCGAAGCTCCGCATGACGGCTCCGGCCCCGGTCTGGATGCCGCAGCCGAGCGGCCCCGCCAGTTCGAGCGGGAACTCCTCCGGCACGAGAACGACGTTCCGCTCCTTCGTGATGGCGTGCCGCGCGAACGTCGACTGGCCGAAGAAGCTGCTTCCGACCGTCCCGTCTGCGTCCGACGCGACCGACGATCCATCGGGCCGCATACCCGCGTAGTTCAGTGCCATGAAGCTGTGGCAGTACGCGGGCTCTCCGGCGAGGCACGCCGCGCACTCACCGCAGCTCGCGAAACTCACGGCCACCCGGTCGCCCGGCTTCACCTTGGTCACGGCTGAACCGACCTCCCGCACGATGCCGCTGCCCTCATGCCCGAGGATTCCGGGCATCGGGAACGGCAGAGCACCGGCGATGGTGGCGAGGTCGGTGTGGCACACCCCGACGGCCACGAGCTCGACGAGGATCTCGTCGGCGCGGGGACCGTCGAGCGTCACCGTCTCGAACTCGAGGTCGCCGTCGACGGCGCGGACGACTGCTGCAGTTGTCTCCATGATGTTCTTCCTTTTCCCCGTCGCGTTCAGAGAAGGTTCGATCGGAAGGCGTCGGCCGAATCGGAGATGACCTGGTCGATCATCCCCTTGAACTGCTCGTCGTCGAGCGCACGCCCGATGAGGCCGTCGGAGACACCGCGTTCGGCCGTCACGTTCGAGACCGTGCGACGGTGGGTGAACGTGTCGAAGCCGTCTTTGCTGTGGTACGAACCCGAGCCCGAGTTGCCCGCCCCACCGAACGGCGCATCCAGCAGCAGAGCGTGCGTGATGCCGTCGTTGCGCGTCACGCCGCCGCTTGACGTGGTGTTCAGGAAGCCGCGGAACTCGTCGTCGTCTTCGCCGTACCAGTACGCGCCGAGCGGAGTCGGGCGCGAAGCGACATACTGCGAGACCTCGGCGATGTCGTCGTAGACGTACACCGGCAGCACCGGACCGAAGATCTCCTCACCCGAGATGCGCGCTTCATCGGGCACGTCGAGCAGGATGGTCGGGGCGATGCGACGGGATTCGCGGTTCGGCAGCGAACCGAGCTCGCTCTCCGGCGCCACGACGATCTTCGTCGCACCCTTGTCGACGGCGTCGTCGATGAGCCCGACGACACGGTCGTAGTTGCGGTCGTTCACGATGGCGACCACGCCCGGGTTCTCGAGGAAGTCGGGATAGAGGGCCGCGAACTCCTTGCGGAGTCCCTCGACGAGTTCGTCTTTCTGGTCACGCGGTACGAACACGTAGTCGGGGCAGAGGCAGATCTGTCCGCTGTTCAGCGCTCGCGTGCCCGCGATGCGGTGCGCGGCGAGCTCGAGGTCGGCACTGTGCGAGATCACGACGGGGTTCTTGCCGCCGAGCTCGAGGGTGACCGGAACCAGGTTCTTCGCGGCCGCCTGCGCCACGAGGCTGCCGACGCCGGGCGAACCCGTGAACATCAGGTGGTCGAAGCGCAGTTCGGCAAAGGATCGGGCCGTGGCGAGATCCCCGGTGACGATGGCGAACTCCGATTCGTCGATCTTCTCGGCGAAGAGCTTTGCGAGCAGCTGGCCCGTGCGCACGTGGAACTCCGAGAAGTTCAGCATCACCCGGTTGCCGGCGAGGAGCGCCGCCATGGCCGGTTCGAACGAGAGGATGATCGGAAAGTTCCAGGCCCCGATGACGCCGACGACGCCCTTCGGCTTCTGCTGGATGAAGCCGCCCGGAACCTCGGTGTCCTTCATCCAGTCGTCGAGCTTCGCGAAGTTCGCGAACACATCGGGCAGCCAGGAGGTCGCCTCGAAGGCCTTGGTGAGCTGCGCAGGCCGGTAGCCGTAGTCGAGGCTCACCGCGTCCGAGATCGCGTCGATGTTGTCGAGGATGGTGAGCGCGACCCGGCTGACCCGGTCGCGGCGCACGGCGGCGGAGACGAATCCCTCGGCGAGGAAGGCGGCGCGCTGCAGATCCAGGATTCGTTCGAGTTCGTCTTTCGGCACATGCCGGGGTTCGAGCAACTCGATGGTGGGAGTTTCAAACGACATTGTCGGTCTCCAGTTCTCCACCCTGGGCATCGTTGCCCGAGTGGTCACGATGAGGGTAACTCCCGAACCCGCGTAAATGGAAGGGCCATTAAACCATTTGACCAAAATACCTCTCGAGCGTCGACTCCCGCGGCTTGATGAAGAGCGCGGTCGCCGTGACGAAGACCGTGTCGGGTTCGGAGGAGACGACGATGCTTCCGCCGACCCGGATCTTGCGACCCTCGACAGAGGTCACCGCGACGGTCATCGTGAGGTCGGTGTCGAGGGGCAGCGCGCGGCGGTAGTCGAGCGAGAGCTGGCCGGTCATGGCCCAGTGGCCCGCCTGCAGAACGGCCACCCCCATCAGTTCGTCGAAGAGGAGGGCAGAGATCCCGCCGTGCAGGAGGCCGGGCGGGCCCTCGAAACGCCGGTCGAACGACCGGTTCGCTTCGACGCCCTCGGCCGTCGCCCGAATGGAGAGAGGCGGCGAGAGCGGGCTGCCGGGTCCGCTGACCGGGCTGAAGAACCGGGAGCTGCTGGGGAACCCGTCGAACTCGGAGACCCGCGTGAGGGGCCGGACCGACTGCCCGAGGGCCGCCGTGGCGTCCCGCACGATGAGGGCGGCCCTCTCGAGCTGTTCGACGGTCGCCTCCGTGCTCACCGCGGCACTGTTCGCCTGCCTCAGCGCCTCAGCCAGGTCGAGCGCGGCAGCCCGCCGGCGTTCGAGATCATCGTGGGGCTGGGGCATGAGGTCAGACGGCTGCATACCTCCATTGTGCCGGGCCGGAGCCAGAACGCTGGCCTAAAAGGTCGGTCCTTTGATATGGTATGTCCAACTTGAGCCCGAAGGTGTGCCACGAATGAGCCCTGCACGAAAATCCATCTTCGCCCCCGACGTTCTCGCGGGCAAGCGCATCCTGATCACCGGAGGCGGCACGGGGCTCGGCCGGGGCGTCGCCCGCCACCTCGTCGATCACGGTGCCGAGGTGCACCTCTGGGGGCGCCGGCTGGCTGTGCTCGAGGAGTCGGCCGCCGAGGCATCCGGAGGCCGGGACGGCCTCGTCTTCTGCCAGGCGGTGGATGTTCGGAAGGCCGAGCTCGTCGACGAGGCGATGAGCTCCATCTGGTCGGAGCACGGTCCGCTCACCAGCGTGATCAACAACGCGGCCGGCAACTTCATCGCCCCGACCGCGAGCCTCAGCGCCCGCGCCTTCGAGGCGGTCAGCTCCACCGTGATGAACGGATCGTTCAACACCACCCACGCCGCAGGCAAGCGCTGGATCGCCGAGGGACTCCCGGGCTCCGTGCTCTCGACGCTCACCACCTGGGTGTGGACCGGATCGGCGTTCGTCGTGCCCTCCGCCATGGCGAAGGCCGCTGTGCACGCCATGACGATGTCGCTCGCCGTCGAATGGGCGCGCTACGGCATCCGGCTGAACGCGCTCGCCCCCGGCCCGATCCCCACCGACTACGCCTGGGAGATGCTGAGCCCCACCGGTTCGAGCGCGATCGGCGCGACCCAGCCCGACGACGTGCCGATGAAGAGGGTCGGCACGATCGAGGAACTCGCGGCGCTCACGATCTTCCTGCTCTCCGACGCCTGCGACTACCTCACCGGCGAGACCATCGCGATGGATGGCGGCCAGCGCCTCGCGGGACCCGCCACATTCGCGGGTCTCACCTCGCTCTCCGACCAGGACTGGGCCGATGTGAAAGCGGCCAGCACCGCCGCATCCGAAGCCAGCAAAGGGCAGCGCAGCGTGTGACCGGGACCATGCGCGCTGCGGTGCTGACCGAGTTCGGCGGCCCCGAGGTTCTGCAGCTGCGCGAGGTGGCACGTCCGCTGCCGCAGCCGGGGTGGGTGGATGTTCGCCTGACGTGCGCCGCGCTGAACTGGCACGACGTGCTCGTGCGCCGCGGGCAGTACGCCTCGCCGCTCCCCCACGTGCCCGGCGCCGACGGTGCCGGCATCCGCGTCGACACCGGCGAGGAGGTCATGATCCTGCCGTCGCTCCACTGGGGTCGGCGCGAGAACGCACCGGCGGCCGACTGGCAGATCCTCGGCGACCACCAGCACGGCACCTATGCCGAGTTCGTCTCGGTTCCGGAGGACTGCCTGGTGCCGAAGCCCCCCGGCCTCAGCTGGCACGAGGCGGCGGCGCTGCCTCTCGTCGGCGTCACCGTGTTCCGCGCACTGTTCAGCCGGGGGCGGCTGCAGGCGGGCGAGCACCTGCTCGTGCTGGGTGCCGGCGGCGGGGTCGCGACCATGGCCGTCTCGCTCGCCGCGGCCATCGGCGCGCACGTGAGCGTCACGTCGTCGTCGGAGGAGAAGATCGCCCGGGCGGTCTCGGCCGGCGCCGACGACGGGGTGCTGTACTCCGACCCGGCCTGGCCGGAGGAGGCCAGGAAGCTGACGCCGGATGCCCGGGGGTTCGACCTGGTGCTCGACTCGGTCGGCACCTGGGCCGAGTCCTTGCGCGCCCTCCGCCTCGGCGGCCGATTGGTCACCCTGGGCGCCTCGCGCTCGGATGTCGCGACCATCGCCGTGCGTCCCTTCTACTTCGCACAGCACGAGATCATCGGCACCTCGATGGGTAGCCCGCAGGACTTCGCGGGGCTCCTGTCGCTGCTCGACCGCACGGCCGCCGCGCCTCCACCCGTCGATCGCGTCTTCCCCCTGGACGCAGCATCCGAAGCCCACGCCCACCTCGAGAGCGGTACGGCGATCGGGAAGGTCGTTCTCGACATCGTGTAGAAAAGGTAAACCATTGCAATGGTTTGACCAAAGCGCTATTCTTCCCTCGAGGCACAATGCTGTCACCTCACGAAAGGCTCAGGTCAGGTCGATGACGACAACAGACAACACGACTCAGAAGCACACCCGCTATACGGCCGAGCAGGTGGACGACTTCGAACGCACGGGGCAGTGGGACACCGGCAGCCTCGCCTCCCACCTCGATGAGCTGGCGACGAACGGGCCCGATCGCATCGCCCTCACCGATCGCAACAGCACGCTGACGCGCGGAGAACTGCACGACCAGTCCCGCCGCCTGGCGCTCTCGCTGAAGAAGCTCGGCATCTCCCACGGCGACCGCGTGCAGGTGCAACTGCCGAACTGGAACGAGTTCGTCGTCATCTACCTCGCGCTCGCCCGGCTCGGCGCGGTGCTGGTACCGACCATGCCGGTCTACCGGGGTGACGAGGTGAAGTTCGTCATCGACAACTCCGGCGCGAAGATGTCGATCGTCACGGCGAACTTCCGGCACTTCGACTACCAGACGATGATCGAGGATATCCGCGCCACCACTCCCGCCCTCGAGAATGTCGTCATCGTGCGGGGAGAGACGACCGGGTCGGCCCTCTCCTACGACGACCTCATCGCCGGCGACCACGTGCCCACCGATGCCGAACTCGGGCCACTTCCCTCCTCGAACGACACACACGCCGTCATCTACACCTCGGGAACCGAGTCGCGGCCGAAGGGCTGCGAGCACACGTTCGCCACCATGAGCTTCACAGCGCGGCGCCTCGCGACCGACGTCTTCCAGCTCACCGAAGACGACATCATGTTCATGCCGACGCCCGTCACGCACGCCACCGGGCTCGCTGCCGGAGTCATGCTGCCGTTGTTGTACGGCGCGGCCATCCACCTCGTCGACGTGTGGGAGCCGAACGACGGCCTGCGACGGATCGCGGAGTACCAGACGACCGTCAGCATGAGCGCCACCCCCTTCCTGCAGATGGCGTTGGCGGCGCTCAAAGCCGATCCGACCCACGACGTGTCGAGCATGCGGGTCTGGGCGAGCGCCGGGGCGCCGATCCCTGAAGCCCTGCTTCGCGAGTGGCACGCCTTTTTTCCCGGATGTCTCGCACTGCCCGTCTACGGCAACAGCGAGGCCCTGATCGTGACCGCGATGCAGCACGACGACCCGGGCGAGAAGGCCCTGACCTCCGACGGCCGGCCGGCATCCGGAGTCACCCTCGAAATCCGGGACGAGGCGGGGGTCGCACTCGGCGAGGGCCAGGAGGGCGAGATCACCTTCCGCAGCCCCGGGATGCTTCTCGGCTACTGGAACGACCCCGAGAAGACCGACGCCGCGATCGGGCCCGATGGCTTCTTCCACTCCGGAGACCTCGGGCGGGTCGACGGCGGGTACCTCCGCGTCACCGGCCGCATCAAAGACCTGATCATCCGGGGCGGGCTGAACATCTCGGCGCGGGAGGTCGAAGAGAACGCGGCCTACCATCCGGGCATCCAGGCCATCGCCGCGGTGTCGATGCCCGACGAGCGGATGGGCGAGAAGGTCTGCGCGTTCATCGTGCCGGCCGGCGAGGAACGCGTGAGTATCGGCGAACTGGCCGCCTATCTGCAGAACGAGCGGCACATCGCGCCTCCGAAATGCCCGGAGCGCATCATCTTCATCGATGAACTGCCGACGACGGCGACCGGCAAAGTCAAGAAATTCGAACTGCGCCAGTTGGCGTCCCTTCCCGTGGAGGCCTGAACAGTGAACGCCCTGAGCACGAACCTGACTCTCTCCAGCTGGGCCTCCGAGGCGAGCGACGGGATCCGCGAGCAGACCCTGCCCGCGCTGCTGCGGGAGGCCACTTCGCACGTACCCGACCGACTCGCGCTGGTCGACGGCCAGCCCGATCCGGGCGCGCGCCGGCACTGGACCTACGCCGAATACCTGCGGGACACCGAGAGCGCGGCCCGCGGACTGCTCGCCCGCTTCCAGCCGGGCGACCGCATCGCCATCTGGGCTCCCAACTCCGCCGACTGGGTGATCCTCCAGCAGGCCGTCGCGATGGCCGGGATGCTCGTCGTCGCCATCAACCCGGCGTACCGCGCGCACGAGCTGGAGTATGTACTAGCCCAGTCGGGTGCCGTCGGGATCTTCTTCGTCGACGAGTACCGCGGCAGCGACCTCCGCGCCATCATCGACGAGGTGCGCGGCGCGGCACCCGAGCTCCGCGAGCTGATCAGCTTCTCCGACTGGGCAGACTTCCTCGAGTCGGGCGATCCCGGCCGGGAGTTCCCCGTCGTCGCACCGCTGGATCCGGTACAGATCCAGTACACGTCGGGCACCACCGGCTTCCCGAAGGGCGCACTCCTCCACCACAAGGGCATCGTCAACGAGGCGGCGTTCGTCGGCGAGCGCGCCGGAATGACCGACGGCGGCGTCTGCATCAACGGCATGCCGATGTACCACATCGGGGGTGGCGCGGTCACCGAACTCGCGACGCTCTCGGTGCACGGCACCTACGTGGTCATGCCGGCGTTCGACCCCGCCCTGACACTGGAACTCTTCGAGACCTACCACGGCACGCACTCGCTGATGGTGCCCACGATGCTGCTGGCCGTGCTCGAACACCCCGACCGCGTCACCCGTGACCTGTCGAGCGTGCAGACCATCTGGTCGGGAGCCGCGACCGTCTCAGAGGCTCTCGTGCGGCGGGTGACCGAGGAGCTCGGCTGCCAGTTCAGCATCCTGTTCGGCCAGACCGAGATGCACGGGGTCATCAGCCAGACCCGCATCAGCGACACCGCGGCCGACCAGTCGACCACGGTGGGCCAGCCGCTCCCCGAGCTCGAAGTGAAGATCGTCGACACCGAGACGGGCGAGGTCGTTCCCATCGGGCAGCAGGGTGAGATTCTGTGCCGGGGCTACCAGAACATGTTGGCCTACTACAACATGCCGTCGGAGACAGCAGAGACGATCGAAGCCGACGGCTGGCTGCACATGGGCGACCTCGGCACGATGGATGACCGGGGGTTCCTGAAGATCACCGGCCGGGTGAAGGACATGATCATCCGCGGCGGGGTGAACCTGTTCCCGAAGGAGATCGAGGAACTGCTCTTCGCGCACCCGGATGTCGCCGAAGCCATCGTCGTGGGCATCCCCGACGAGCGCTGGGGCGAGCAGGTCGGCGCGGTCATCCGACTGAAGGCAGGGTCGACGGAGCCGACGCCCGAAAGCCTGAAGGCGTGGTGCCGCGAGCGCATCTCAGCGCACAAGACGCCCACCCAGTGGTTCTTCGTCGAGGCCTACCCGATGACGCCCTCGGGCAAGGTGCAGAAGTTCGTGCTGCTCGACCGCATCGCCGCGGGCGAGCTCGTGGCGCGGCCCGCCGCACCGGCCACGGGCGCGGTGCCGGTCTCACGCGCCGCTTCGCAGTCGGTCTCCGCAGGCGGCTGAATCGCGCGGCGCGGCGCGGCGGGTCAGGCCGCGTTGAGGGCGGCCCAGCGGGCCGCCACATCCGGTGCCCAGGCCGCACGGAGGGCCTGGAAGTGGCGGGTGACGCGGCGGCCGATCCAGTCGGGAAGCAGCGCCTCGGGCAGCTGGGGGTCGCTGAACGGAAAGCGCTGCAGCTCGCTCAGCAGGCGGATGTGCGTGAACAGCCTCTCGTCGCCGTCGCTCGGCTGCACATCGCGAAAAGCCTCGAAGGCGGCTTCGTAGTCGAGCGCCACGGCGTCGAGGTCCCAGCCGCGGCGCACGATGTCCTGTTCGGAGATGCCCACCCTGTCGGCCTCTCCGAGGAACGACATCGTGTCGTCGGTCAGACCGAGTCTCTGGATGACCGCCGACACCTGCTCGCGCCGCTCCGTGTGCGGGCTCAGCCAAACGCCGGCTGAGGGGTTGCCGAACCCGGCCCACTCCAGGTCGCTGTAGAGCCGCTTGCGGTTCGCGCGGAGCGCCTGCGGAACGGTGATCAGCAGCACGAGCCAGCGACCGTCCCAGTTCTCGAAGGGATCGCCGAGCGACTCCACCCGCAGCGACCCCTCCTCGAAGGTCTTCACGAGGCTCGGGCTGAGGGTCCAGCTCACTTCGCGGCCGTGCCGGTGCGGCTCGATCCAGCCCGAGTCCGCGCCGCGGATGATCGCCTGCCGGGCCGCGCTCTCCTCGAAGCCGAGCCCGTTCATCACGTACAGAAGCGACGATGTGCGTGCAGGGACGCCCGAGTGCCAGACCAGCTCGCCGAGCACCGTGAGCAGCAACGACCGGGAGCTTCCGCGGGCCAGTTCAGCGTGACCGCCGCGGCGCTCCCGCGGTGCGGTCTCGGCTTTCGCTGCGGTGGTCACATTCTGATCCTACGGTTCGCCCGGTCGGCTCGTGGCCGGGCGGCGGCCTGGCGGGTGGCGGCCTGGCGGGTGGCGGTCTGACTGCTGGCGTCAGCGGCCGACCGGGCCGAGCTGGAGGATGACCGAGACCGGGCGGTGGGAGTGCGAGTCGAGGTGGCCGTCGCAGTCGGCGCAGTGCGGGGCCGTGACGGCGTTGCCCGGGATCACCTGCTTCTCGGGGCCGACATCGGCGACGGCGACGAACCGGAGGGGCGCGGCGGCGGCATCGGCCAGCGCAGCGGCAGCATCGGCCAGCGCCGCGGCGTGCTCGTCGCGCGCGATGAGGGCCGCGCCGAGCGCCCCGGCGATCTGCGGGTCGTCGAGCACCTCGAGCGGAAGCCCGAGCGCCTCCTCGAGGAACGCGACCAGCGCCGGGTTCTTCGCCACACCGCCGGTCATCACCACGGGGCTGGCCTTGCCGACCTGGGCGATCAGGCCGAGCGTCCGCCCGGCGACGGCGCGGTGCACCGAGGCCGAGATGTCCGCGGTCTCGGCACCCTGCGCGAGCAACGAGATCACCTCCGTCTCGGCGAAGGTCGCGCACATGCTGCTCACCTCGAGGTCGGTTCCTCCCGCGAGCGCGAGCGCCGCCACCTCGTCGAGGTCGACTTCAAGAGCACGGCAGAGCACGTCGAAGAACCGGCCCGTACCGCTGGCGCACCGGTCGTTCAGCGCGAACCGGTCGACCAGGCCGTCGTCGTCGACGGCGATGGCCTTGCTGTCCTGTCCGCCGATGTCGATCACGAGGCGCACTCCGGGTGAAAGCGCAGCGGCACCGCGGGCATGGCAGGTGATCTCGGTGAAGGTCTTGTCGGCCGAGGGCACCAGCCGCCGGCCGTAGCCTGTGCTGATCGTGCGCGAGATGTCGGCGGGCGTGAGCCGGGCATCCTCGAGGCACGCCTCGATGGCGACCCGCACGCCCTCGCGGCTGACGGCGCCCATCTGCACGACGCGCGACGCGACCATCCTGCCGCCACTGTCCACGATGACGGCCTTCGCCGTGGTCGACCCGAGGTCGACGCCCATCACGAACCACTCACCGTCGCCCGCACCCGCGCCTGCGCCTGCGCCTGCGCCTGCGGCATCCACCGCGCTCACACCGCCCGCGACATCCACCGCCCGCATCTCACACCCGCGCCTTCGAGCGCTGCTGGTCGATCGACTCGAGCATCGCGACCAGGCCGCTCTCGAGCGACTCGTCTTTGTAGAAGGAGGCGTCGGCAACATCGCCCTCGAAGAAGAACGACTTGATGCCGCGGTCGCGCTCGGCGGTGCGCGCCAGAATGTGCTGCGGGTTCGTCATCGCGCGGCAGGTGCGCGTCGAATGGAACGCGATACCGTCGATGCCGTACTCGTCGCAGCGCTTCAGCAGCAGCTCCTCCATGATCTTCAGACCGTGGTTGATCGGGCAGATCAGGTAGTGCTGGGCCATGCCGAGCAGCGGACGGTCGAGGTCGATGAGGTCGGGTTCCTGCCAGAACGAGTCGTGCGTGTAGCGGCCGGCGACGACCGCCACGTCGTACTCAGCGAACTTGCGGGTCAGGAAGCCGAGCTTGTTCCAGTTCATGATGCCGTCGAAATAGACCCGGTACCGTTCGTTCGCCACGGCCGAGACGTTGTCGCGGATGCGCTGCTCGATCTCGTCCTTCACGCCCTGGAAGTAGTCGACCAGCAGCTGGTTCGCGGGCAGGAAGTTGATCGGCGCGATACTGGCGACCCAGTCCCAGTAGGTGGCGGGAGTCGGGGCGGCCGCGCAGAGCGCCATCGCCTCCAGCCGCAGCTCAGAGGCCTTCTTGATGTAGTACATGTTCTCTGACAGCGCGTCCCAGTCGAACGGTGTCTTCGTCTGGTACTCGATGAACTCGATGAGCTTCTTCAGCTGCTCCTCGACGTACAGCGGCGTCTTCTCCCACTCACTGCCGCGGAGGTATCCGGAGTCTTTTTTGTTGCCCCAGATCATCGGCAGCGAGACGTTGAAGAGCGGGAACTCCTTGCCGAACACGCGGTACGTCATCGCGTCCCACTGCTGGCCCGTGCTGCAGCCGGCGTAGGCGTTCACGAAGAAGTCGGGCGAGGGGAGCTTCGCGGCCAGTTCGTCCTGGTCGACCATGCCGACGATGCCGGACTGTTTCTCGGTGATGCCCTTCTGCGTCATCACGGCGCAGCCGAGGTGGGTGCGGGCGTACGAGCAGAGCTCACCGATGTAGCCGTACTCCTCGCCCGCAGCCTGGGCCGGGCCCTCGAGGTGCATCGCCGCAAGCCTGGCCGAGAACGCCTCCCCGTGGCACCATTCGAGCCCCGCCGCCTGGAAGATCGGGTTCAGCGCCGTGCCGTTGTACCAGACCACGTGCTTGCCGCGCTCCTTGGCCGTGAAGATGTTCTCCCAGTACTGGGCGACCATCTTGCCGCCCGCCTTGGTGCTGGCGAGACGGTTCGACTTGTCGGGCTTCTCGGGAGTGATGAACTTCGTCGCCGAGAGGTCGAGCGACTGCCGGGTGGGTGGGAGTTCGAGGGTCATGCGGCTACCTTCTTTCTGCTGATACGTTCCACGAACGTCTCGACGCGGGTGCGCACCGACTCGGCCGCGAGCCCTTCATGCTCCGTCTCGATGAGGAGCACAGGGATGCCCCGATCATCCAGAACCCGCCGGAGCTCCGGGTAGTACAGCATCAGCGGCTCGCAGAACTTCGCCATCAGCGTGATGACGCCGTCGGCCCGGCTGTCTTCGAGACTGGCGACGAGGTAGCTGTCCCAGTCGACGTTCCGCTGCACCCGGGTGCCGCAGGGCGCCGAGACGTTGCGGTCGAGGTACCAGGTTGCCAGCGCGTCGAACGGATCGCCGGTCTCGGGAACATCCGTCGAGATGTAGCGGGTGCCGTGGTAGAGATCGTCGTTCACGACCAGCACGCCGCACTCCTCGATCAGGTCGAGCAGTTCGACCCGGGGCGGCGCGCAGAAGTGGCCGGAGAGGTGCAGCCGCACCAGCGAGGCCGGGGCGGCGCTGTCGACGTCGAGGCCGTCTAGCATGTCGTTCAGGATGCTCGTGTGCTCTTCGATGTCCATGACCATGCTCGACTTCACCAGCACCTGCAGCTCGCCCGCACTGATGCGGAGTGCCCCCGACTTTCGCCGGTCGTAGAACTCCCGCAGCAGCCGCCGGTTGGAGTTGAACAGACGGATGCTGGCCCCGAGCACCTCGGGGGTCACCGTCACCCCTACGATCTCCTCGACCTCGACCCGCAGCGCGTCGACCTTGTCGCGCACCTGGGCGCCGCTCCACGGGTCGTCCATCGAGCTGATGAACTGGGCGAAGTGCATCGGCGTCTCCGGCTTCGCCCAGCGGATGACGTCTGCGGCGCCGAGCAGCTGCACGCAGTGATCGGCCAGCACGAAGGCGTCGAACACGTCGAGTTCGCCGACCGCGGCCTGGTCGGCGACGCTCCGCGTGTAGCTGCAGTAGAACTCCGGCAGCAGGCTCCGGCCCTCGGTGATGGGCGTACGACTCTCCTGCACGATCAGCGGCAGGGCGCCGGTCGCGTGAACGAGTTCGGAGGGGAAGTTCATGGGGAACGAACCGATCACCGGGCGCCCGGTGCGCGCCTTCCATGACCTGGCGTAGCCGATCGGGTCCTGCGCGGCAGCCTGCAGCCGCGAAAAGCCGCGGAGACGGAAATCGGTCATCGAGAGCCCTGCCTCGTCGTCGAAAGAGTGGCGTAATACAACTTCCATTAGACTGGGCCTCGGACAGATGTTTGTCAAGTTTTGCAATTTTGTCACCATAAGTGTCGAGTATTCGAGCGGCCAGAAGGAGCACGCAGTGAGCACAACGACCGAGGCGACGACTACCGTTCCGGGATGGTTCACGGCGGCCCTCGCCCAGGCCCCGGAAGTATTCGAGACGAGCGTCGCAGGTGCGAGCATCCGGTACCGCACCTGGGGTGAGCGCGGCCGGCGGAACATAGTGCTGGTGCACGGCGGCGCTGCGCACTCCCGCTGGTGGGACCACATCGCTCCCCTCCTCGCGACCGATGGCAGGGTCGTCGCCCTCGACCTCTCCGGCCACGGCGACAGTGAGCACCGCGCGACGTACAGCGTCGAGACCTGGGGCGAAGAGGTGCTCACCGTCGCGCGGCACGCCGGCCTCGGTGACGGTTTCACCCTGGTCGGGCACAGCCTCGGCGGCCTGATCACCACACACCTCGCGTCACGCGCCGACACCAGCGTCGGGTCAGCCATCGTGATCGACTCCCCTGTCGGCACGCCGGGAGAGCTCACCTCGATCGAGTCGCACGACCTCCTGCCCGTGCGTCGGCGTGTGTACGAGAGCGCCGAGCGGATGATCGAACGGTTCCGCCCCGTACCGGCGCAGTCGATGCTCCCCTACGTCGCCCGGCACATCGCGACCCACTCCATCACCGAGGTGCCCGGCGGCTGGAGCTGGAAGTTCGACAGCAACATCTTCGGCGGCGAGGTACTGAGGGCTCAGTTCGGGGCGCTCCGCCGGCCGCTGGCCTACCTGCGGGCCGAGACCGGCGTGACGGACGGGTCGGCCCGCGCGATCGTCGAGGCGAGCGGCGCGCTCTTCGCGCAGCTGCCCGAGACGGGCCACGCGCCGATGCTCGACCAGCCGATCGCGTTGGTCACGGCCATCCGCACCGTCATCGGGGCGTGGGTTTCGCGATCAGGCGCGCTTTGACGAAGATCATGCTGTTCTCGACGCCTTCGGCCGTGGCCGCAGCCCTGAGCGCATCGGCCGCAGCGGCGAGCGTCTCCGGGGTCGGCCGCCCGGTCGAGGCCCCGATGTGAGCGGTGATCGTCACAGCGTCTGCCCCGCGAGCGACGTCGACCACAACGTCGGGCGCCGGGATGTCGAGAGCGCTGGCGATGCCCTCTGACGCAGCCTGACGGATCGCCCTCACGGGGAACACCGCCGTGACGCCGTGGATCGCCGTGACGGCAGCGGTGAGAGAGCGCGCGAGCTCCGAATCGGTGGTCATCGGCCCTCCTCCCTCCCCCGGTACACGTCTTCGACGGTCACCGCGATGGAGACGATGACGAGTTCGGTGTGCTCGTCGAGCGCACGGGCGACCGCGAGCCGCAAGCGCTCGGCGAGGGCAACGAGGTCCCGGCCGTACTCGGCGGCGACGGTCATCCGCACCTCGACAGGTTCATCGGGCAGGGTGACGTCGCCGACGAGAACGATGCGGCCGAGAATGACACCGTCGAGAGAGTCTGCCACGTCACGGATCAGGCCCTGCACGGCCGCCTCGGTGACCGTCAACCGGATGGTCGGGTCCGGGTGGCGGAGCGGGATGTCGCGACCGGCGCGCACCTCGTCTTTGATGGTGTCGAGCAGGCCGGTGATCCACAGCTCGTCGCGGTCGTGCCCGTCGGCAGCTTCGCGCGTGAGGGCCTGCCACGAGCGGTTGCGGAGACGCTCCAGGGCGGAGAGGTACAGCAGGCAGCTGGCCGAGTTCTCGATGCTCGGGTCGTAGGGCGTGCGGCCGGCAGTGAGGTACGCGTCGAGCTCGTCGACCGTGTGACCGTCGATGAGCTCATCTGCGTCGTGAGGCAGGGGTGTGTCGCCGTGATCGGTCATCGCCATGCCTCCAATTCGGTGAGGAGGAACTTCCGGGTGCGGGCAAGGAGGCCCCGCACGGTCGCTGCGGGGAGGTCGAGGGCCTCAGCGATCTCGTTGTACGTGAAACCGGCGGTCTCCCGCAGCAGCCAGCTCTGTCGCTGGATGGTGGGCAGTTTATCGAGCGCAACCCAGACCGCGTCCAGCTGGAGCCGGTTCTCCACGATCCGGCTCGGGTCGCTGGAGGGCGGTGCGGCCGGATCCCAGTCTGCGACATCCGCGTGTTCCCGCCGCACCCGGATGCGGTCGATCGCCTTGTTCGAGACGATCCGCATGAGCCAGTTGCGCACACGGGCGGGCTCGCCGAGGTCGTCGAAGCTCCGCCATCCGGTGAGGAATGCCTCCTGCACGATGTCGTCGGATTCGATGTCGGAGCCCAGCAGCTTGGCGGCGAAAACGCGCATCAGGGGTCCGTGGCGCCGCGCGAGCACCTCGAAGGCAACGACATCGCCGTCCATGGCACGGGAGGCGAGCGTGGCGTCGGCGGCGTTCGCGAGCCGATCGTTGTCGTTCGTGTCGCTCACCCGCCCATTTCCTCTTCCGGCTCCTGCTCGTGCTCCTGGTCGTGCTTTTGCTTTTGCTTTTGCTTCTGCGAGCGAGACCGTGCCAGTGAATATAGCCGGATCCCTGACGGCGTGCGTAGCCCTTGCGCCGGCGAGACCCCATCGAGGGTCCCTCGGAGACCCCGTTCTGGGGTAGTCCAAGCACCAATCCGGCGGAACGATGCATTCGAATAGAAAAAGATTTTGTGACGAAGTCGAATCTCGGAACGTCTCAATTGTGTAGCCGACACCATCCCGCACCGGGTTGGTGCGGCACCCTCAGTTCCGGCCGTCCGGTCGGTGCTCACCGCAGAATCCAGGAGTAGCAGCATGACGAACATCACCCCCACCGCAGCCCCGAAGTCTCCCGCGCACAGCAGCGTGTCGACGGGTAAGAACACGATCGCCGATGGCGTTGTCGAGAAGGTCGCCGGTATCGCGGCCCGCGAGGTCGCCGGGGTGCACGACCTCGGTAACGCGGGTGCGCGTGCGATCGGTGCGATCCGTACCGCGATCAACCAGCAGGACCGCGGCCAGGGCATCAGGGTCGAGGTCGGCGAGAAGCAGGTCGCTGTCGACGTCATCGTCGTCGCCGACTACCCCGTCGCCCTGCAGGACCTCGCCGACGACGTGCGCTCCAGCATCACCGAAGCGATCGAGACAGTGATCGGCATGGAGGTCGCCGAGGTGAACGTGACCGTCTCCGACGTGTACATCCCCTCCGACGACAACAGGAGTGGTGCCGAGACCGAGAGCCGCGTCCAGTGACACCCACGACCCGCGGGATGCTCATCGGCGCAGTGCTCGGACTGACCGCTGTGGCGTTCGGTTTCTGGGCCATGATCCTCGTGGCCCTCTTCGTGGCCGTGGGTTACGCGGTGGGCCGGGTACTGGAAGGCAAGCTCGATGTCCGCGGCGTCACCGACGCGCTCCGCGGGCGGCGGTCGTCGTGAGCACGGCGGTGACGGCCGACCGCACGGCGGCCGGTAACACGGCATCCGGTCGCACGGCGGCCGGTCACGGCCAGGGCGGCCGGAACGTGATCGCTCCTCGTGCTGTGCGCCGTGTTGTGTCGGCCGTCACCGCGGAGCAGCTCGGCGTCGACGAGAAAGACGTCTCCGTCAGCCTCTCCGACCATGAGGGCGACCTCACTATGACGGCGAGTGCGCCGATCCACGTCGCACCCCTCGGCACCGGGGCGCGCCGGCCCGGCACGATCGTGGAACGCCTCACGAGGGCGCAGTCCACGATCCGGGAGCAGAGCCTGACCCTGACCGGTACCTCCATCACGGAGATCGACCTGCACATCACCGGTGTGCGACTGAACCAACGGAAGAGAGTGTCATGACCACCCCCGCTCTCTACAAGAGGATCGTCAGGCGGGAATCGCATTCCCCGCGGTCCGGGGCCGCGATCACCATCGCGATCATCCTGATGCTCGGCCTCGCGTACCTCGGTGTGGAGTCGGTGCTCGCAGCGATCGGGCAGCCCCCGCTGCTCCTCGCACCCGAGACCCTCGTGTCGTCGACCCTGTCGGCGGCATCGGCACCGGTACCCCTGCTCGTCGCGATCGGCGCGGTCGCAGCGATCATCGGCCTCGTGCTGATCGTCGTCTCGTTCGCTCCGGGCCGCCGCGGACGTCGCGGCGCAGCATCTGACCGTACAGCGGCGGTGGTCGATGACCGTGTCATCGCCCAGTCGATCGCCCGCACCGTCAGCTACGCCGGCGACGTGGACCCCGACAACGTCCGCGTCACCGTCGGCACCCGCACCGTGCGGGTCGATGTCACCCCCACCTCGGGGCGTGCCGTTGACCGGCAGGCGATCCAGGACGCCGTCGCTGAGGATGTCGCCTCGTATGACTACCGGCCGGCCCTCCGCTCAACATTGCACGTGTCGAAGAAGGGGAAGGTCGCCTGATGAACTCCACGAACCGTTTCCTGAACCGGCTCTTCCTCTTCATCATCGGTCTGCTGGTGCTCGCCGCGGGTGCGGTGCTGGCCGTCGGGGCGTTGCTTCCTGACCTGCAGCAGCCGATCAGCAACGGCGCCCGAACTGCGAACGACCAGGTCGACGGCACCTTCCAGGCGAACCCGTGGATCCTCTGGGCCACCGCCGGTGCCGCGGTCATCCTGATCGTCGTGCTGCTCTGGTTCGTGCTCCGGCAGGGCCGGGGCCGCACCACGACCCTTCTGACCGTCCGGCAGAACACCACCGCGAACACCCCGACCGGCGGTGACCTGCGAGTCGACGTGAAAGTCGCAGCCCAGGTCCTCGAAGACGCCCTCACCCGGCAGCCCGAGATCGCCGCGGTGGATGTCGTCGCGTTCCGGGTCCGCCGTGAGAACGTGCTCCGGATCACCGCCCACGCCCGGAAGGGTGCTTCACCCGTCCGGATCCGCACACTCATCGACAGCGCGGTCACGGAATGGGACGACGTGCTCGGCCAGACGACACCAGTCGTCATCCAGATCGTCAGCGGACTCCGCACCACCATGGCCGGCAACACCACCCGGGTCGCCTGACCCACACACCCCGGTGACACCCGTCACCACAACACCCCCACCGGTGACACCCGTCACCACAACACAAAAGGAGCAGAACCCATGAGTGCAGCAGACAAGATCAAGGCCGCCGCCGAGAACGTCGCCGGCAAGGCCAAAGAAGCCGTCGGCAACGTCACCGACAACGACGAGCTCGTCGCCGAAGGCAAAGCCGACCAGGCCAAAGGCCAGACCCGCGGCAAAGTCGAAGACATCAAAGACGTCTTCAAGAAGTAGAACCACCCCGAACAGTCCGGCCCTCGCTTCCCAGAAGTGAGGGCCGGACTGTTTTCCCGACCTCAGTAGTCGACGGCATCCCGGATGATCGGACTGGTCATGCAGTGACCGCCGCCCCGGCCACGACCGAGCTCGGCGCCGACGATCGGGATCACCTCGATGCCGGCCTTCTGCAGCAGGTCGTTGGTCTGGGTGTTGCGGTCGTAGGTGTAGACCACGCCGGGGCGGAGAGCCACGGCGTTGTTGCCGGAGTCCCACTGCTGGCGCTCGGAGGCGTACGCGTCGCCCGCCGTCGCGACGACGTGCAGCTTCGGCAGGCCGAGGCTCGCCGCGACGACATCGACGAAGGCCGCCGAACCCTCATCGGTGACGTCGAGGCCCCCCAGGGCATCCGAGGGTCGCAGTGTGAACGTGTGCACGGCATCCATGATGTTCGGGAACAGCGTCACGATGTCGCGGTCGGCGAACGTGAACACCGTGTCGAGGTGCATGGCCGAGCGCAGCCTGGGCATGCCGGCGACGATCACCCGCTCGGCCGCCCCCGCTTCGAACAGGGCCGTCGCGACCTGGGTGATGGCCTGGCGGGAGGTGCGCTCGCTCATGCCCATCAGCACGACACCGTTTCCGACCGGCATGATGTCGCCGCCTTCGAAAGTGGCCTGGCTCCAGTCCTTCTCCGGGTCGCCCCACCAGACCCTCGACCCCACAAAATCGGGGTGGAAGTCGTAGATCGCCTTCATCAGCAACGTTTCACCGTGCCGTGCCGGCCAGTAGAGCGGATTCAGCGTCACTCCCCCGTACAACCAGCAGGTCGTGTCACGGGTGTACAGCGTGTTCGGCAGCGGCGGCATCAGGTACTCACCGACTCCGGTCGACTCGCGCGCCAGCGAGACGGCGCCGCTCCGGTACTCGCCCGGGAGATCGGTCGTCGACAACCCCCCGATCAGGTACTCGGCGAGGATGCGCGGCTCGAGGCTCTCGAGGAACGCACGCGTGCCGTCGATGAGCCCGAGACCCACCTCGTTGGCGGTGATCTTGCGATCGAGCAACCAGTCGCGGGCCCCCGGCACGGCCAGCGTGGCGGCCAGCAACTCGTGCAGTTCGACCACGTCGACGTCGTTCGACCGCAGGTCGGCGACGAAGGCGGCGTGATCGCGCTGGGCGTTCTCGACCCAGAGCACGTCGTCGAAGAGCAGATCGTCGGCATTGCTCGGCGTCAGGCGGCGATGGGCGAGGCCCGGAGCGCAGACCAGCACCTTGCGAAGCCGACCGACTTCGGAGTGCACACCGTAGAGATCGGAGGGTGCAGGCATGGAGCGTCCTTCCTGAGGGGCCGCGTCACACGTTCTGTCGTCGTGCAACGCCGCGGTCCGAAGTGCTGTAGCCGGATGCCCGGATCACCCCAGTGTGCCACCTCCGCCGCCGCGGCCGTCCTTCGGTCGCGCCGAGCGCACCACGGCGCAACAACAGACCCCTGTCCCCTCAGTTTGACTCCTCGGCGGACCGGGCGTAAACCCAAAGCAAGGTCAGCGGGGGAATCTGGGCCTGAGCACACACATCGAGCGTTGGAGCACGAGATGTTCAGAAGCAGCAAATTCCTCGACGGCAGTGAGAAGACGCTCGCGATTCGAACGACGACCCGAACATCGGAGACCTACTATGAATCCCGCAAACGAGCTGAAGAATCTCATCGCTGACGGACGCATTACTGGAGATGCGTTGCAGGCCATTCTCGAGTCACCTCATCAATGCCATGAGCCAGGCTCGACCTCGGTAGAGCGACCGCGTTCGAACGACTTCAAGCGGTAGCTGCAGGTTCAACGAAGCAACGGTCGTGGAACCCGTCGTCGGTATCGAGGATTGCAACACCAATCCCGAGATCTCCTCCGTATAACGAAGACTCATCAGCTTCTATCGTTTTGAATGGAATACCGTCGTTCACTCGAGTCTCGCTCCACAGCTGGCGGTATACATCCGCGTCAACGAAGTTCGACGAAGTCGTTCCCTGCCTCAATCATCTCGACGACTCGGTCGACGAGCGGCTCGAACCACTCGATCAGCGCGCGGCGGCTCGTGTTGCCGACGCGGATCCAGACAACGATCGGCGCTTCTCCGCCGAACACGAGCATGCTCGAAAAGTCTTCGTCTTTCGTAATGAGCACGGCCTTGTGGTCCAACGCGTAAAGCCAAAGATCCCGGTCGGGTGAGTCGGCTGGGCCGATATCGGTCACATGCTCGGCAAGATGCCCGCGCGCAGACAACATGCGTGCCAGCGCCGGCGGCAGCTGAGCGTCAACGAGAAACCGCACAGGCTACGAAGCAAGCAGGATTGCGTGATCAGCCTGCGCAGCGGCGTACTCAAGGCATGCCCGAATGTCGTCAGCCTCGAGATACGGGTAATCCTCGAGAATTTCGACTTCGGTCGCCCCCGAGGCCAGGAGCGAGAGAACGTCAGTCACACGAACCCGAGTACCACGAACGGCCGGCCGGCCATGCACAATCTCTGGGTCGACGACGATGCGTTCCAACAGTGACATGCTTCAAGACTACAGCGGCATGCCCCGTCGTCAATGACAATTGTTCATCTCGCGCAGTCTCGCGAGAGTCCACGACTTTAGAGCGGCAAACATCCGCGCTGGCTACGTTTACGTGATCTCCAACAAGGGCGCGTTCGGCGAAGGCGTCGTCACGCTGGAGAACGAGCTCCACCACCACTTCGCTCAGCGCGCGCTCAACCAGGCGAACTCTCGCAAGGAGTCTTCTTCGCGACGCCCACCGATGTTCCTCATCGAGATGGCCGAACGCTCGGCGTCAATCAGCCTTCAGCGCTTCGGCGAGAGCAGCTTCGGAGGGCAGCGACGCTCGCACAGCTGGCGGAAGCATGTCGTAGCTCGCTACTCCGATCGAGGTCCGTTGAGATCCGAGAGAGTAGAAGCCGAGCTGGCCGAGATACTCGGGTTTGAAGGTTCCTGTTTTGAGCTCGACGACGACATAACGTAACTGCTCGACGTGGAAGAAAAGCAGATCGACGAAGAAGTCGTCGCCAGCGACTTCGAGATGAACTTGCTTGCCGACAAACGCAAAGCCATCGCCGAGCTCGCGGAGCGTGTCAATGATTCGTTCTACCAGCGCCTTTTCGATCTCGCGTTCCCTCAGCCCACTGCCGATCGCCAGAAAATCCAGGACGTACGGGTCTTTGGTGATCTGCTGAGCCAGTTCAGAGTCAGCCGGGTCTAGGACACTCGCAAAGTTTGTCGTGGCTGCCTCGAACCGAATGTGAGCTTTCGTTTTGATGTGATGCTCGAGAACGTTTCGGGACCATCCGTGAGTCATAGCATGTTCGGAGTACCACGTACGAAGAGACTGATCACTGAGACGGTCGAGTAGAACGGTCACGTGCCCCCACGGCAATGCGCAACGGCCTGTTGCGCAATTGTGCGATCTGGCCACGCTCCAGCAAACGTCCGCATGTAGGTCAGATTTCTCGGCGAGAATCCCTTCATCTCCGGAAAGGCTGATCGCAGATCATCTGCAAGGCGACCGATGACTTTGGAGCCCCACCCCTCCACACCGAGATCGACGCCCTCGTCGTGTCAGTGACGACCCAGCCGGGCCAGGAACGGGTCGATGAGAGCCCAGGTCGCTTCGGGGTTCTCGAGGTGCGGCAGGTGCCCGGCGGCGGGCACCTCGACGAACTCCGCGGCCGTGATCGAATCGCTGACAGCGCGGCCGTATGCCGGGGTGACGACGCGGTCGCTCTCACCGAACACGACGAGGGTCGGCACGTCGATAGCACGGAGCCGGGCGAGCAGCGTCGGGTCGCTCATCCCGCGTCCAGCGATGACGGACATCGTCTGGCCATTGGACTTCTGCACAGCGCGCTGCTGGCCTGTGAGCCCATCGGGGTCCAGGTAGCCGCGGTCGGGGTCGTGCCAGGCGACTTCGGCGAGTCCGCGGGCGTCGAGGCCGAAGAAATCGGCGATGGGTTCGCCGTCGACTACGACACCGACACCATCGATGTCGACCACGGCACCGATGATGCCCAAGTACGAACTGTCTGAAGCCGCCTGCACGGCCATCTCGAGGGCGATCCATCCGCCGATGGAGGAGCCGATGAGAACCACGTCTCGATCGCCCTCCGCGCGGAGCAGGTCGAGGTAGGCGGAGGCCAGGGCCGCAACCGAGGCGATGTCGTCGGGACGGGACGTGCCGTTCCAGCCCGGGTGCGTCGGTGCGAGCACGTGGAACGGGGGCGCGAGATGGCCCACGATCGAGGCGACGGTCTGCGGGCCGCCACCACCGTGCAGCACGAGCGCGGTGCGGGTGGTGGGGTCGCCGGCCTGGACTACTTCGAAGTCGTTGGGGAGAGTGGGTGTCATGACGGTCAACCTATCTCAATATGTTTATGTACGAGTGTTGATACACTAACACCATGACGACCGATCTGGAAGTGCTCGGGCAGGCGATCAAGCGTGCCCAGTACCGCAACCACCGCACGATGGATCTCGCCCTGCAGGACGTCGGAGTGTCCCTCGTGCAGTGGGATGCCCTTCGTGCGATCGATCGGATGCCCGGCGCATCCGGTCACGACCTCGCTGTAGCGACATTCCAGAGCGATCAGGCATTCGGAACGCTGGCGAATCGGCTGCATGACCGAGGGTTGATCGCGCGAACCCCTGGACGCGGGCGGCGCATCGAGCACGCCCTCACCGACGATGGCCGCCAGGTGCTCCACGACGGGCACGCCATCGCGGGCGGCGTTCTCACCGAACTCTTCAGCTCACTCGGCGAAGCCGACCGGGCCACGCTGCTGCAACTCCTGCAGAAATCAGCACTCGCCGCGCGTGACGGGGCCTAAATTGTTGGACCAAACAATTTCTGGGACCATATCATGGGGACCATGAGCTATCCAGAGTTCGAGACCCTTGACCTGAACCGATCCGACGCAGGCGTCGTCACCGCTCGACTGAACCGGCCCGACCGGCTGAACGCGATGACCTCGCTGATGTTCGACGAGCTGGAACTGCTGGCGCGAGCGGTCACGGCCGACCGCACGGCACGCGTGCTCGTGCTGACGGGAGCAGGATCGGCGTTCTGCGCGGGCTACGACATCGAGGATGCCCGTGAGCTCGCGGTCATGTCCGGGCTCGACTTCCTCGAGCTGCAGGAGCGTGCGGCGCGGGCGTTGTCGGGCATCCGTTCTGTGAAGGTGCCGGTGATCGCAGCGGTGAACGGGGTGGCGGCGGGCGGCGGCCTCTCGCTGGCGCTGGCCGCCGACATCCGGATCGCCGCCCCGTCGGCCCGGTTCAACGCCGCCTTTGTGCGGATCGGGCTCTCGGCAGGCGACCTCGGGGTGTCGTGGCTGCTGCCGCGCCTGGTGGGCCCGGCCCTGGCCGCCGAGATCGCCTTCACGGGCCGGCTCGTCGGCGCAGAGGAGGCCGCACGGATCGGGCTGGTCAACTCGGTGAGCGCCGAAGGGGAACTCCTGGCAGATGTCGACGCCATGACAGAACTCATCTGCGCCAATTCACCGGCCGGTATCGCGATGTCGAAACGGGCCATGCAGGCGAACGCGGAGATCACCTCCTACGCCGCCGCCATGGAACTCGAGAACCGCGGCCAGGCCCTCCTCACGCGCACGGAGGACATGCCCGAGGCTCTCGCGGCCTTCCTCGCCAAGCGCCCGGCGGTGTTCACCGGGCGCTGACGACGACTCAGGAATCGACGTGCACCCCGTCGAGGTGCCCCTGCACCGCGGGGCCGAGCCACTCGACGGCGCCGACGCGATCGAGCGAGACGATGGGGTCGAGCCTCACCACGTAGCGACACAGCGCGAAGCCGAGGAGCTGCGCGGCGATCAGGGCGGCCCGGGTGTCGGCCGAATCGGCCTCCTCCGGCGCCAGCCGATGGATGCTCGGCAGCAGCTGATCGAGGAACACGCTGCGAATCCGCTCCGCGGCGGCTGTGTCCCGGAGCGCCGAGGCGAGAAGCACCCGGAGCGGGTCGCCCGTTCCCCCCTCCTCCCACAGGTCGAAGAAGTGAGCCGCGATCGTCGCCCCGAGCTCCTCTCGCGGCACGTGCGCGAAGTCGGCCAGCCCGAGGTCGACGGCTGTCGCCGACGCGAACAGGCCCGCCTTGCTGCCGAAGTAACGGATGACCATCGAGGCATCGATGCTGGCGTCTCCTGCGACCGCCCGGACCGTGGTTGCCTCGAATCCCTGCTCGGCGAACCGCACACGGGCCGCGCTGAGAATCCGGGCCCGCGAACGGGCGGCCTGCTCGGATTTTGGAAGGGGAGACGGCATGAAGCCATCTTAGCCAACGCGCGTTGACCAAGGCTTCGTCTCGGCGTAGAGTCGCCTGCGGGTCAGCCAACAAGCGTTGACCGAAAGGAGCGATCGATGTCTGAATCAACCGAAACGCAGGTGCTCATCGTCGGCGCGGGACCCGCTGGGCTCACCACGGCATGCGCTCTCGCGCAGGCCGGTGTCGATGTTGTCATCATCGACGCTCTCGCCTCGGGTGCCAACACCTCCCGGGCGGCCGTCGTGCACGCTCGCACACTGGAGGTGCTCACATCACTCGACGTCACGTCGCGGATGATGGCCGAAGGGGTCGTGGTTCCCACCTTCACCGTGCGCGACGGAGGTGCCGTGCTCGCACGACTGGATTTCTCCGGCCTGCCCACGCCCTACCCGTTCACCCTGATGCTGCCGCAGTCGCGCACCGAGGCCTTGCTCGAGCACCGGCTGGCTGAGCTCGGCGTGACCGTGCGACGACCGGTGACGCTGCAGAGCATCGACACAGAGAGCGAGCTGGTGATGTGCGGAGTGATGCACGACGACGGCCGGGCCGAGGTCATCCGCGCCCGGTTCGTGGTCGGTGCCGACGGATCGCACAGCCGCGTGCGGGACGCCGCCGACATCCGGTTCGAGGGAAGCGACTACGAACAGTCCTTCGTGCTCGCCGACGTCACGCTGAGCTGGCCGCTCCCCGCCGACGAGGTGCAACTCTTTCTCGCACAGGAGGGCCTCGTCGTGGTCGCGCCGCTCCCGGGCGGACGGCACCGCATCGTGGCAACGGTCGACGTGGCGCCCGAGCATCCGTCTTCGTCCGACGTTCAACGCCTGCTCGACGAACGCGGCCCACGCGGATCAGCTGTCCACGACATCGCCTGGTCCTCCCGGTTCCGCGTCGCGCATCGCCTCGCGTCGAGTTACCGGTCGGGTGCGGTGTTCCTTGTCGGCGACGCAGCGCACGTCCACAGCCCCGCCGGCGGTCAAGGAATGAACACGGGCATCCAGGACGCCACCGACCTCGCGGCGACCCTCGCCGCCGTCATCGACGGCTCCGCAGACGCCGCCTCCCTCGACGGCTACGAGACTCGTCGCCGCCCCGTTGCCGCAGGCGTCGTAGCGCTGACGGATCGCATGACCCGCGTCGCGACCATTCGGAGCCCTCGACGCCGGCAGCTTCGAAATGCCGCCATCCGCGCCCTCACCACCATCCCGCCGTTGCGGCGAGCGCTCACGATGCGGATCGCCGAACTGCGCTGACGACGCTGAGGGCAGCCCGGCCGGGCCCCCGGGCGGTCAGGCCGCCGAGATGCCGCCGTTCACGCTGATCGCCTGGCCCGTGATCTTCGCCGCGGCGGGGCCGCCG
Organism: Subtercola boreus; assembly: GCF_006716115.1. Classification (NCBI taxonomy): domain Bacteria; kingdom Bacillati; phylum Actinomycetota; class Actinomycetes; order Micrococcales; family Microbacteriaceae; genus Subtercola; species Subtercola boreus. The sequence goes on along the minus strand of NZ_VFOO01000001.1, from coordinate 3,777,645 downwards.
AGGAAGACGATGAGGGCGGCGAGATCCGACGCCTCGGCCACACCGAGGTGCGCGAGCGTCGCCGCCTTGTCGAAGAGCGCCTTGCTGAAGCCGTCGGTCAGCACCCGGGCGGCCGTGGCCGTGCCCGCGATCAGCGACGGGGTGACGGCGTTGATGCGGATGCCGTCGCGCTTGGCCTCCATGGCAGCCGTGCGCGAGAACATCACGATCGCAGCCATGGCGGCGCCGAGCACCGACTCTCCGGGGGTGGCGACCTTGGCAGCATCCGAGGCGACCAGGACGATCGAACCGCCGCCCTGCTCCTTCAGGTACGGCAGCACCGTGCGGGTGAGGTACATGGGCGGCAACGCCTGGCCGGTCAGGATCCCGGCGATGTCCGACGGCTCGATGCGCGAGAGCAGGTCGGGCCGGTACGCCGAGGTCACCGAACTGACCAGAACGTCGATGCCGCCGAGCTTCTGGTGGGCCAGGGCCACGGCGCGTGTGACGGCCGCGAGATCATCCACATCGACCGGAATGAACTCGACGGTCGCCGCGGGGTTCCGGGCCTGCACCCGTTCGCGGGCGGCCTCGCCGCGCTCCGGAGAGCGGGAGAGCAGGGCGAGGCGCGTGACGCCCGCATCGACGAACGCCAGTGCCGAGGCGAGACCGACCCCCGACGACGCCCCGGCAATGACCACGGCGGAATCGGCATACGAACGCACAACAGGCACAGGCGCCTCCTTATTGGACTGACCATTTGCATGATTCTACCAATATGAGAGGATCGAGGTGCGCGCGCGACGGTGCCGCGCAGAATGGAACAGGTACCGGATGCTCGACTTCAGTTTCTCGGATGAGCACGAGAGCTTCCGCAGGACCCTCGCCGAGTTCTCCCGGCAGGAGCTGCTGCCCGGCTACACGGCCCGCTCGGCGAGCACCGAGTTCCCGTTCGCGCTGCTGAAGAAGATCGGTGACCTGGGTGTGCTCGGCATCGGCCTGCCCGAGAAGTTCGGCGGAACGGGCGAAGACGACCCCGTGCTGCTCGGCATCGCCTCGGAGACCCTCGCCTACGGTGACGTCAACCTCGCCTCGGCACCGATCCAGGTCGGCCTCGTGGGGGCGCAACTGCTGCACGGCACCGAGGAGGTGCGCGAGCGCTACCTGCCGCCGGTGATCGCCGGCGAAGAGAACCTCGCGATCGCGCTCACCGAGCCGGGTTCCGGTTCGGATGCCAGCGCCCTCCGCACGACGGCGAAACGGGTGCCGGGCGGGTGGCTGCTGAACGGCGAGAAGACAGCGATCAGCTGGGCGATGACGGCTAGCGCGTCGCTCGTCTACGCTCGCGAAGAAGGCACGGCACGATCATCCGGAGTCAGCTGCTTCGTCGTCGACATGAGCACGGCGGGGGTGTCGGTGCACCACATGCGGGGCATGGGCTGCCTGCCGCTCGGCTGGGGGTCGATCCACCTCGACGACGTCTTCGTGCCCGAGAGCCACCTCATCGGGGAGGAGGGCCGCGGGTTCCAGGTCGCGATGAACCACTTCGACTTCTCGCGTGCCGCGATCGGCCTGATGTGCCTCGGGGCTGCCGAGCAGAGCCTCGAGGAGGCGGCGGCATACGCGCTGATCCGCACGACGTTCGGCAAGCCGATCTCCGAGTACCAGGGGGTGAGCTTCCCGCTCGCCGAGCATGCCACCTACATCGAGGGCGCGCGGTGGGTCTGCTACCGCGCCCTCTGGCTGCGGCAGGAGAACCGGTCGCACACGTCGCTCGCGTCGATGAGCAAGTGGTGGGCGCCGGTGGTCGCGAAGGATGCGATCGAGGCGTCGATGAAGATCCACGGCAACCTCGGCTACTCGGCGGAGTTCCCGCTGCAGCAGCGGTTCCGCGATGTGATGGCCTACCTGGTGGCCGACGGCACGGCCGAGATCCAGAAGAACATCATCTCGAAGGAGATCCTCGCGACGAAGACGGTGTCGCTGTGAGCGGGGACGGATCGGGTCTGCCCGAACCGAAGTCCCTCCCTGACAGCGGAGCGCTCGTGGTCGGCGGCTCGGCCGGCATCGGGTTCGCCTCGGCCCGGAAGCTCGGGCTCGCCGGGGTGCGGCGCATCGTGATCGTCGCCCGCAACGCCGCGCGCGGCGAGGCTGCCCGCGCGGAACTCGCCCGGACGACGGGCGCGACGGTCCACTTCGTGCAGGGCGACGCGACATCGGCCTCCGAAGCCGCCCGCATCACCGACGAGGCAGAGCAACTGCTCGGCGGGGTCGACATCCTCGTCGTCTCGACGGTGGCCGAGAATCGGCCGGAGCTCTTCCGCGACATCCCGACCGCGTCGATCGGCGGCATCCTGCAGCAGATGCTGCTGCCGGCCATGCAGATGGTCAGCGAGGTGATGCCCCACATGGCAGAACGTCGCGGCGGCGTGATCATCACGGTGGCGTCGGACGCCGGCAAGACCGCCACGCCCGGCGAGACCATCATCGGGGCCTGCAAGGCGGCGATCATCATGTTCACCCGCACGATCGCGATCGAGGGTAAGCGCAACGGGATCCGCGCGAACGTGCTGACGCCGTCGCTCGTGCACGGCACGGCGTCGACGGCACGCATCACCGAAGACGGGTTCAGTGCGAAACTGTTCGCGAGCGCCGCCCGGGCGGCGCACCTCGGGGTGCCGGATGCCGACGACCTCGGCGACCTGGTGGCGTTCCTGGCCGGGCCGGCGGCGCGGCGGCTGACCGGCCAGGCGATCAGTGTGAACGGCGGCATCTCGGCAGCATGACGCCCGTCGCAGAACCGGAGACGCCAGAGAATCGATGACCAAGGAGGCACCATGACCATCCCGCTCGTGCGAACCGACCGGCCCGATCCGGGCATCGCCGTCGTGACCCTCGACAGTCCTGCCACGCGCAACGCGCTGAGCGACGAGCTGATGGACCAGCTGCTCGCCGCGCTCGAGGCCGCCCGCGACGACGACACCGTGCGGGTGGTGGTGATCACGTCGTCGCACGACCGGATCTTCTCGGCCGGCGGCGACCTGAAGGCGTTCGCCGACGACCGCTCCCCCGACGAGAAGTTCGAGGGGCTCGGCCGGTTCCCGCGCCTCTACCGGCTGCTCGGTGCGCTCGGCAAGCCGGTGGTCTGCGCGGCGAACGGCGACGTGCTCGCGGGCGCTTTCGGCCTGGCGCTCGCCTGCGACCTGGTGATCGCGAAGGAGTCGACGAGGTTCGGATGCCCGGAGATCAACGTCGGCGTCTTCCCGTTCATGATCTCGGCGCTGATCTACCGCAACGTCGACCGCATGAAGGCCAACGAGCTGATGATGGTCGGCGATCTGGTGACGGCCGCGGAGGGCAGGGATTTCGGGTTCGTGAACCGCGTCGTACCCGATGCCGACTTCGACGCGGCGGTGCTGGCGTGGGCCCGCCGCATCGCTGCGAAATCGCCGCTGTTGATGCGGCTCGGCAAGGAGGCGATCGATGCGACCCGCGACCTGCCGCTCGGCGAGGCGCTCGACGTTCTGCAGCGCAGGCTCGCCGATGCCTTCGGCACCGACGACATGAAAGAGGGCGTCACGGCCTTCCGCGAGAAGCGCGACCCGGTCTGGTCGCTGCGCTGACGCGCCGCTCGTTTCGAACGGGTCAGCGGGCCTCGACGGATGCCTCGGCGCTGACGACGACGACGCCGCCGACCGACGCCACGAGCGAGACGGCCGTCAGGCCGTCGGCGGCCTCGCCGACGGTCGCCGAGAGCTCGAGCACGTCGCCGAGGCGCACCGGCGCACGGAAGCGCACCTCCAGGCGGCGCAGATTCTCGACCCCCACCCAGTCGGTGAGGTAACCGGCCAGCAGGCCGGCCTGGAACTGCCCCATGGCAATGACATCGTCGAAGCCGGCGGCGCGAGCGGCGTCAGGATCGTGGTGGAGCGGATTGAAGTCCCCGCCCGCACCGGCGAAGCGCACGATGTCGGTTCTCGTCACGGGGCCGATCCGCCGGGCATCCGGAGCCACCAGCGGAGTGCCGGCCGTCACGACGCTGGCCTCTCGATGAGCACCTCGCGCTGCACGAGCGCGGTCTCGCCCGCAGCATCCGTGAACGACGTGGCGAGAGTCACGAAACGCATCGCGCCGGTGCGGCCCTCGCGCACGGTGTCGGCCTCGACACGGCGCGTGGCCACGAGTCGGTCGCCCGCGATGAGGGGGCGTTCGTACTCCCACGAGACCGATCCTACGACGATGCGCTCGATGGCGAGGCCGAGGCGCGCCACGAATCCGCGCTGGTCGCGGTAGTGGCCCGTCACCACCGAGTGGGTCGCCGTGGCTAGTTCACCGGCCGCGTGCCGGGGGTCTTCGGTGAAGGTCGCGCGGGCGAACTCGCGGATCTTGCCCGCCTCCACGGTGAACTCGACGGTGTCGACGACGCCGCCTACAGGAATCCCGGTCATCGCTGCCTTCCAGAACTGGATCTTTTGGTCTGACCAATAGTAACATCGGACCTGAACGACGTGAGGATGATCTATGAACCTGTCGGATTCGCCCGAAGAAGCACGATTCCGCACCGAAGCCCGAGCCTTCATCGAGGCGACGCTGCCCACTCTGCCCTGGCCGGAGCCCGCCGACCTGGTGGCCAAGGTCCCGTTCTGGACCCAGTGGCAGAAGGCCCTGTTCGACGGCGGCTACGCCGGACTGTCGTGGCCGAAGGAGTACGGCGGGGGCGGCGAGGGCCCGAACATCCGCGCCATCTTCGCCGAAGAACTCGACCTCGCCGGCGCCCCCGAACGACTGAACACGATCGGCGAGGACTTCTCCGGCCCGACCATCATCGACTACGGCACCGACGCGCAGAAGGAGCGGTTCCTCCGCCCGATCCTGACCGGCGACGAGATCTGGTGCCAGCTGTTCTCCGAGCCCGAGGCCGGCTCCGACCTCGCGTCGCTCCGCACGAAGGCCACGAAAGTCGACGGCGGCTGGTCGATCACCGGCCAGAAGATCTGGACGAGCCGCGCCCACGTCGCCTCGTTCGCCATTCTGCTCGCCCGCACGGGAACCGAACCGCGGCACAAGGGCATCACGTTCTTCATCCTCCCCCTCGACACCGAGGGCGTGACCATCCGGCCGCTTCGCCACATGCTGGGCGAGGCCGAGTTCAACGAGGTCTTCCTCGACAGCGTCTTCATCCCCGATGAGCTCGTGGTCGGCGAGGTGAACGGCGGCTGGGCCGTCGCCATGGGCACGCTCGCCTACGAACGCGTCGCGATCGCCACCGGCCGGGTCAACACCCAGCGCGCCGTGCGCGACATCGTCACCGCCGTACGCGAGGCGACAGACAGTGCCGGTCGTCCGCTCGGTGCGGATGCCCGGGTGCGCGACACGGTCGCCGATCTCTACGGGCGCGCGCTCACGCACTACCTGATCGGGCAGCGGGTGGTGTCGCTGGCGACGGATGACGGGCCCCCCGGCCCGGTGACCTCCATCGGCAAACTCTTCTTCTGCCCTCTGGTGGAGGATCTCGCCGACTTCCGGCTCTCGATGACGCCGCTCGGCGGGCAGTTCGCGCTGGAGTCCGACGACCCCGAGACGGCACGGTGGGTGCGCCTCGCCTACCAGTCCCGCGGCACCGCCATCGCAGGCGGCTCGACGTTCATCCAGCGCAACATCGTGGCCGAACGGATGCTCAGCATGCCCCGGAGCGCGAAATGAGCCACGACCCGGCCGTCTACGAATGGCTGCCCACCGCCGACTACATCGAGAATGCGAACGTCACCCGCCTGGGCCGGTCGCACGGCATCGGGACGCTGCCCGAACTCCGCGCGCGGTCGGTGGCCGACGTGGGCTGGTACTGGGATGCGGTCGTGACCGACCTGGGAATCCCGTTCCGCACGCCCTACGAGAGCGTCATCGACATCTCGGCCGGCATCGAGCGGCCCGAATGGTTCACCGGGTCGACGATCAACATCGTCGATGCGTGCCTCACGCGCTGGCAGAACGACGTGGGCGCGGGAAGGATCGCCGTCTCGCACGAGGCCGAAGACGGAACCGTCACGAACCTGACTTACGCCGAACTAGCCGAACGCGCTGCGGCGGTGGCGGGCGGGCTCCGGGAGCTCGGCGTGAAGCGCGGGGACACCGTCGCGCTGTTCCTGCCGATGATCCCCGAGGCCGTGGTCGCCTGCTACGCCATCGCCTCGCTCGGCGCGATCATCGTGCCGCTGTTCTCCGGTTTCGCCCCGTCGGCGATCGCGGCGCGCATCCGGGACGCCGGAGCGGTCGCTGTGATCGTGGCCGACGGAACGGTTCGCCGACACCGCACGGTGGAGATGAAAGCGCTGCTCGACGAGGCCGTCGCCTCGTGCCCGACCGTCGAGCGCGTAGTGGTCGTCACCAACGTCGGCGGTGGCAGCGCTGCATCCGGAACCGACGTGGCCTGGGAGTCACTCCTGGCCGCCACGCCCCTCACCGAACCGGTGGCGCTGCCGGCGACCGAGACGCTGCTGCTGGCCTACACCTCCGGCACCACCGGCAAGCCGAAGGGCGCCGTGCACACGCACGCGGGATTCCTCGTGAAGACGGCCAGTGAGGTCGCCTATTCGTTCGACGTGAATGCCGACGGCGTCTTCTGCTGGATCACCGACATGGGCTGGATCATGGGGCCCCTCTCGATCTTCGGCACCCACGCGAACGGCGCGACGCTCGTACTCTACGAGGGCTCGCCCGATGTGCCCGACATCGACCGGCTCTGGTCGCTCGTCCAGAACCATCGCATCTCGATGCTGGGGGTGTCGCCCACACTGATCCGCACGTTGCGTGCTTCGGGTTCGACGACCTTCCGCGACTACGACCTGTCGAGCGTGCATGTGCTCGGCTCGACCGGCGAGCCCTGGGACCCGAGCGCCTACGAATGGCTGGCCGTCGACGTCTTCGGCGACCGGGTTCCGATCATCAACTTCTCGGGCGGCACAGAGGTCGGCGGCTCCTTCCTCGCGCCCTACCCCGTCGAGACCATCCGCAGCTGCTCGCTCGGCGGGCCGTCGCTCGGCATGGACGTGGATGTGGTCGACGCGAACGGAGACTCGGTGCGCGGCGAGGTGGGCGAGCTCGTCTGCCGGCAGCCGTGGCCGGCGATGACCCGCGGCGTCTGGAAGGACGACGACCGGTACCTCGAGGCGTACTGGACCACGTTCCCCGGCATGTGGCACCACGGCGACTTCGCTCTCGTGGAGGACGACCAGTGGTTCATCCTCGGTCGCTCCGACGATGTGATGAACGTGGCCGGCAAACGTCTCGCCCCGGCCGAGGTCGAGTCCGTGCTCATCACGCACCCCGCCGTCGTCGAGGCGGCCGCCGTGGGCGTGCCCGATTCCACGAAGGGTGAGACCGTGTGGGCATTCTGGGTTCCGCGGGCGTCGTCGAGCGAGGATGTCTCCGAGGAACTCCGCGCGCTGGTGGCCAGTGAGCTCGGCAAACCGTTCGCCCCCTCGCTGGTGCGCCGCGTCAGCCAACTGCCGAAGACCCGGTCGCAGAAGATCATGCGCCGCGCCGTGCGCGCAGCCGCGCTCGGGCTCCCCCAGGGCGACCTGTCAGGGGCCGAGAACCCGGATGCCGTGAACGAGATCAGCCGCGCTGTCGGCGACCAGAAGACGAAGTAGGGAACACCATGCGGTGGGAAGTCGATGCAGAACAGAAGATGTTCGTCGAGGCGCTGGCCGACTGGCTGGGCGACACGGCTGCGCCCGAGCAGGTGCGCGCTGCGCTCGAGAGCGCCGATCCGGCGGCCTTCGAGCATTCGCTGGCCGAGGCGGGCTGGCTCGGCGTCGGGTTGGCCGAGGAGCAGGGCGGGCAGGGCGGCGGGCTGCTCGAACTCGCGCTGATCGCCGAGCAGCTGGCGATGCGCGCCGCGCCGTCGTCGGCCTGGCTCGCCACGGTGCTCGCCCTGCCGGCGCTCGACCCGGCCACCGCCGCAGACGTCGTCGAGAACGGCCGGTCCACGGCCCTGGCGGTCGCGGCCGACAGTGCCGCGTTCGCCTCAGCGTTCACCGCCACAGAGGCCGGGATCAGCGGCACGGTGCGAACGGTGCTGGGTGCAGACCGGGCCACGCTGCTCGTCGTGCCCGCCGGCGGCTCCCTCTACCTCGTCGAGGTGGGCGCATCCGGAGTCAGCATCGAGCCGGGCGAACTGCTCGACCGCAGCCGCTCGACCGGCGACATCACCCTGGCGGATGCGGCGGGCACGAAGCTCGACGCCGATGCCGACGCCTTTCTCGCTGACGCCCGACTGCGGGCCGCCGTTCTGGTCGCCGCCGACGCCCTGGGCGCCGCCACCCGCATGCTGGCGCTCTCAGTGGAGTACAGCAGGCAGCGCACCCAGTTCGGCGCGGCGATCGGGTCGTTCCAGGCGATGAAACATGCCGCCGCGACGATGCTCGTCGCCGAGGAGGCCTCGCGCTCGATCGTGTACTACGCAGCGGCATCCGTCGACGACGGCCTGCCCGAATCATCGCTGCACGCCGCGACAGCCAAAGCCCAGGCCACGGCCACCGCCTCCCGCTCCGCCGAGTCGGCCCTCACGATGCACGGGGCCATCGGCTACACCTGGGAGCACGATCTGCAACTGCTCTACAAGCGCGCCAAGCTCGACCACGAGCTCTTCGGCAGCCCCGCGGTGTGGAACGAACGCATCGCCGACGAGCTGGGTCTTCTGCCGGTACCCTAAATGGTCAGTCCTTTGATAAGGTAGGTCCAAGTAAGCGAAACGGAGTCATTGTGGATTTTGAACTCACCGAAGACCAGGTGACCATTCGTGACGCCGTCACCGATGTCGCCAAGCGGTTCGACGACGACTACTGGATGCACAAAGACCTCGACAAGGAGTTCCCCACCGAGTTCTACGACGCGATGGCAGAGGGCGGCTGGCTCGGCATCACCACCCCCGAGGAGTACGGCGGCCACGGCTTCGGCATCACGGAGGCCTGCCTGCTGATCGAGGCCGTGGCCGCCTCCGGGGGCGGGATGAACGCGGCGAGCGCCATCCACCTCAGCATCTTCGGCATGCATCCCGTGATCGTGCACGGATCCGAGGAGATGAAGCAGCAGAACCTGCCACGCATCGTGAACGGCGACCTGCATGTGTGCTTCGGTGTGACCGAACCGGATGCCGGACTCGACACCACGCGCATCACGACGTTCGCGAAGCGCGACGGTGACCACTACGTCGTCAACGGCAAGAAGGTCTGGATCTCGAAGGCGATGGAGTCGGAGAAGATCCTGCTGCTGACGCGCACCGCGAAGTTCGAGGATTCGCCCAAGAAGACCGACGGCCTCACCCTGTTCTTCACGAACCTCGACCGGTCGGCCATCGATGTGCGGCCGATCAAGAAGATGGGACGGAACGCCGTCTCGTCGAACGAGTTGTTCATCGACAACCTGCAGATCCCGGTCGAAGACCGTATCGGCGACGAGGGCACGGGCTTCAAATACATTCTCGACGGATTGAACCCCGAACGGATGCTCGTGGCCGCCGAAGCGCTGGGAATCGGCCGCGCGGCCCTTCGCGCCGGGGTGCAGTACGGCAAGGACCGCCATGTGTTCGGCCGCCCGATCGGCATGAACCAGGGCATCCAGTTCCCGCTCGCCGAGTCGCTCGCGCGCCTCGATGCCGCCGAACTGATGCTGCGGAAGGCCACCTGGCTCTACGACAAGGGCCTGCCGTGCGCCAAGGAGGCGAACATGGCCAAGTACCTCTGCGCCGACGCCGGCTTCGAGGCCGCCGACCGCGCCCTGCAGACACACGGCGGCATGGGCTACTCCGAGGAGTACCACGTGGCCCGCTACTTCCGTGAGGCACGGCTGCTGCGCATCGCGCCGCTCAGCCAGGAGATGGTGCTGAACTACATCGGCGAGCACGTGCTCGGCATGCCGCGGAGCTACTGATGGGCATCCTCTCGGGGCGCTCGGCGCTGGTCACCGGCGCGGGCGGTGGCATCGGTGCTGCCGTCTCGCGGGCTCTGGCCCGCAACGGGGCCGCTGTGCTCGTCACCGACGTGAACGCTGATGCCGCTGCGGCGGTCGCCGACGCGATCGTGTCCGACGGATTCAGCGCCTCGTCGTTCGCGTTCGACGTGCGTGACAGTGCTGCGGCCGCCGAGGCCGCCGCAGCCGCAGCGGCGCTGGCCGGCGGCACGCTGCACATTCTCGTGAACAATGCCGGTGCGATCGCCCCCGCCATGTTCAAGAACCTCGAAGAAGAGGACTTCCGCCGGGTCGTCGACATCCACCTGATGGGTAGTTTCGTCTGCAGCAAGGCCGCCCTCGGCTACCTGCCCGACGACGGCACGGGCCGCATCATCAACGTGACCTCCGCCGCCGGCATCGTCGGCACCATCGGGCAGGCGAACTACGGCGCGGCCAAGGCCGGCATCATCGGCCTCACCAAGTCGCTCGCCAAGGAGCTCGCCCGGCGCGCCATCACGGTCAACGCGATCGCCCCACTGGCGGCCACGGCGATGACCCAGAACATCCGCGACAACGAGAAGCTCGCCGCCCTGACACTTGCGCGCATCCCGCTCGGCCGCTGGGCCCAACCCGACGAGATCGCCGAGTCGTTCGTCTTCTTCGCCTCGGATGCCGCGGGGTACATCACCGGGCAAGTGCTCCCGGTCGACGGCGGAACGGTCATCTGATGGTCTTCGACAATCCCTTCATCTCCTCCGGCCGCGAAGCGCTCATCGCCGAGGCCGTTCGCACGCCGATGGGGCGGGCGAACCCCGAGAAGGGCTGGTTCCGGGGCACGCACCCGAACGTCATGCTCGGCGCGGTGTACACCGATCTGCTCAGCCGCAGCGGCTTGGCCCCAGACGACATCGAAGACCTGGTGATCGGGTGCACGGCACAGTTCGGCGAGCAGTCGCGGAACGTCGGCCGGAACGCCTGGCTGCAGGCCGGCTACCCGCCCGAAGTGCCCGCCGTGGTGGTCGACCGGCGCTGCGGGTCGGCACAGACATCCGTCGCCATGGGCGCCGCTTTCGTGGCCTCGGGGATGCACGAACTCGTCATCGCGGGCGGTGTCGAGAACATGACGCACGTGCCGATGAACTCGGTCGGCAAGATCGAGGAGCTCTACGGCAAGGCGTGGCCGGCCGAACTGCTCGACCTCTACGACATGGTGCCGCAGGGCGAGAGCGCCGAACTCATCGCCGAACGCTGGAACATCAGTCGCGAGGAGATGGACGAGTTCGCCGTCCGTTCGCACGCCCTCGCGACCGAGGCGATCGCAGCCGGCCGGTTCGACGCGGAAATGGTGCCGCTCGAGCTCGACGGGCAGCTCCGCACCAGCGACCAGAGTGTGCGCCCCGGAACCTCGCTCGAGACGCTCGGCGGCCTGAAGACGGTGTTCCGCTCCGAGAACGGGCGGGTAACGGCGGGCACGTCGTCTCCACTGACGGATGGCGCGGCCGGCGTGCTGCTCGCCTCGCGGGCCGCCTCCGAGAAGCACGGGCTGAAGGTGCGCGCGCGCATCCTCGACCAGACCACCGTCGGCGTCGACCCGATCATCATGCTCACCGGGCCGATCCCGGCCACCCGCAAGCTCCTCGAACGCAACGGCCTCACGATCGACGACATCGACCTGATCGAGATCAACGAGGCGTTCGGCTCCGTCGTGCTCGCCTGGCAGCAGGAGCTGCAGCCCGACATGAGCCGCGTGAACGTGAACGGCGGCGCCATCGCCCTCGGCCACCCGGTGGGGGCGACCGGCTCGCGCCTGATCGCGACGATCCTCGCCGAGATGGAACGGCGCGACGTCGAACTGGGTCTCGTCACGATGTGCTGCGGCGGCGGCCTCGGCACGGCCACGCTCATCCAGCGGCTCGACTCATGATCGACCTGACCGGCCTGATCCACGCGGGCGACGAGATCTGGTGGAGCCAGACGAGCGCCGAACCGACGCCGCTCGTGCACGCTCTGCTCGACCAGCTGCACGACATCGGCCCGGTCACCGCCTTCGTCGGCCTCACCTTCGACAAACGGATCACCCGCAACCCTCCCCCCGAACTGAGCATCGTCTCCTACGGAGCGCTCGGCGACCTGCGGCACCTCAGCAAGGAGGGCCGGCTCGAAGTGGTTCCGGCGAACTACTCGGGCCTGCCCGACCTGTTCGCGCGCGGCGAACTGCCCGGCGACGTCGCGCTCGTGCAGGTGTCTCCCCCCGACGAGAACGGCATCTGCTCTCTCGGGGTGGGCGTCGACTACGCGGCGGACGCGATCGAGCACACGCGCGTGATCATCGCCGAGATCAACGAACGGATGCCCGTCACCAGCGGTAGCGCAGGCATCCACGTGTCGCGGTTCGCCGCGTCGATCCGCACGGACCGGCCCCTGCTCGAGGCGCCGCTGACCGTCTCCACACCCGTCGACCTCGCGATCGCCGGCCACATCGCCGGCCTCATCGAGGACGGCGACACCATCCAGCTCGGCGTCGGAGCACTGCCCGCCGCCGTACTCGCCGACCTCCGCGGGCACCGCGAGTTGGGCGTGCACTCGGGCCTCATCACCGACGGCATCGCCGACCTGGTCGACCGCGGCGTCATCACGGGTGCCCGCAAGGAGATCGACACCGGGGTCATCGTGACCGGTGCAGCTCTCGGCAGCACGGCCTTCTACGAGCGGCTCGACGACCTGCCCGTGCGGTTCTGTGCGGCCAGTTACACCCACAGCGCCCGCACGCTCTCGCACCTCCGGTCGCTCGTCTCCATCAACTCGGCCATCGAAGTCGACCTGAGCGGGCAGGTGAACGCCGAGATGCGGCGCGGAACCTACATCGGTGCCGTGGGCGGCCAGTCCGACTTCTCGCGGGCCGCAAGCGCCTCCGGTGCCCGGTCGATCATCGCCGTGCGCTCCACCGGCGGGTCGCACTCGACCATCGTTCCCACGGTCGACACCGTCACGACCTCCCGCACCGACGTCGACGTGGTGGTCACCGAACACGGTGCGGCGCACCTCCGCGGTTGCGGGTTCGCCGAACGCGCCCGTCGGCTGATCGAGGTCGCGGCACCCGAACACCGGGAGTCGCTCGAACGCGCCGCGGGCCGGCTGGCGGCGATGACAGCATGAACAGTGGACTACAGGAGGCAGAAGTATGAGCAGTCGGAGACCCAGCAGCGTTGTCATCCGCGAGGTCGGCCCCCGCGACGGCTTCCAGAACGAGCCGGAGGTGATCGCCACCGCCGACAAGATCCGGCTCATCGAATCGCTCGGCCGCGCCGGCTTCACCCGCATCGAGGTCGCCAGCTTCGTGCGGCCCGACGTCATTCCGCAGCTCTCCGACGGCGTGGAGGTGCTGAAGGGCATCCACCTGCCGTCGACAGTGTCGCGCATGGTGCTGATTCCGAACAGCAGGGGCCTCGACAACGCCCTGGCCGTTCGTGAGTACTTCGACGAGGCGTCGATCTTCGTCAGTGCCTCGGAGACGCACAACCTGAAGAACATCAACAGGGCCGTCGAACAGACGATGGCCGACGACAAGGCGATGGCGACGCGCATCCTGGATGCCGGGCTCAAGCTCGACGCTGTGATCGCCACGTCGTTCGGGTGCCCGTACGAAGGAAAGATCCCGCTCGACCGCGTGCTGGGCCTCGCCGAGCGCTTCGCCGAGATGGGCGCCACCGAGATCGGCTTCGGCGACACGACCGGCATGGCGAACCCCGCGTACGTCTCCGACTTCTTCGGGGCGGCCTTCGAACGGCTGCCGGGCGTCGAACTCACCGCGCACTTCCACAACACCCGTGGCCAGGGCCTCACCAACGCCTACGCCGCCCTCGAAGCGGGCTGCGAGAGTTTCGAGTCGAGCTTTGGCGAGCTCGGTGGATGCCCGGTACCGGCCGGTTCGACCGGAAACATCGCCACCGAAGACCTGGTCAGCATGTTCGAGGAGATGGGGGTCGACACCGGGCTCGACCTCGACCTGGTGATCGCTGCGGCCAGGGAGGCGCAGAGTACGCTCGGGCGGAAGCTCACCAGCCACTCGATCCTCGCCGGGCCGGTCGACTGGACGGGCACGCTCGTCGACCACTGAGTCACCACCGCACCGCCGCACAATCGCACCATCCGCACCGCCCACCCGCACCACACATCAATGGAGATCAGAATGAGCAACAGAGTCGCGTTCGTCACAGGCGGGGCCTCGGGAATCGGCAAGGGCATCGCCCTGGCACTCGGTGAGGCGGGCTTCCGCGTCGCCGTCGCCGACCTGAACGTCGAGGCTGCCACCGGCGTCGCCGACGAGATCTCCGCGGCCGGCGGCGAGGCCGTGCCGGTGTCGCTGAACGTCACCGACAGCGCATCCGTGGCCGCCGCGGTCACCGCCGTCACCGATGCGCTCGGCCCCGTGGAGGTCGTCGTGAACTGCGCGGGCTGGGACGACTTCATGAACTTCGTCGACACCACAGAGGATTTCTGGGACAAGATCATCGACCTCAACTTCAAGGGCCAGCTGCGCGTCACGCACGCCGTCGTACCGGGCATGATCGAACGGGGCTGGGGGCGTGTGATCAACATCGGCTCCGACGCGGGCCGGGTCGGGTCGTCGCTCGAAGCCGTCTACTCGGGGGCGAAGGGCGGCACCATCGCCTTCACGAAGACGCTCGCGCGTGAGGTCGCCACGAGCGGCGTCACCGCGAACACGGTCTGCCCGGGTCCGACCGACACCCCGGCGCTGCGGAAGTTCGCCGACCAGTCGGGCGCCGACGCCGAGAAGGTCATCTCGGGCATGACCCGCGCCGTTCCGATGCGCCGGCTCGGCCAGCCGAGCGACATCGCGGCAGCCGTCGTGTTCTTCGCCTCCGACGCCACCGGTTACATCACCGGCCAGACGCTGTCCGTCAGCGGCGGCCTGACGATGGCGTAGAGGGGAAGCAGACCATGACAGACACCACGACACAGGCGGTCAGCTGGGAGTGGGCGGTCCCGGGCATCCTGCAGGTCGACCTGCACAGCGCGCCCGCCAATGCCCTCGGAACCGCGATCATCGAAGGGCTCGACGCCGCGCTCGACGCTGCACTCGACCCGGCTCCCGGCGACGCGGGGGCGCCCGCCAAGGTCATCGTCATCTCCTCGTCGATCCCGGGCTTCTTCGCGGCGGGCGCCGACATCAAGCTCATGGCTTCCATCGACTTCGAGGGCTTCGAAGCGTACGGCGACCGCCTCCGGGCCGTCGTCGACCGCCTCGCCGGCGCACCGCTGCTGGCGATCGCGGCGATCGAGGGCGTCGCGCTCGGCGGCGGACTCGAGCTCAGCCTCGCCTGCACCCTGCGCGTGGCCGGCGGCGACGCGCAGTTCGGCCTGCCCGAAGTCAAACTCGGGCTGATTCCCGGCGCCGGCGGAACACAGCGCCTGCCCCGCCTCGTCGGTCGCGGCCGGGCGCTCGACATCATGCTCACCGGGCGGCAGGTCACTGCTCCGGATGCCCATGCCATCGGCCTCGTCGACCGTCTCGTCGAGCCGGGCCAGGCTCTGGCCGAGGCCCTCACACTCGCGAAGACGCTCACCCGGGCATCCGCACCCGCCCAGGCAGCTGTCGTCCGGACGGTGGATGCTGCCTTCGACCTGCCACTGGCCGAAGGCAACGCCTCCGAGCGCTCGGAGATCGCGAAGCTGTTCACAGACGGCGAAGGCCGGGAGGGCATCGCCGCCTTCGTGGAGAAGCGCCGCCCCGACTTCGCCTGAACCGCGACGCCGCCATCCGGGCATCCGCCCCACCCACCTCACTACACCCCACCTGCCCCTCTCCCGAAAGGACACCGCGAACATGGAATTCACCGACGTTCTCTACGAGGTCGACAACGGCCTCGCCACGATCACCATCAACCGACCCGAACGGTACAACTCGTTCCGGGCTCGCACCGTGGATGAACTCATCCACGCTTTCAAGCTCGCCTGGGGCAGCGACGACGTCGGAGCCATCACTCTGACGGGCGCCGGAGAGAAGGCGTTCTGCACCGGCGGCGACCAGAAGCAGCGGGCCGAGACCGGCGACTACGGCCCCTCGGAGTCGGGCTTGTTCGAGGTCGAATCCCTGCACCGGGTGATCCGCGACGTTCCGAAGCCCGTGATTGCGGCGGTGAACGGGTTCGCCATCGGCGGCGGCCACGTGCTGCACATGCTCTGCGACCTGACGATCGCCAGCGACAACGCCATCTTCGGCCAGAACGGGCCCCGCGTGGGATCCTTCGACGCCGGATTCGGCACCGGCTACATGGCCCGCATCATCGGCGAGAAGCGGGCTCGCGAGATCTGGTTCCTCTGCCGCAAGTACACCGCGGAGCAGGCCGAGAACTGGGGCCTCATCAACAAGGTCGTCGCACCCGACCAGCTGAAGGCCGAGGTGCGGCAGTGGGCCGACGAGATCCTGAACCTCTCCCCCACCTCGCTGAAGGTACTGAAGCAGTCGTTCAACACCGACACCGAGCACTTCGCCGGAATCGGGCAGATGGCGTACTCGAGCCTCCGCCTCTTCGGCGACTCCCCCGAGGCCCTCGAGGGCATCACCGCGTTCAACGAGAAGCGCCCGCCCGACTTCTCGCCCTACCGCGGCAACTGACCCGGGGGAGTGCCGCGCGCAGGCGTGCCTCTGGCAGGTGCCTTCGGCGGCTCTCCGCCGTCCGTGATCACGGCAGGCACCGTGCGTGGCACGCTGGGTGAATGGACCTCGTCGTTTCACCCGCTCTGACGATCCCGTCGTCTGAGCTCGGCTGGCGGTTCTCGCGCTCGTCCGGGCCGGGCGGGCAGCACGTGAACACGTCCGACAGCAGGGTCGAACTGATCTGGGACGTCGCCGGCTCGGCCGCCCTCACCGACACCCAGCGGGCGATCCTCCTGTCGAAGCTCCGGCGTCGGATCGTCGGCGGCGCGGTGACGGTGACAGCCTCGGAACGCCGGTCCCAGTTGCGCAATCGCGAGACCGCACTGGCCCGGCTCGCCGAGATGGTCGCTGATGCGCTGGCTCCGGATGCCGCCCCTCGCCGCCCGACGAAAGCGACCCGCGGGTCGAAACTCCGGCGGCTCGCCGCGAAAGGCCAACGTTCCGAGACGAAGCAGCAGCGGCAACGCCCGTCAGAGGACTGACCGCCTCCTGGCGGCCAGAACGGGTCTCTCAGATCCCGTCCACTTCGACGCTGTACTTGTAGCCGATGTGGGATCCGGTGAAACCGAGTCGTTCGTAGAACCGGTGTGCTTCGGTTCGGGCGGCATCCGATGTCAGTTGCACCAGCCGGGCTCCGAGCTCCGAAGCGGCCGTGTCGGTGACCCACCGCATCATCGCCCCGCCGATGCCCTTCGACCGCTCTGCGCTCTGAACGCGGACCGCCTCGACGAGCAGCCGGGTCGAACCACGGCGGGCCATGCCGGGAATCACGGTGAGCTGCATCGTGCCGACCACGGTGTCCGACCGGTCGACCACGACGAGCAACGCGTTCGACGGGTCAGCAGCGATCCGTTCGAGAGCGGTTGCGTAGAGCTGCAGATCGTCGGGTGAGGCGACATCGCCGCGGCCGGCGCTGATTGGGTCATCCGACATCAGGAAGATGAGCGCGGCGAGATCCGTCGGCCGGGCATCCCGCAGCAGGAACGAACCGTCGCGCGTCTCGAGCGCGGTCGGCAGGGAGAGTTCTCGGAGCATTCCCCCAGTCTGACGCAGCCGTTAGGTTGGAGACACGCTCTTCGCCGCAGCGAGGAGCGATGACACCTGACAGGCGTTCCGGGGGCAGCTCGGTTCGACATGACGACGGAGGATTCATCGTGGCATTTGTGACAACAGACGACGGCGCAGAGATCTACTTCAAGGACTGGGGCAGCCCTGACGCGCAGCCCATCATGTTCCATCACGGCTGGCCGCTGTCAGCGGACGACTGGGACGCCCAGATGCTCTTCTTCCTGGCGAAGGGCTACCGTGTGATCGCCAGCGATCGGCGCGGGCACGGTCGCTCCTCCCAGATCGGCACGGGCCACGACATGGACCACTACGCCAGCGACGTCGATGCCGTCGTTCAGCACCTCGACCTGCGGAACGCCGTGCACATCGGCCACTCGACCGGCGGTGGCCAGGTTGCCCGCTATGTCGCCCAGTACGGCGAACCGCAGGGGCGCGTGGCGAAGGCCATCCTCGTGTCGTCCGTGCCGCCCCTGATGGTGCAGACGGACGCAAACCCTGACGGTACCCCGATCTCGGTCTTCGACGACTTCCGGAGCGCGCTGGCAGCGAACCGTGCCGAGTTCTTCCAGGCCGTCGCCTCCGGGCCGTTCTACGGCTTCAACCGTGACGGCGTCACCCCCTCCGAGCCGGTCATCGCCAACTGGTGGCGGCAGGGCATGATGGGCAGCGCGCTCGCACACTACGAAGGCATCAAGGCGTTCTCCGAGACCGACCAGACCGATGACCTGAAAGCCATCTCCGTGCCGGTGCTGGTGACCCAGGGCGACGATGACCAGGTCGTGCCGTACAAGGATGCCGCGCTGAAGCAGCACGAACTGCTCAGCAACTCGACCCTGAAGATCTACGAGGGCTACCCGCACGGCATGCTGACCACGCACGCCGACGTCTTGAACCCCGACCTGCTGGCCTTCATCCAGCAGTAGTCGCCGCCGCCGTCGGCGCACGCCGGGACATGCCGGGGTGCGCCGACGGTGACAACGGGGCCAACGTGGTCGTCTCCGGGCGTCGCGCCGAGGCTCTCGCCGAGACGGTCGGCGGGTTCCCGGATGCCCGCACCCTCGTCGTGCCGGCTGACATCTCCTCGCGGGCCGACGTCGACGCCGTCGTCACGGCCGCCGTGGAGCGGTTCGGCGCCCTCGACGTTCTGGTCGCCAACGCGGGCGTGTACTTCGGCGGGGAGATCGACGAGCTCACCGATCCGCAGTGGGCGACGCTGAAGGCCACGAACATCGACGGTGTCGTGTTCTCGGTGTCGACCAGATGGCAACCACCCCTTCATCGAGTGGGCAGTTTGGGCCCTGAAATCGCAGATTTGGGGCCCAAACTGCCCACTCGATGGGGTGGTGGGCGGTCGTTACTTCAGCCCAGGTGGACGGCTACGGGGTGCTCGTTCTGCGGCAGCAGGTCGCTCTTCGAACCGCGGATGAAGATCACGGCGATGACGGATGCCGCCACCATCGCGATGGCCGCCGCGATGAACACCGCGGAGTAGCCGTCGGTGAAGGCGGCCAGCATGTCGGTGCCCGTTTCGAGCGAGCGCTGCTCGACGCCGGCGTAGATCGCCGTGAACACCGAGACGCCGATCGAGCCGCCGATCTGCAGGGCCGCGTTGACCGTGGCGGACGCCGCACCGGCATCATGCGGGGCGACCCCGGTGAGCGCGAGGTTCTGCAGCGTGACGAAGAGCATCGACAGGCCGATGCCGAGCAGCACGAGCCCGGGCAGCACTTCGGTGAAGTAGTTGCCGCCGGGGGTGATTCCGCTGAGGTACCAGAGGCCGGCCGCGCCGACCAGCGGTCCGGCGATGAGCAGCGGCCGCGGGCCGACCGTCGGCAGCAGCTTCGTGAGGAACGGCACGACCAGCAGGATGACGATCGTCATGGCGACGTTGGCGAGGCCGGCCATGAGCGGGCGCATGCCGAGCACGATCTGGAAGTGGAACGTGAGGTAGAGCGTGGCACCGATCAGCACGCTGCCGACGACCGCCTGCATGAGGAACGCCCCACCACGAACCCGGTTTGCGACGACCCGGAGCGGCAGGAGCGGCTGCGCCACCCGCGATTCGATGACGACGAAGAGCACGAGCAGACCCGCGCCGAGCGCGAGGAAGCCGATGGTGTTGGCGGACCCCCAGCCGTCTTCGGCGAGGCTGAAGCCGTACACGAGCGAGCCGAGACCGAGCGTGACGGTGATTGCGCCCCAGATGTCGAGACGGTTCTCGCCCTCGGCACGGCTCTCGCGGAGGTACAGGATGCCGCCGATGAATCCGAGGATCACGAAGACCACGTTCACCAGCAGGCACCAGCGCCAGCTGGTGAACTCGGTGAGCACGCCGCCGAGGATGAGTCCGACGGCCGCACCGCTGCCGCCGATGATGCCGAACACGGCGAACGCGGTGTTGCGGTCGCGGCCCGAGGCGAAGGTGACGGTGAGCAGGGCGAGGGCCGCCGGGGCGAGCAATGCGGCGAACAGGCCCTGGAGGCCGCGGGCGATCACGAGTTCGGTACCGTTCTGCGCCAGTCCGCCGAGGGCTGACGCGATGCCGAAGCCGAGCAGCCCGACGAGGAACGCGCGCTTGCGACCCCAGTAGTCGGCGATGCGGCCGCCGAGCAGCAGCAGGGCGCCGAAGACCAGCACGTAGGCGGTGACGACCCACTGGCGCTCAAGATCGCTGAGGCCGAGCTCGGCCTGGGCATCCGGCAGCGCGATCGTGACGATGGTGGCGTCGAGTACCACCACGAGTTGGGTGAGCGCCAGAACGGCGAGCGAGAGCCACCTGTTCGGCAGGCGGAGTGCGTCGGACATGAAGAAACCCCCAGGCTTCTGAAGAAACGAAGATGCTGGAGGTTTCAAGCCTCGGATCGGCACTGCACAGCGTGCCCGCCTGACCGTCCCCGGACCACGTGGTCGGGCAGGCTTCCACTCTACATGCGGCAGAGCGGCCCGCGCCGGGCCGTCAGGAGGAGCGGCGCTTCGCCCCCAACCGGGAGGCGAGCACCGCGGCTCCGGCACCCGCCGTCGCCAGCCCGGTCGCGATCGCAGCAACCGGCCCGGCCTCGAGCCCCGTCGCGGCGAGCGCCGGCTTGACGGTACCCGCTCCCGCACCGCCGTGGCCCGGCACCGCCGGGTTGACCGGCGGAACGGGTGGCACAGGGGGCGCAGGCGGCGTGGGGGGCGTCGGCGCGTGACCGAAGATCCCGTCGAGCCAGTCGAACACCACCTCGTTCCGCACCTGCGGTCCCATCGGGGCGTCGTGGAACTCCGCGCCCGATTCGTGCGTGAAGTCGTAGGAGGTCGTGGAGGCCGCCCCGGTCATCCACCCGGCCGCCGTGCCGGCCTGGCCCTCGAAGAAGGTGTCGGCCTCGTACGTCAGCAGCAGCGCGTGGGCCGTGATCTGGCCGAACAACGCCTGGTCGCCGTTGTAACGCGTGAAGGCGGCGAGAAGCTCGACGACATCGAAGATCGGCTGGCCGGTGAGCGCGCGGGCGTGGAACTGCTGCCCCATGATCTCGCCCCGTTTGTTGAGCAGGAAGCGCAGCTGCGCCTGGGACTGGTCAACAGCCGGGGGCAGACCTGTCTTCGGCAGGCTGTTGTAGTAGTAGACGTAGTCCTCGTCGGGGATCCCCTTCAGCGCCGCGTACGGCTGGGTGCAGTCGTACAGCACCGGGTCGGCGACCACGGCCTTCAGCCGGGGCTCGTGGGCGGCGGCGCGCAGGACGAGCAGGCCGCCGAAACTCCACCCGGTGAGCGCCACGGCCGCGGGGTCGGTCTCCGGCTGGGCGATGACGAAGTCGACGAGAGGGCTGACCACGTCCTCCCAGTACGGCGTGAAGGGCAGGTCTTTCTCGAAGAGCATCGAACCCTGGCCGGGTCCCTCGAACATCAGCGCGTTGTAGCCGCGCTCGAGGGCCGCGGCACCGCCGTAGGCGTAGGTGTCGACCAGTTGCGCGTCGCTGCCGTTGTTGATGATGACGGTCGGCTTCGCTCCGGTTCCGGATGCCCGGGCCCAGTACGCCGGGATCGTGACGTTCTGCGCGACCGGGTTCCCCGCCGCATCCGGGAACCGCACGACAGCCGGGATCTCGACGCGCGTCCAGACCGGTTCGAGCAGGGCTGCGGCGGCGGCCCAGCAGCGCTGCATCGACGCGTAGATCTCGGGCTCGCGAGTGGGGGCGTCGGTGCCGAGCACGAAGAAGAGCACCCCCGTGTAGTACCCCGCGGCCCGCAGGTACTTCGAGCGCGCACTGACGTACCGGCCCGCGGCGAGGTCGGTGTCGGCATCCTTCGCCAGGCGCACCGCGAGAGCCTCGAAGGCGTCGTTGTAGGGCTGGTAGACCGGGAGGTCGGCTGAGGTGAGACCCTCCATCGCCTTGGTGGCGACGGCCACGGCCGAGGCGACCTCGCCCACCTCGGCCGCGCCGTACGCGGACTCGCCGTAGTTGAACTGGGTCTGGAAGTTGAGGTCGTCCTGCAGGGGGAAGGGGGTGAGGCCGGGGTCGAAGCCGAGCCCGGCGTTCACCGGTGCGACGTCTGCTGCGACCACAGCGCCCCGGGCACCCGCGCCCGCGGCGGCCGACGCCGATGCAGCGCTCGACGACTGCGCGAGCGGTGCGGCAGATGCCGCTCCGCCTGAGAACAGCACCGTGCCGACCCCGCCGGTCGCAGCCAGCCCGAGGAGGCCGCGGCGGCTGAGGCCGCTCCGCTCGCCGTCGACGGCCGTCTCGTCGTTCATACCGGTCGTGTTCCTGCTCGCGCCCATGGCGTCCCCGCTCCGTTGTGGTCGAAGGGTGCCGACACCGTCAGGCACGCCCGGAAGGGTTGCCTGGTGAACCCCCGTCCGAGAGAGAATCTAGCGGACTTTCCAAGAGATAATCCAGCGGACATTCCGCGGGAGAGTCGGTGCGCGATCCGTGCGCGGCAGCGGCAGGGCAGACGCCGGTCAGAGCGCCCGCAGCTGGTCGAAACGCTGCAGGATGAGGCCCTCCCGGAGAGCCCAGGGGCAGATCTCGGCGACCGCGATACCGAGTCCCGAGAGCGCGGCCTCCGCCACGAGGGCCGCAGCGAGCATCTGTTTCGCGCGGACATCCGAGACCCCCGGCAGCTCAGCCCGGTCGGCCGCACTCATCGCGGCCAGTCGGTTCGCCCAGAGGGTCAGATCGCGCAGGTGCAGTTCGCGCTTCACGTAGGGACCCGCCGCGCGCGGCGCCGCCCCCGTGATGCGGGCGAGCGAACGGAACGACTTCGAGGTCGCCGCCACGATGGTCGCCGGCTCGAGTTGCTGCAGCGCGGCGATGGGCTCTTCGAGCGTCTCGCGGATGTACCGCCGGGCCGCCTTCACGCTCTTCGCGGTCGGCGGGTTGCCCGGCAGGTGGTCCCAGGTGAGCCGGCCGGCGCCGAGCGGCACCGACAACGCGAGCTCCGGATGCTCATCCGCCCCCATGGCGAGCTCGAACGATCCCCCACCGATGTCGAGGTTCAGGATGTTGCCCGAACCCCAGCCGTACCAGCGCCGCACGGCGAGGAACGTGGCCGCCGCCTCATCCGGCCCGCTCAGCTCGGCGAGCCGGATGCCCGTCTCCGCGAACACGCGGGCGAGAACCGCCTCGCCGTTCGCCGCCTCGCGGATCGCCGACGTGGCGAACGCCAGCAGGTCTTCGGCGTCGTGCGTGCGGGCGAAGGCGGCCGCCTCCGTGATGAAGTCGATGAGCTCCCGCTGCCCTGACTCGTCGATCGCCCCGTCGTCGTCGAGGAATGCCACCAGCTGCAGCGCCCGTTTGAACGAGCCGAACGGGATCGGCCGGGCCCCCGGGTGCGCGTCGATGAGGAGGAGGTGAACCGTGTTCGAGCCGATGTCGAGAACGCCAAGCCGCATACGTCGAACCTAGCGCTTCGCGCTCATGCACCGTTTCCGCCCGTCCGCTTGATTTTATAAAAGATAAAAAGTAGCGTGTCCTAGACGCGATGACGCGGCGCTCACGGATGCAACGGAGGATCTTTGTGAATGAATCACCGAACGGAACGGTAGGGGTCGCAGAACCCGATCCACAGGCCGTCCAGCTGGCCTCGCCGAGAGAAGTGAGACGCGTCCTCGTCTCGAGCTTCGTCGGTGCCCTCATCGAGTGGTACGACTTCTACGTCTTCGGCATCGCCTCGGCCATCGTCTTCGGGCGCATCTTCTTCCCGGCTGTCGATCCTGCTGTCGGCACCCTCGCCGCGTTCGCCACATTGGCCGTCGGCTTCTTCGCCCGTCCGATCGGCGGCGCGATCTGGGGCCACTTCGGTGACCGGATCGGGCGCAAGCGGATGCTCGTGCTCTCGATCATCGTGATGGGGATCGGCACCACGATCATCGGCATGCTGCCGACCTACGCCCAGATCGGAGTGGCGGCGCCGGTCATCCTCGTCATCCTCCGCTTCCTCCAGGGCATCGCCGCCGGCGGCGAATGGGGCGGCGCCGTGCTCATCGCCATGGAGCACTCACCGAAGCGCCGTGGACTCTCCAGCAGCTTTCCGCAGATGGGGCTGACCGGCGGCATCCTGCTCGCCACGGGCGTGTTCGCCCTGGTCGCACTGCTCCCCGAAGACCAGCTGCTCTCGTGGGGCTGGCGCCTGCCGTTCCTCTTCTCGGCGATCCTCATCGTCGTGGGGCTCTGGATCCGGCTCGGCATCCACGAGAGCCCGATCTTCCTCGCCGCGCAGAAGGCGGCCGCCGGAGCCACCGGGACGGTCAAGCAGCAGGCCCCGATCATCCAGGTCTTCCGGCACCCGAAGGCGCTGATCATCGCGATCTGCCTGGTCGTCGGCCCGTTCGCCATCAGCTCGGTCTACTCGACCTTCGCGGCCTCCTACGGTCTGCTGGTCGGCTTCAACGCCTCGCAGATGTCGACCGTCGTGCTCTTCACCGCGGCGATCGGGTTCGTCTGCCAGCCCATCTTCGGGGCGCTCTCCGACTACTGGGGCCGGAAGCTCGTCGTGACGATCGGCCTTGTCGTGCAGGCGGTGAGTGCGTTCTTCATGTTCGAGCAGCTGAACGCGCACAGCCTCCCGGGCGTCTACCTGACGATGGGGATCATCGGCGTCGGTCATGCGATCTGCTACGCACCGATGGCGGCCTGGCTCGGCGAACTGTTCCCGACTCACCTGCGCTACACCGGGGCATCGCTCGGCTACCAGATCGCCGGCTCGGTCGGCGGGCTGACGCCGCTCATCTGTTCCGCCCTGCTCATCGCCGGAGGCGGCGCTCCCAACACCCTCTACGTGGTGCTCTTCAGCGTGCTGGTCAACGTGATCGCCCTGGTCGCGGTGCTGTTCGCCCGGGAGACCTCCAAAGATGTGCTCGTCTAGACCGCTTTTCCCAAGGTAAGGAGAACCACTGTGACCATCACCGATCGCCCCACCGCCGGCGAGACCGTACCCGAGGTCGGCGCCCCCGGCAGCAAGCTGGGTGTCATCGACGTCGACTTCCACCCGATGCCCGTGCCGACCGACCCGCAGGTCGCCGAGCACCTCCCCCAGAAGTGGAAGGACTACATCAGCCGGTACGGCCTCGGCACGTTCGGCGGCGGCGTCTCCCCCGCCCAGCGCGAGTTCACGCACCGGCTCGACGCGGTCGACGAGAACGGCCGGGTCGGAGTGGATCCGCATCTCGCGGTCGAGCAGGTCGTCGACCTGTTCGACATGAGCGCCGTCGTGCTGACCTGTCCGCAGGCGTACATCATCACCAACGGCGGCGTGAACATGCCGCACGAGATGGCGATGTCGCTCTACAGCGCGTACAACGACGCGCTCGGCTACACCTGGTGCGGCGCGGACGACCGGTTCCGGGCATCCATCACCGTCGCCCGCGACCTGCCGGGAGCCGCGGAGGAGATCGAGCGCTGCATGGAGGGCCCGAACGGCGACAAGTACGTGCAGGTGCTGATGTCACCGGCCGGCGCCGACCCGATCGGCAAACGCCGCTACTGGCCGATCTTCGAGGCCTGCGAGCGTTACAACATCCCGCTCGGCTTCCATGTACCCGGCATGGGCCGGCAACCCACGGGTGCGGGCCGGCAGAACTTCTACTCGGAGATGCACGCCGCGTTCGCGGTGCTGCCGCTCGCGATGGTGCCGAGCTTCGTGTACGAGGGCACCTTCGACCGTTTCCCGAAGCTGAAGATCGCCGCCCTCGAGCTCGGCTGGGACTGGGTGGTGCCCTACAGCTGGCGGCTGGATGCGACCTACGAGAAGCTCCGCGACGAGCTCACCCATCTCGAACGGAAGCCCTCCGACTACCTCAAGGAGCACTTCTGGTTCAGTACCCAGCCGCTCGAGGAGCCGGAGCACCCCGAGCAGACCGAGGGCGTCTACGAACTGTTCGAGAGCGCCGGTTTCGCCGACCGTCTGATGTTCTCCTCGGACTACCCGCACTGGGACTTCGACTCGCCCTACGAGTCGGTGCCCGAGAGCTTCCCCGAAGACCGCCGCCGCCGCATCCTCGGCGAGAACGCGTCGAAGCTCTACAACCTGCCCCTGAAGCCCGGCCACGGGCTGCCCTCCCCGACGGAGTTCTGATCCCTGTGCCCCCCTTCATCAACCCTCTTGCCACGCGGCTGGCCGCGCGGCGGCTCGACGCGGTGCGGAACGCCACGGATGCGCGCCGCGTCGCCCGCGGGCAGCTCCCGAAAGCGATCTTCGACTACGTCGACGGCGGCGCCGAAGACGAGATCACCCTGAACTGGAACCGGCAGGCATTCAGCGACATCTCGCTGGCGCCGCACGGCGCAACCTGGGTGCCCGACCCCGACCTCCGCACGACGGTTCTCGGCTTCGACCTCTCGATGCCCGTGCTCACCGCGCCCTGCGGCGGCATGCGGCTCGTTCACCCCGACGGCGACCTCGGCATCGCCCGCGCGGCCTTCGAAGCCGGAACGGTGCATGTCGCGACATCCGCTTCGGGCTACTCGCTCGAGGAGATCGCGAAGACGCCGGGCGAGCAGTGGTTCCAGGCCTACCGGTTCTCGAACGAGCAGGCGATGCAGACCCTCGTCACCCGGGCCCAGACAGCCGGTTTCGGCGCGCTCGTCGCGACGATCGACACGGCGGTCGCGGGCAACCGGGAGAAGGACTTCCGCAACGGGTTCAGCTACAACATGCGCATCAACCTGCAGAACATCGCCCGGATGGCCCCGCGGATGAGCACCCGGCCCGGCTGGGTCTACCGCTTCATGCGCGACGGCATGCCGTTCGAGCTGCCGAACACTGCCGACCTCACGAGCGACGGCAAGCCGATGGAGCTCACCGAGATGACCCGCACCGGCAAGGACTCGCACTCCCCCTCGTGGGACGACATCCGCTGGATGCGTTCCCACTGGGACGGCCCGCTGGTCGTCAAGGGGATTCTTACGGTGGCGGATGCCCGGCGGGCCGTTGCTCTCGGCGCCGACGGCATCATCGTGTCGAACCACGGCGGGCGCCAGCTCGACGGAGCCCCCGCCACGATGACGGTGCTCCCCCAGATCGCGGACGCAGTCGGACACGCTGTCGAGATCCTCCTCGACAGCGGTGTGCGCCGCGGCAGCGACGTGATCAAGGCCCGCGCGCTCGGGGCGAAAGCCGTGCTCGTCGGGCGGCTGCCGTCGTACGGCCTCGCGGTCGCCGGGCAGTCCGGCGTCTCGCACGTGCTCGAGATCCTCCGCGCGGAGATGATCCGCACGATGCGGCTGATGGGCTGCACCACTATGTCGGCCCTCGATCCGTCGTGGCTCAGCGGGGCATCCGCGCCGACCCCGACCCCCACCGCCGCCGAACTGCCCGACCTCCTCACCAGATAGGACGACCGCTGTGAGCACCGAAACAGCTCCGACCACCGCGACAGGCGCGACGGACCGACCCAAGCGCCAGCAGCGCTTCGTCGTGGGCCGCGTCGACGACTTCCCCGCCGACGGCCGGCTGCTCGTCGAGATCAACGGCCGCGAGATCGGCATCTTCAAGGTGAAGCACGAGTTCTTCGCGATGCTGAACCGCTGCCCGCACCTCGGCGGGCCGCTCGCGAAGGGCCAGATCGTGAACGAGATCACCTCGACCGGGCCCGGCAACGTCAGCCTCGACCCGAGCGCCACGATCGTCACGTGCCCCTGGCACAACTGGGAGTTCGACATCCGCTCGGGCCAGTCGTACTGGGACCCGCACAACCTGCACGCCCGCCCGTTCGCGATCGCGATCGAGACCGGTGAGGCGGTCGCTGAGCAGGTCGACACCGGCGCGGTCGGGCGCATCAAGGGGCCGTACAAGGCCGAGATGATCGACGTCGGGGTGGAGTCCGACTACATCGTGCTCTCGCTGAAGGCCCAGCCCCGGGCATCCGGCGCCAAGAATCTCGGCAGCACCGGCAGCGCCCCTGAGGCGCCGACCGCCTGCGCACACACCACCACCACCAACGAGAAATGAGCGCCCCATGACGACTGCACTGCTCTCCGGCACCCCCCGCACGAAGCTCTGGACCGGCTCCGTCATCGACATCGACGTGCACGCGAACGTCCCCTCGATCGAGTCGCTGTTCCCCTACATGGAGCCCGTCTGGGTGCAGGCCACCGAGGAACGCGGCTGGCACGGCCCGACCGGCCCGCGCTACTCGTACCCGCCCGGCGCGACCACGACCGCACGCCCCGAATGGCGGCACGACGGCGAGGAACCCGCCTCGAAGCTCCGGATGCTGCAGACCGACCTGCTCGACCCGTGGAACGTCGAGAAGGCCATCGTCAACTGCTACTACGGCATCGACTCGCTGCGTCACCCCGACTGGGCGCCCGCACTCGCCCGCGCCGTGAACGACTGGATCATCGCCGAGTGGCTCGACAAAGACCCCCGCCTCTCGGCCTCCCTGGTCATCCCGGCCCGGGACCCTCTCGCGGCTGCCGCCGAGATCGACCGCGTCGGCTCGCACCCGGGCTTCGTGCAGGTCATGCTGCCGGTGCGCTCTGAACGGCTCTACGGCCAGCGCATCTTCTATCCGATCTACGAGGCCGCGACCCGCAACGACCTGGTCGTCGGCCTGCAGTGGGGCGGCACCACCGAAGATGCCCCGTCGCCCACCGGCTACTCCTCCTACTACGCCGAGGAGTACGCGGCCGAGACGCAGCTCTACCTGGCGCAGCTCACGAGCATGGTGTTCGAGGGGACGTTCCAGAAGTTCCCGACGCTCCGGGTCGCCGTGATGGAAGGGGGCTTCACCTGGGTGCCGATGTGGGGCTGGAGCATGAACAAGAAGTGGAAGGGCCTCCGCCGCGAGACCCCGTGGGTGGACCGCCTGCCCTTCGAGATCGTGCGCGACCACATCCGGTTCTCTGTCGCGCCCTCCGACCTCGGCACGGTCGAGCAGTCCAAGCGCATCGTCGACTGGCTGGGGTCGGACGACCTGCTGATGTTCGCGACGGACTACCCGCACCGCCACGACGACCAGCTGGAGAAGCTGCTCGAGGTGGTGCCGGCGTCGATGGCACCGAAGCTGATGTCGGAGACCGCCCGGAGCTGGTACCGGCTGTGACTACTGCCGTGACCACCACGAACCGACTGAAGGAGGTGCTGGCGTCGGGTGAGACCGCCGTCGGCCTCTCCTGCATGCTCGGCAGCGCCCAGATCGCCGAGGAGTTCGCGCTGGCCGGGTTCGACTACCTCTACATCGACCAGCAGCACGGCACGACCTCGGCCGACACTCTGCTCACCATGCTGCGGGCGGTGGCACGATCATCCACGACCCCGCTCGTGCGCGTGGCGCAGAACGACCCCGCCCTCATCGGGCAGGCCCTCGACGCGGGCGCTGAGGGAGTCATCGTGCCGATGGTCGAAGACGCGGCCTCGGCGGCACGGGCCGTGCGGGCGTGCCGCTACCATCCCGACGGCGAGCGCAGCTGGGGGCCGCTCCGGGCGGTCTACGGGCTCGGCTCCGACCCGGCCACGGTCAATGCCCAGGTTCTCTGCCTGGTCATGATCGAGTCGGCGAAGGGCCTGGCGAACGTCGCCGAGATCGTCGACACCCCGGGCGTCGACGGGGTCTACATCGGTCCGGCCGACCTCGCGGTGAGCCTCGGCGGGCTGCCGGTCGGCGTCGAGCAGTCGAGCGATGCGCGACAACTCGCGGCGATCGCCTCGATCCAGGATGCCTGTGGCCGGGCCGGCAAGGTCGCGGCGATCACCGGCAACGCCGCCCGGCAGTCGGCGGCAGGATTCCGCATGGTGACGGTCGCCAGCGACGTGACCATGATCCGGTCCGCGTTGGCGACGGCCAGAACATCCACCCCCCAGAGCTACGGCGTCGTCGACCCGACGAGCGCCTCCCACGAACCGACGAAAGTGCTCCTCACATGACGACCATCGAAACTGTGCGCGGCCCCGTCGCCGCCGAAGACCTCGGCGTGACGCTCACCCACGAACACATCTTCACGAAGAACCCCGAGATCGAGCAGCAGTGGCCCGACCCGGAATGGGAGGGCGAGGAGCCGATGATCGCGAAGGCGGTCGCGGTCTTCCAGACGCTGAAGGCGAAAGGCATCGACACGGTCGTCGACCTCACGGTGCCGGGGCTCGGGCGCTACATCCCGCGCATCCAGAAGGTCGCAGCCGCCACTGACGTCAACATCGTCGTCGGAACCGGCTTCTACACGTTCAAAGACCTCCCCACGTTCTTCAACACCCATGGTCCGGGCCTGATGGTCGACGGGCCGGAACCGCTCACCGAGTTCTTCATCCGCGACATCACCGAGGGCATCGGCGACACCGGCGTGAAAGCGCAGCTGATCAAGATCGCGACCGACGAGTACGGCATCACCGAGGGCGTCGGGCGGGTGATGAGCGCGGCCGCCGCCGCGCACCACGAGACCGGACGCACGATCAGCACGCACACCCACGTCGAACACTTCACCGGGCGCGACCAGCAGGCCTTCTTCCGGAACGCCGGCGTGCCGCTCGAACACGTTCTGATCGGCCACTGCGGCGACTCGACCGACCTCGACTACCTGAAGGAGATCATGGACAACGGATCCACCATCGGGCTCGACCGCTTCGGCATGGAACAGGTGCTCCGCGACTCCGACCGCATCGACATGCTGGTGCAGCTCGTCGAGGAGGGCTACGAAGACCGTCTGACCCTGTCGCACGACGCCGGGGTGTTCAGCATCAACACCCCGCCGTCCTGGCGTTCCCGGGTCGCGCCGAACTGGCACCACGCCAACATCTCCGACAACATCCTGCCCGCGATCCGCGAACGCGGGGTCAGCGAGGCGAGCATCAGCCAGATGATGGTGACCAACGCCGCCCGCGTGCTGACGGGACGGAAGTAATCATGCCCACGATCACCTACTGCCACCCGAACGGATCGCGCGACGTCGTCGACGTGGTACCCGGCACCACCGTCATGCGCGGGGCCGTCATGAACGGTATCGACGGCATCGTGGGCGAATGCGGCGGGCAGGCCATGTGCGCCACCTGCCACGTCTACGTGCACTCCGAGTTCCTCGACGAGCTGCCGGAGCCGAACGACGACGAGGAGGAGATGCTCGAAGAGACGGCCGCGCCGCGGGACGAAGAGCGGTCGCGGCTCGGCTGCCAGCTGAAGATGGGGTCGCGCATCCCGGCGATCGTGGTCGATGTGCCCGAGACGCAGGTGGCGTCGTGAGCGGGGCGGGCTCGGGCGGGGCTGGCCGTGGTGCCGCAGCGGGCGTGGTCATTCTGGGTGGCGGTCAGGCGGGCATCCAACTCGCCGACTCGCTGCGCGCCGAGGGATACCCCGGCGCAATCGACGTGTTCGCCTCGGAAACGCACCTGCCCTACCAGCGCCCGCCGCTCTCGAAGGACTTCATCGCCGAGGGAGCCGACGCGAGTGCTCTGCCGCTCCGGGCGGACAGGTTCTTCAGCGAACTCGACGTGACGTTCCACCCCGGGGTCACGGTGAGCTCGCTCGATCGATCCGCCCGTACCGTCACCACCGACACCGGCGAGGTGTTCGCCTACGACGTGCTCGTCTTCGCAACCGGTGCACGCAACCGCCGGCTCTCCATCGAGGGGGCGGACCTGGCCGGAGTGCACTACCTCCGCACGCTCGACGACGCGCAGGAGCTCCGCGAAGAGCTGGCCTCTGCCCGCAGCGCGCTCGTGGTCGGCGGCGGATTCATCGGGCTCGAGTTCGCGGCCGGAGCCGCCGCCCGCGGCCTCGACGTCACCGTTCTCGAACAGGGCGAGCGCATCATGGGCCGCGTGCTGACGCCGCCGATGTCCTCGCACTTCGCCGGGCTGCACGGGGCGGAGCGCATCGACATCCGCCTGGGCGAGGGCATCGTCGCGCTGCAGGGCGGCGGCGGGCCGGGCGGCGGGCGGGTCACCGCCGGCGTCGGCGCGGGCGGCGAGGTCTACCCGGCTGACATCGTCGTCGTCGGCATCGGCGTGCTGCCGAACGCCGAGCTCGCGGATGCCGCGGGCCTCACCGTCACGAATGGAATCGTCGTCGACGCCTTCCTCCGCACCAGCGACCCGTCCATCTACGCCATCGGCGACTGCTGCAGCTATCCCAACGCCCACACCGGCACGATGACGCGCCTGGAATCCGTGCAGAACGCGGTCGACCAGGCCAAAGTGCTGGCGAAGACCCTCACCGGCACCCCCATCGAGTACGTCGAGCTGCCGTGGTTCTGGTCGCAGCAGGGCGCCAACAAACTGCAGATCGCCGGCATGGTGGATGTCGCGGCCACCACCTTCACTCGAGGCGACCCCGCCTCCGGCAAGTTCTCGGTCTTCTGCTTCCGCGGTGACACCCTGCTCGGCGTGGAATCCGTCAACAGTACGGCCGACCACCTCGCCGCGCGGCGCATCCTCGGCAACCGCCTTCCCCTCACCCCCGCCCAGGCCGTCGACCCCGCCTTCGACCTGAAGGCCTACTCCCGCGCCGCCGTGGCGGCCGCCTGACGGCCTGGGGTCAGGCGTCCGCGGGGGGCTCGTCCCAGAACGAGATCTGGTCGAGCTGCTCGAGCAGCAGGGTGGCCGTGGTCATGAAGTGCGCGTGCATCAGTTCGCGGGCGCGCTGCTCGTCCCCCGACTCGATCGCATCGATGATGGGCGTGTGCCCGTAGCGGTTGACTTCGGCCCAGCCGGGAACCGACGGGAACGAATCGTTGAAGCGCAGCGGCACGAGGCGCACAGCGGCATCCGAGAACCAGCTGAGCTTCGGGGCATCGGCGATCCGGTGCACCGCGCCGTGGAGTTCGGAGTTCACCGCGAGCGCCGCCTCCGTGTGGTGGTCGTCCATCTCGCCGAGACGCTGGTCGATCATCCGGAGCACCTCGACATCGGCAGCCGACCGTTTGAGGGCCGCGCGCGCCGAGAGCTCACCCTCGGCGGAGGCCCACATCAGGTAGGTGTCGATCACGTCCTGCCGACGGATGGGTGAGACCTTGAAACCGCGGTGGGCTTCGTGGGCCACCCAGCCGTCCTGCGCCAGGAGCAGCAGCGCCTCGCGCACAGGCGTGATGCTCATGTTCATCTTGATCGACAGCGGCGCGAGCGCGAGCCGCTCCCCCTGGTGGATCTCGCCCCGGAGGATCTGGTCGCGGATCACCGAGGCGACGGCCTGCCCCAGCAGTTCGCGGCGCGGAACGTCGGGGAAGCTCATGTTCCCAGTGTGTCACGGCACCGGTGCGGGCCACCCGCCGCGCCCTGCCGCAGTGTGCTCACTCGTCCGAGTCCAGGGACCGGCCGTCGCGGGATCAGCGTCCGCCGAAAGATGAGGTGATGCCTGCTCGGGACCCGTTCGCGGGGGGCTACACTCAGGCCCCATGGGCTCCGAGGAGACCCGGGCAGGCCCGGGCGCTCCGGCTGATTCCGACGTCGAAAGTCGGCTCCTCGCCGCGCCCGATCCCTGGTCCGTTCCGGTCATCACCCTGGCGGCCCCTCTGCCCGAGGACTGAGCTCGTCCACAGGACGAAGCAACCAGCGAGTTGTCCACAGATAGCCCTGCGCGCTGCCGCGTTGCGGTGCCGTTCGGCCAGTGTCGGAACATGACGATGTCGAACGACCCCGAACTCACCACCGTTCGCGAGGTGGAGCGCGCCGAGGGCCACCGCCGCGAGCTCGCGCGCGCCGCCACCCGAGGATCGCTCCGTCGGCTCCGGCCCGGCACGTCTATCGCTGAAGGCAGCTGGTGTGCGATGGACGAAGCTCAGCAGTACCTCGCGCTCTGCCGCGCAGCGTCCATCGCAGCCGGCGCCCGCCCGATACTGTCGCACTGGTCGGCTGCGGTCGTGCACGGGATGCCGATCCTCGGATCGTGGCCGAGCGACATCCACCGACTGATGGAACGCACGTCGGGTGGGCGTTCCCGGGCGGGTACAGTGGCCCATCCGACCCGGTTGGACTCGGCCGAGATCGTCGAGGTGAACGGGATGCTCGTGACCTCGGTTGCGCGCACGACGGCCGATCTCGCCGCCTCCGCATCCTTTGGGTCGGCGGTCGCCTCGGCAGACCATGTGCTCCATCGCAAACGGAGAGACCGTCTGACGAAAGATCATCTGCGCGCTGGCCTCGACGCCGCGGGCATCACTCGGGGCAGGCACCGCGCAGAGATGGTCATCGACTTCTGCACCGACCTGGCAGACTCGCCGGCCGAATCGGCAAGCCGGGTGAGTATGCAGATTGCGGGTCTCGTGATGCCCGAACTCCAGTCCGAATTCTCCGACGCCGACGGTTTCATCGGCGCGACCGACTTCCACTGGCCGGGCATCCGGCTGGTCGGGGAGATCGATGGCCGCCAGAAGTACCTCAAGCCCGAATACCTCAAGGGCCACCCCGGGCGAGGTCGTCTACCAGGAGAAGGTGCGGGAGGACCGCCTGAGGGCACTCCCGATGTCGGTGAGACGCTGGGACTGGCAGCGGGCGAACAGCCCGTCGCGCCTCGCCGCGCTGCTCCGCCCCGCCGGCGTGCCCCTCCGCCGTGCCCGCTGACGCCGCCGAGCCCGCGCCACCCCCGGCCCCGCCACCGTGCGCGCGCCACCCGCGCCACCCGCGCCGCCCGAGCCGCGTCGCCGTGCCCGCACCACCCCCGCCGCGCCGCCCGAGCCGCGCCGCCGTGCCCGCACCACCCCCGCCGCGCCGCCCGAGCCGCGCCGCTGTGCCCGCTGACACCGCCGCGCTTCGCGCGACCCCGGCCCCGCCACCGTGCGCGCGCCACCCCCGCCGCGCCGCCGCGCCCCCCTCGCGCTTACGCCTCCCCCTCGCGCGCCGCGCACCCTCCCGCTCCTACTTCGTCGGTTACGCGCACGTTTGTCGCTAGCGCGGGTGCGCGCGCGGGTGCGGAAGCGACAAACCGCAGCGGAACCGGTTGCGGGGGTGCCCCGCTAGACTCTGGCGCATGGAGCCGACGACAACCCGCGACATCCGCCGACGCACCGTGCTGGCGACAGCCGCGTGGGGCGTGCCCGTGCTGGCGCTGGCCGTCGCGGCCCCGGCGGCCGTCGCAAGCGGTGCTGATCTCGTGCTCGCGGAGTCCGGCCCGATCCAGGGCACCGATCCGTCAGTGCTGTCGTTCGTGCTGACGCTCACCGGCCTGCCGGAGCTGCCCGCGAGCTCGCCGGGCGAGTATGTCGGCATCCTGCTCGGCTTCTGCCTGCCCGACGGGCTCACCGTGGAGTCTGTGTCGTCGACGAGCAACGGATGGTCGTTCGAACCGACCGCGGACCCGTACGAAGCAGGCGAGACCTTCGTCTACAACTCGAGCGCCATCGCCGCGGGCGCCTCGGACACGCTGCTGGTGCAGGTGCGGCAGTCCCCCGAGATCACGGGGCTGCACGGTTCACTCGGGGCGGACGCCACGGTCGCGACGACCGGGTACACCCAGGATCTCCAGTGGGAGTACAGCTACGGCACCCCCTCCGGCCCCGCCCTGCTCAACTGCGCCAAGGCGACGCAGCCCGCCACTCCGCGCTGACCCCGCCCCGCGGCGCCGCGGGCGAATCGCGCGCGGTTCCGCGCACGTTTGTCGCTTCCGCGCCTGCGCGCGCACCCGCGGAAGCGACAAACCGCAGCGCAACCGCTGGGCGCGACCGGGCGCAGCGAAGCCCGGGCTCCCGTGAGGGGGCCCGGGCTTCGCGAGGGGGGCGAGGGGCGAGCTGCGGCGCGGGGGTCAGGCCGCCAGCGGGGCGGCCGCTGCGGCGTGGGCAGCCGTCGCGACGAGCGACCCGGCGACAGCATCCACCGTCACCGCGCCGCCGTCGGACAGCGCGCCCGTCACCAGCAGGTCCGCGATCTGGTCGTCGACCTCGCGCTGGATGACCCGCCGGAGCGGCCGCGCACCGTACTCGGGCTCGTAGCCGTGTTCCGCAATCAGGTCGACCGCAGCATCCGTCACCGTCACGATGATCGAACGCGATGCCAACCGCGCACGCGTCGCGCCGAGCAGCAGCTGCACGATCGAACGCAACTGCGGCTGCTCGAGCTTCCTGAACAGCACGATCTCGTCGATCCGGTTCAGGAACTCGGGCCGCATCGCCTCACGGAGCTTGCCCATGACCCGATCCCGCAGCGCCTTGTCACTGCCGAACCCGCCACCGGCGGTCGGGTCGGCGACGAAGCCGATCGCGCCGCCCCGGCTCGCCAGGAACTCCGAACCGAGGTTCGACGTCATGATGATGACCGTGTTGCGGAAGTCGACCGTGCGTCCCTGCCCGTCGGTCAGGCGCCCGTCGTCGAGCACCTGCAGCAACAGGTTGAACACATCGGGGTGCGCCTTCTCGATCTCGTCGAACAGGATGACCGAGTAGGGGTTCCGGCGCACGCGCTCCGTGAGCTGGCCGGCCTCGTCGTAGCCGACGTACCCGGGAGGGGCACCGACGAGCCGCGACACGGTGTGCCGCTCGCCGAACTCGCTCATGTCAAAGCGCAGCATCGACTTCTCGTCGCCGAACAGCGACCCCGCAAGGGTCTTCGCGAGTTCGGTCTTGCCGACGCCGGTCGGGCCGAGGAACAGGAAACTGCCGACCGGACGGTTCTGGTCACCCATTCCCGTCCGATTGCGCCGCACGGCCTTGGCGACAACAGTCACTGCGTCGTCCTGGCCGATCACGCGCTCGTGCAACTCCTCTTCGAGGGCTGCGAGCCGCACGCGATCGACCTCGGTGAGCCGGGAGGCGGGGATGCCCGTGGCCCGTGAGATCACGGCAGCGATCTCCTTCTCGTCGACGACGGCCGCGGCATCCGCGGCGTCAGCCTCGGAAGCCAGCTCCGGAACGTCCCACGACGCGGCAGCGCCCGCGGAGCCCTTCGCACGCGATCCGAGGGCCGCGAGCTCTGCGTGCACACCCTCGATCTCGTCACGCAACCGTGACGCCTCCTCGTAGTGCTCGGCGGCGACGGCCGCGTTCTTCGACCCCTCGAGCTCGGCCAGGTGCGCGAGCAGAGCCGAAGCATCCACCCGCTTGCCGAGGCGGAGCCGCAGCCGCGCGCCGGCCTGGTCGATCAGGTCGATCGCCTTGTCGGGCAGGAACCGGTCGGTCACATAACGAGCCGACAGCTCGACGGATGCCCTGATCGCCTCATCGGTGTAGGTGACGCCGTGGTGCTCCTCGTACGCACCGCGGAGCCCGGACAGGATCAGCACCGCGTCCTCCACGGAGGGCTCGGGTACCTGCACAGGCTGGAACCGGCGCTCCAGCGCGGCATCCTTCTCGATGCCGCGGTACTCCTTGAGCGTGGTCGCACCCACCAGGTGCAGGTCTCCGCGTGCCAGCCGCGGCTTCAGGATGTTGCCGGCATCCATACCGCCTTCGCCCGCGCCACCGGCGCCGACCACGGTGTGGAGCTCGTCGATGAACACGATGACCTCGTCCCGGTGCGACGCGATCTCGTCCATCGTCTTCGTGAGGCGTTCCTCGAAGTCGCCGCGGTAGCGCGTACCGGCGAGCATCGCGGGCAGGTCGAGCGAGACGACGCGCTTCTCGCGCAGGGCCTCGGGCACGCCGCCGTCCACGATCGCCTGGGCGAGGCCTTCGACGATCGCGGTCTTGCCGACGCCGGCCTCGCCGATCAGCACGGGGTTGTTCTTGGTGCGTCGCGACAGGATCTCGATGGTCTGCTCGATCTCGTCGGCACGCCCGATCACAGGGTCGAGCCGGCCGTCGCGGGCGAGCTGCGTGAGATCGGTGCCGTACTGGTCGAGCATCGGGGTCTCGGATGTCGCTTCAGCACCGCCTGCGTCGGGAGCAGTTGCTCCGCCGTCGGCAGGCTGGCCGACACCCTCCCGCATCCCGGCCTGCAGCGCGTCAGGCGTCACACCCGCGGCTGCGAGAACCTGGCCCGCGGGTGAATCCTGGCTGATCACGAGCGCGAAGAAGACGTGCTCGGGGTCGATGTAGGTGCTGCCGGATGCCCGGGCCACCTGGTATGCGTGGAAGAGCGCCCGCTGGGCCGACTGCGTCAGCACGGGAGCGGTCTCGATGCGACCGGTCGTCTGCGGCAGTCGCTGCTCAGCGGCGTCGACGATCGCCGACGGCGAAGCTCCCACGCGCGAGATGGCGTCGGCTGCGGGGTTCTGGCTCGCGATCACGCGGAGGATGTGCAGGGCATCCAGCTCACTGTGACCGTGTTCGAGCGCGAAACGGCCCGCCTCGGCGAGCACTTCGTGGGTGCGGCGGCTCATCAGCCTGCTGATGTCGATGGAGCGGCCGGCCTGCGCCTGGCGTTCGCCCTGCAGGTAGCGCGCCAGGAACTCGTCGAACGAGTTGCCCTCGTTCTGGTTGTCTGCGGTGAAGTCTGGGGTGTTAGGCATGTGTCCTCCTGATGAAACGTGAGTGCCCTCGACTCATGTCAACGTAGGACCCCCGGGCCGCATTCCCGGGTTCGCGAAAAACTTGAGTCGACTCGACTCAACGCAGCTTCGGGGCCGCCCGGCCCGGAGTGTTGCGCCCGAGCGCCTGCAGGTCGATGTGGCGGAGGGCCATCATTCGCCCCGCCCGCTTCTGCGCGTAGTCGGCTTCAGTCGCAGAACCCGCCACCCGGTCGAGCCGCCCCTCGACGTTCGCGCGCACCTCGCTCCACGCACTCTCCCTGGCCGTCTCGACGACCTCGTCGACGACGCTCGGAACGCCGCGCAGCCGGGTGAGTTCAGAGGCCAGCGCCGAATACGTCACCCGCCGCTGGGTCAGCAGCCGCAGCTCCTCACCCGCCTCCTCGGTCTGCGTGCCCGACTTGCGCTTCTTCGCGACTAGCGTCGCGGACTCTGCGCGCATGCGCCTCGCGTAGCTGACCTGCTCCAGCGCCAGGTCGATGAGCTCAGAACGCACGAACACCCGCGCGCTCTCGCTGTCGAACGCCCGATCCTCCCGTATCGACCCCACGATGATGAAGTTCTTCGTGGCCATCGTGAGCGCGAGGCGGGTGATGAGCACACCCTCGTCCACTGCGCGGGCGACAACGGCAGAGTCGATCGGCAGAAGGGGGAGCCGGTTGCGGCGGAACAGCGCGCCGAGCCTCGACCTCCTGCCTGCCACGCCACACCTCCTCGCGTGCGGGGCCGACGCGACCTCGCCCCTCAAATGTACGGCGTCCCGCCGCCCGGCGGGTGGCCGCATCCCGCTCGGCCGGCCTCCGCCCTAGAGTTGCAGGCGGGAGGCACCATGCAGATTCGAGACGCGACTCCGGATGATCTACCAGCCATCCTCGCGATCCACAACGACGCCATCGAGAACTCCGTCGCGATCTGGACCGACGAACCCGTCGACCTGGCGGAGCGCGCGGGGTGGCTGGAGTCGCACCGGCGGCAGGGTTTCGCGGTGCTGGTGGCCGTGGAGGGCGACGAGCTGCTGGGCTATGCCAGCCTCAGCGCGTGGCACACGAAGAGCGGTTTCCGTCACACTGTCGAGGACTCCATCTATCTCCACCCAGACGCGACCGGCCGGGGCCTCGGCCGTGAACTGCTCGGCGCACTGATCGAGCGCGCCCGCGCCGGCGACTACCACGTGGTCGTCGCAGACATCGAAGCCGGGAACGCGGCATCCATCCGCCTGCACGCCTCCTTCGGCTTCGAGCACTGCGGCACCGTGCGCGAGGTCGGCATCAAGTTCGGCCGCTGGCTCGACCTCACCACCATGCGCCTCCCCCTCTGACCCCCCCTCCACAAACCATCGAGTGGGCAGTTTGGGCCCTAAAACCGGAGGTTTGAGGCCCAAACTGCCCACTCGATGAGGTGGGGGGTGGGGTGGGGGGTGCGGTTACTTGCCGGGGCCGGCCGCCGTCAGGGCCGCCAC